>DASVUO010000066.1:0-36840 GCA_036386995.1 Allosphingosinicella sp. | reverse complement strand
CAACATATTGCCGCCCGGCGAGCGTGAACTCGACCGTCAGCACGTCGCCCGCTTTGCCGGCGGGATAATCAGCGGGCGACCGGTTCACCGCATCGATGCGGCTGTCGGGCAGAAGGCTCACGTAGAAAGTCGCGGCCTCCTCGGCGTCCCCGTCGAACCACAAGCACAGTTTTACCTTGTCGCTCATGCGCCTGCGCCTCCCGCTTTCTTGTCGAGGATAATCTCGAACCCGCCCCAGAACATGCGCTTGCCGTCGAACGGCTGATCGGCGGGAGGGGTCTGGTTGGCCGGATCGGACATCATCTTTCCCCAGCCGGCGTCGCGAGTCGCCTTGTCCGGCCACTCGATAAAGGAGAAAACGACATTCTCGCCGTCCTCCGCCAGCACCGCCCGGCGGAAGTCGGTGAGTTTGCCGTCCTGCACGTCGTCGCCCCACGCCTCGACCAACCGGTTCGCGCCGTATCGCATGAAGTCCCCCGCCGCCTTCTGCGCCAGCTTCAGATACACCTCGCGATTGCCGTTCGGCACCGGCAGCACCAGCCCGTCCACGAACGCCCCGCCCGCCGCGCCTTCGTCGAGCAAAGCCGCGAAGCCGCCATAGATCATGCGCTTGCCGTCGAACGGCATATTGGCGCCCATCGCCTCCATGCGCGGATCGGCCATCATCTTCGCAACCACGGCGTCGCGCGCTTCGCGCGATTCGTATTCGAACCAGGAGAAGACGACATCCTCCTCCTCCGTCGCCAGCACCGCCTTGCGGAAGCCGGTCAGCTTGCCCTGGGGAACGTCGCTCGCCCATGCCTCGACATGGCGGAGGATTCCGAATTCCTCGAACAGCGGAAAAGCCTCCGCCGCGTGGCGCAGATAAGCGTCGCGGTTCGCTTTCGGCACGGCAACGATGAAGCCGTCGAAATAGGACATGGCGTTTCTCCCGTGGGCCGGCTCAGGCGGCTTTCGACTGCGCTTCGGCTTCGGCAAGCGCGGCGAGCTGCGCCGTCACCATGTTCCAGCCTGGTTCAAAGCCCATCGCTTCGTGTGCCTTCACGGCTTCTTCGGTCCAGTGGCGAACCTTGGCTGTGTAGCGCGTACCGCTGCCCTCCGGCTCAAAGGTCACGGTTACCACGCAGGGAAAATCGCAGTCGCTGTCCATCCGGCCCTTCGGCACCCAGCCGGCGGTGAAGGCGTTGGTGTTCACGATCCGCTCGCCCGGAACGACTTCCAGATAGACGCTGTCGCTTGGGTGGCTCTCGCCTTCCGGCCCCTTCATATCGAACGCGAAGCGGCCGCCGGCGCGAAGGTCCATTTCGACCACCTTCGTCGTCCAGGGGGCAGGGGCCCACCATTCCTCCAGCCGCTCGGTGTAGACGCGGTAGACCGTCTCTGGCGGCGCAGCGATGAAGCGGGTGACGGACAGCTCGAGCGCGGATTGTTCGGTCATGATGTGAGCCTTTCTTCTCAGGATTTGCGGGCACCGACGGCGCCGAACACGGCGCCCTGCGGATCGGTTGCGACAAGCATGAAGTCGCCGCCGGGAATCTCCTGCGGGCCGTGGCGAACCACGCCGCCCGCCGCTGTAACCTTCGCCGCGGCGGCATCGATATCGGGCACAACGAAGTAGAAGCGCCACGCCGGCAGCGGCCCATCGCCCCCATGCGGCATCACCGCCCCGATCATCCCGCCGTCGTGGTTGATGAAGACATAGTCGCCCATTTCGCCCATCGGCATCGCCTCGCCTTTTTCCCAGCCGAAGTGGCGGGTGTAAAAGGAAAGGGCGGCGCCCTGGTCGGCCGTGGAAAGCTCGTTCCAGCAGCAATGGCCCTGGCCACGTCCGAACGAGTCGCTCGCCTGGTCGCTCGAGCCGCGCATCACGTAGAAGGGGACGTGCTGCGGATCGGTGACCAGCGCCATCCGCCCCACGTCCGGAATGTCCATCGCCGGCATCAGCACCGTGCCGCCTTCGCTCTCGATCGCGGCGACGGTGGCATCGACATCGTTCACGCCGATGAACCCGTACCAGCCCGGCCGCATGCCGTGCTCCGCGCCTTCTTCGGGAATGTTCATGTGCCCGCCGATCCCCTGCTCGCCGGCCCAGAAGAAGCGGTAGTCGTAGCCCGGCACCCCGGCCTCCGTCGCCCGCCAGCCGATCACCTCGCCGTAAAAGGCGGCGGCCGCGTCTGCGTCGGTGGTCAGCAGCTCATACCAGATGAAGCTTCCGTGGCTGTTGGTGTCCGGCATGTTCCTGCTCCCCTTATGCGCGGCCAAGGTGCCGCATCTCCAACCGAATTGCGAGATCAGCCCGCCGCCATCGCCTCCGCCCCGGCCGCGGCATCCATCCAGAAGGGGCCCCAGCTATGGCCGTCCGGATCCTCGAAGCTGCGGCCGTACATCCAGCCATGCTCGTCCACGGGGCTCGGCTCGGGCGCGCCGGTGGCAAGCGCCGCTTCCACCATCGAATCCACCGCCTCCCGGCTATCCAGCTGGATGGCAAGCAGCACCGAAGAGGTCGCATGCGCATCGCCGATCGGCTTGGACGCGAACTGCCCGTATTTCTCGTGGGTCAACAGCATCACGTTGATCCCGTCCGAAAAGCGCATCATCGCGGCCGTTTCGTCGCTGAACTGCATATTCTGCTCGGCGCCGACCGCTTTGTAGAACGCGATCGAGCGGGCGAGGTCCGCCACCGGAAGGTTCACGAAAATGGCTTGCGGCATCGGTCCTGCTCCTGGTTGGGCGAATCATCTGTTTGACCTTGATGCTCGCATCAGTTATAAAAAGCAACTATGCAGTTAGAAAAAGAAACAAAGGCCAAGCGCAGCTACGACGATGCCTGCGGGGCCGCCCACGCGCTCGACCTCGTCGGGGAGCGCTGGGCGCTGCTGGTTATGCGCGAACTTCTGCTCGGCCCGAAGCGCTTTAGCGATCTTCGCTCCGACCTGCCGGGGATCAGTGCCAACGTGCTCACTCAGCGGCTGGAGGGGCTCGAAGCGGCCGGAGTCCTCGTCCGCCGCAAGCTTCCGCCGCCCGCCTCGGCCCAAGTCTACGAACTCACCCCCTGGGGCTATGAAAGCGAGCCGATCTTCCAGACGCTCGGCCGCTGGGCGGCACGCTCGCCGGGCCACGACCCCCGCCTGCCGCTCAGCGCCGTGTCGCTGCTCACCTCGTTCCGGACGATGTTCGACCCCGCGCGGATCGAGGGGCTGGAGGCGCGCATTGCTCTCCGCCTAGGCCGTGAGGAGTATGCGCTGCGTATCACCGGCGGCGAGGTCGTCGCCGAGCGGGGAAGCACCGACGGCGCCGACCTGATCCTGACCGGTCCGCCGCCGGTAATCGCCGCCGCCGTCTATGGCGGCGTGCCCGTGGAAGCGCTGGAGAAGGAGGGCGCGCTGCAAGTGGAAGGGGACCGAGCGCTGCTTGCCCGCTTCGTCACCCTGTTCCCGCTTCCGCCGAAGGTCGGCGCCTAGTCGCGGAAGACCTTGCCGCCTTTCATAACCAGCCGCACCTTGCGCACGGCCGAGATGTCGCGCGTCGGATCGCCCTCCACCGCCACCAGATCGGCAAGCAGCCCCGCCCGCACGGTCCCCAAACGGCCCTCCAGCCCGAAGATCCGCGCATTGCCGCCAGTCGCGGCAATCAGCACCGCGGCGGGCTTCATGCCGTAATCCACCATCAGCTCCATCTCGCGCGCATTCTCCCCGTGCGCGTAGACGCCGACGTCGCCGCCCATGCACATCGTCACGCGGGCCGCCAAAGCCGCGGCGAAGCTTTCCCTTTTCTCGCGCACCGCCTGCGGCTCCGGCGCCTGGCCGCTCCAGCCGCGGTAGCGGGAAATCGCGTCGGTCGCGGCGAGGGTGGGGCAAAGGGCAACGCCTTGCCGCTTCATCAGCGCGAACACCGCGCTCGTGCCGCCATTGCCATGCTCGATCGTCGCCGCGCCCGCTTCGGCCGCTCGGCGCATGCCTTCGGGCGTGCTCGCATGCACCGCCACCGGCCGCCCTGCCGACTTCGCAACCTCCACCGCCGTACGAACCTCCGCCAGCGTGTAAGTCGGCCGGCTTTCCTCGCCCGGCCGCCAGCGATAGTCGCCGTAGAGCTTCACCACGTCCGCGCCCGCGCCGATCTGGTGGCGAATGGCGGGCACCAGCCGCTCCGCGTCGGCTTCCTCGGCACCCAGCAGCGGGAAGTTCGGATCAGCGCTTTTCGGCCCGTAGCTTCCCGTCGCCACCAGCGCCCGCGTCGCGATCAGCATCCGCGGCCCCGGCACGATGCCGCCGTCGATCGCCTGCTTCAGCCCGACATCGGCATAGCCGGCGCCCTCCGTGCCGAGGTCGCGCACGGTGGTGAAGCCGGCGCGCAAGGTGGCGCGGGCATGGTTCACCGCCCGCGCGGTGCGAAGCGCCTCCGGCTCCTTCAGCACCTGATCGTCCCAGCTGGTTTCGTTATAGGGGTGGAGGAAGAGGTGCGAATGGCCCTCGATCATGCCCGGCATCAGGGTCGTCCCCGGCAGGTCGATCACCTCCGCGCCCGCCGGCATCGGCAGGTTCGGCCCCGCCGCCTCGATCCTGTCGCCGCGCACCAGCACCGACCACCCTTCGTGCGGGCGCGGATCGACTCCGTCGAACACTCGGGCTGGACGAAGCAGTATGGCCGCTTCGGGCTGCGCGGCGGCAGGGGCGGCGACGAGGAGCGAGAGCAGAAGAAGGATGCGCATGCGCCAAGGTCTAGCGCGCCCCGCCTCGGCTGGCACCTCTCTTATCCGAAATTGCGAAAAGCGTGGCAGCGCAGCAAATTGCGCCGATTTCCATTGACGACTGCGTATTGGTGTAGCACATCGCTAACACAGTAGGACCGGGTGGAAACAGGCAGATGAACACGCCGTCTCCATCGTTTCTGCACCGGGATCAGGCAATCAACCGCCAACATAGCGGGTTACGGGGCGAACATCATGATCAAGCAACACCTTCATTTCTGCGGATCGATCCTTGCGATCGCCGCGGCGTCGGTTGCGGCACCCGCCGCCGCCGCCGCCGGGCAAACGGCGTCGCAAGCGCAGCCGGCGCCCGCCGCCGAACCTGCGACAAAGCCGGCACCGGCCCCGGGGAACGAGCAGCAGGTTACCGTCACCGGCACCCGCTCCGAAGTAATCTCCACCCCCGACCGCACAAGCTTCAGCGTCGCCAACGACCTTCAGGTGCAGACCGGCAGCGTCGCCGACGCCCTTCGCGTGGTTCCCGGCGTGGAGGTCGATCTCCAGGGCAGGGTCAGCCTGCGCGGCGATCCCGGCGTCGAGATCCTGATCGACGGCCGTCCGTCGGGCATGCTGCGCGGCGAATCGCGCGGCGACGTGCTCCTCTCCATGTCCGCCGGGCAGATCGAGCGCGTCGAAGTCATCACAAATCCCGGCGCGGCGCTCAGCCCCGAAGGCTCCGGCGGCGTCATCAACCTTGTCACCAAGAAAGCGCGCAAGGACACCACCTCCGCCACCGTCCGCGCCAATGTCGGCCTCGAGGGTCGCGGTGCGCTGAACGTGAGCGGCGCCCATTCCTCCGGTCCGCTCACCGTTACCGGCGACGCCGGCTACCGCCGCATGACCGGCGAAGCGCGCGGCACCCAAACCCGCTCCCGCACCGACGCTAACGGCAACACCGTCACCAGCGTTCAGGAGTCCGAGCTCGACACCACCAACCGAGGCCAGAGCGCCCGCGTCGGCGTCGAGTACGACCTCAACAAAAAGAACCGGCTGAGCACCGAGATCAACTATCGCGAAGGCCGGAGCCAGGTCGACCGCATCGACGATTTCGTCAGCTCGAACGCCGCCACCTCCTACGACCGCGTCAACGACATCAACCTGATGCAGCGGGGCATCGGCGCCCGCGCGTCCTGGCGCACCACGCTTCCCGGCAAGGACCACGAACTGGTCGCCGATCTCGAGGTCGAGAAGGGCAAGCTCCGCCGCGAAGTCGAGGCAGTCACCGACTTCGCCGTTGCCCCCACCACCTTTGAACGCATCCGCAACGCCGGCGACCGCAGCGAAGTCACCGCCAAGCTCGACTACAAGAAGCCGGTCGGCAAGGATGGCTCGATCAACCTCGGCTACCAGGGCAATTTCAACCAGGCGGACTTCGAATATAGCGGCCTGCGCGGCACCAGCTTCGGGACCCTGCAGCCGATCCCCGGTTTGTCGAACGACTTCGAATACGACCAGACGATCCACGCGATCTTCGGCACCTACCGCTTCTCGATGGGCAAGTTCAACGTCCAGGCCGGCCTCCGCCTCGAGCAGGTCGAAACCACCATCGATCAGATCACCGACAACGTCAGCTTCGACCGCGACTATTTCCGCGCTTACCCGACGCTGCACGCCACCTATGAACTTTCCAAGACCGATCAGCTGCGCGGCAGCTACAGCCGCCGCATCCAGCGGCCGAGCCCGCCGGATCTCAACCCCTACACTTTCTACGTCGACCCGCAGAACGTGCGGCGCGGCAACCCCAACCTGCTTCCCGAAATCACCGATTCGTTCGAACTCGGCTGGCAGCACCGCAAGGCCGGCCAGTTCTACTCGCTGACCGGCTTCTACCGGCGCTCGCGCGGCGGTGTCACCGACATCCTCAGCGACCTCGGCGGCGGCGTCTTCCTCACCACCCGCGCCAACCTCGCCACCGCCGAGCGGGTGGGCGTGGAGGCGATCGCCAACGGCCGCTTCAGCAAGACGATCACCTACAATGCGTCCGCCACCTTGCTCTGGAACGAGATCGACCCGCGCATCGGCAACGTCTCGACTCCGCGCTCCGGCGTCACCGGCACGGTGCGCGCGAACTTGAGCTGGCAGCCGACGCCCAAGGACTTCTTCCAGGTCAACGCGGTCTACGCCGGCAAGCAGCTCCTGCCGCAGGGCTACCGCAAGTCGGGCGGCATCCTCAACGTCGGCTACCGCCGCAAGGTCAATGACCGCTTCAGCCTGCTCGTCACCGGCCAGGATGTGCTCAACACCGCCCGCCAGGTCTCCGTCTTCGAAACGCCGACCATCCGCGACCGCTTCGTCCAGACGGGCACCGGCCGCATCGTTCTGCTCGGCCTGAGCTACAATTTCGGCGGGCAGACGAACAAGAAGCGGCCCGAGCCCGGCTTCGACTTCCAGGGCGCGGGCGAGACTCCGCAGTAACGAGCAGGGAAGGGCACGTGGGTAAGGCTACCCACGCGCGTCCTTCCGTTGAAACGGCACCGGAGGCGGCCTCAGGGTTAAGCCCGCGTTAGGCAATCTGCGCTAGCCTGAACGGATGTTCCACTCGCCCGTTAAAGCTGCGCGGCTGCTGATCGCGGATCGCGAGGACCTGGTCCTTGAGCTGCTTCGCTTCCGGCTGGAGCAGCTCGGCTATCTGGTGGACAGCGTCACGACCTCGCAAAAGCTGGCGCAGAAGCTTGGCGACGCCGACTACGACGCGATCATCCTCGACGATCTCCTGCCCCAGATCGAAGGCTCGGATCCGCTGCAATGGATCAAGCAGCAGGAATGCTTCCGCGACACGCCGGTTCTGATGCTCGTCAGCCGCCAGTCGGAGGACGACATCGTGCGCCTCTTGCAGCTGGGCGCCGACGATTGCCTTCCCAAGCCCTTGAACACGCGCGAACTGACCGCCCGCCTGCAACGCGCCGTGATCCGCTCGCGGGTCAAGCCTCCCGCGGTCGCGACCCGGGCTTTGAGGGCGTCCGTTTCCATGCCCACCAAGCTGCAGTTCGCCGACGGCACCGTCGCCTCCTGTCGGGTGCGCGACATCTCGCGCTCGGGCTTCATGGGGGAGGCGCGGCAAGCCATCGCCGCGGGTGCCGAGGTCGCTCTGCTTTTGCCCAAGCTGGGCGCGGTGGATGCCGAGGTGCGCTGGTCGGACGGCAACCGCTTCGGAGCGCGCTTCGCCCGCCAGCTGGACCTCTCCGCCTTGCAATAATGGCGCGCGCAGCGGCTCTGACGCCGCTGCTATTCAGCCGCGCTAAACCGACGCTCGGTGGGTGATGATCAACGAAATGGTGGAGCCGAGGGGGATCGAACCCCTGACCTCTGCAATGCCATTGCAGCGCTCTCCCAGCTGAGCTACGGCCCCGAACCTTTCGCGAAACCGCCCTGGGGGGGCGGTGCGGCGCGGCCCCCTGAAAGGGCCTGCGGACGCCGCCTTTAAGAGACGCGGCGTCCTTTAGCAAGCATAGGCTTGCGCCCGGCGATCAGACCTCTTCGTCGTCGTCGCCGGCGCCCGGAACGCCGATATCGTCGTCGCCGCCAAGATCGACTTCGTCGTCCGGATTCTCTTCGGCGTCTTCGTCGATCTCGAGCTCTTCGGCGGCCAGATCGGCGTCTTCCTTCTCATCGACCACGGCCTCTTTCTTGGGCGCGTCGAACGGCATCGGCTGCTTGGACTTGAGCACCGGCTCCGGATCCCAAGCCACGCCGCATTCGATGCAGGTTACCGGGTCTTCCTTGCCAAGATCGTAGAAGCGCGTTCCGCACTTCGGGCAGCTACGCTTCGTGCCCCATTCAGCCTTCACCATCGGTGAGAAACTCCAACATCGAAATTGATGAAAAACGGCCGCGGGCGAGGTGCCGGACAGGCCTGATCGGCCGCGCCTTGCCACATGGGTTCCCCGCTGTCAAAGCCAAGCCCATGCAGCAGGCCAAGCCGAGACCGGGCGTTTTCACCGCCAGCGGCCCCTTGCGCGGGACCGGCGCCGTGCCCGGCGACAAGTCGATCTCCCACCGGGCTTTGATCCTCTCCGCACTCGCCCGCGGCCGGAGTGAGATCCGTGGCCTGTCGGGGGGAGGGGACGTTCTCTCCACCGCCTCGGCCTTGCGCGCCCTCGGCGTGACGATCAGGCGGGAGGGCGAGGGCTGGACGGTAGACGGCGTCGGCACCGGGGCTTTGCTCCAGGCCGCGGAAGCGCTCGACATGGGGAATAGCGGCACCTCCGCGCGCCTCCTCATGGGCCTTCTCGCCAGCCACCCGCTCACCGCCACCTTCACCGGCGACGCCTCCTTGTCGCGCCGCCCGATGAACCGGGTAATCGCGCCGCTTTCGCGCCTGGGCGCCAGCTTCACTGCCGCGCCGGGCGGACGCCTGCCGCTCACCCTCCACGGTTACGCGCCCGCCGCGCCGCTCTTCCACCGCGTGGAGGTCGCGTCGGCGCAGGTGAAATCGGCATTGCTTCTCGCCGCCCTCAACACCCCCGGCGTGACCCGCATCCTGGAGCCGATCCCCACCCGCGACCACAGCGAGCGCATGCTCTTGGCCGCCGGAGCCGATCTGGAGATAGAGGAAACGGGGGAGGGGCGTCTCCTCTCCCTGCGCGGCGAGGCCGAGCTCAAGCCGCAGCGCATCGCGGTGCCCACCGATCCCTCCCAGGCCGCTTTCCTGCTCGTCGCCGCTTTGATCGTTCCCGGCTCCGAAGTGCAGGTCGAAGGCGTCGGCATCAACCCGACCCGCGCCGGCCTGTTCGACATCCTGCGCGAAATGGGCGCCGATCTCACTTTCTCTAACCGGCGGGACGAAGGCGGCGAGCCGGTCGCCGACCTCACCGCCCGCCACTCCGCCTTGCGCGCCGTCGACGTGCCGCCGGACCTCGCGCCCTCCATGATCGACGAATTCCCGATCTTCTTCATCGCCGCCGCCTTTGCCCACGGCACCAGCCGCACCTCCGGCCTCGCCGAACTCCGGGTGAAGGAATCGGACCGTCTCGCCGCCATGGCCGCCGGCCTTGCCGCAATCGGCGTCCCGGCCACCGAAAGCGAAGACGGCCTCGCCGTCACCGGCAGCGGCGGCGATCCACTCCCCGGCGGCGCGGCGATCGACCCCCGCCTCGACCACCGCATCGCGATGAGCTTCGCCGTCGCTGGCCTCCATGCGCGCGCCGCGATAGAGGTTCGCGACATGGCTCCCGTGGACACTAGCTTCCCCCAATTCGAATCCCAGCTCGAAAGGCTCGCCTCGTGATCATCGCCGTCGACGGACCCGCGGCCAGCGGCAAGGGCACGATCGCCAAGGCGCTCGCCCGCCATTACGGCCTGCCGCACCTCGACACCGGCCTCCTCTACCGCGCCGTCGGCCTCAACCTGCTGCGCTGGGGCGGCGATCCGGAAAGCGAATTCGCCGCCGCACGTGCCTGCGATTTCGAGCAAACGGACTTCGACGATCCGGAGCTGAAGAGCGAGACCGTCGGCGGCATCGCCTCGCGCATTTCGGCCTACCCGCTGGTCCGATCCGCCTTGATCGAGCGCCAGCGCGATTTCGCCAGCCAGCCCGGCGGCGCGGTTCTCGACGGCCGCGACATCGGCACGGTCATCGCGCCCGAGGCCACCGCCAAGCTGTTCATCACGGCAGCCCCCGAAGTCCGCGCCCGCCGCCGCTTCGACGAGCTCCTCCGCATGGGACTCAACGTCCATTTCGATGACGTCCTGCTCGACATTCAGGCGCGCGACGCCCGCGACAGCGGCCGCGCCGCCGCGCCCCTGGTGAAGGCCGAAGACGCCTACCTGCTCGACACCAGCAACCTCGGCATCGAAGCCGCGGTCGCCGAAGCCATCGCCGCGGTGGAGGCCACCCGCACGCGCTAACTGTTCACCTCTTGTTCTTTCCCCGCAGGCGCCTTATCTTTCCGCCTGAGCTGGTGGGGACAAGCGATGGCTGACAAGTTCGTGGGGGCGGGGGCTCCGATTTCGGAAGGGGGCTTCGCTTCGGCAAGCCGCAAACTCGGCAACGGCCGGGCGGCGCTCTGGGCTCTGCTCGCGGTCGAGACCAAGGGCTTCGGCTTTCTGCCCGATCGCCGGCCCAAGATCCTGTTCGAACGCCACATCTTCCACCGCCGCACCGGCGGCCGGTACAGCGAAGCGCATCCCGAGATCAGCAACAGCCGCACCGGCGGCTACCTTGGCGGCGCCGACGAATATCGCCGGCTGGAACGCGCACTCCGCCTCGACCGTGACGCGGCGCTGGAAAGCGCCTCCTGGGGACTCGGCCAGATCATGGGCTTCAATGCACCGAGGCTCGGTTACCCCTCGGCCGCTGCGATGATCGAAGCGTTCCTCGACAGCGAGGACGCCCAGCTCGACGGCTGCGTCCGCTTCATCCGCGCCGATCCGGCCCTCGCCGCCGCCTTCCGCAAAGGCGACTGGCCGCGCGTCGCGGCGATTTACAACGGCCCAAGCTACGCGAAGAACAAATATGACGTGAAACTCCACGCCGCCCACGCCGCCTTCAAGGCCCTGCCGCCCAAGCTCGCCGTCCGGGCTGCCCAGGCGCGGTTGGTCTATCTCGGCTACGATCCCAAGGGCGTGGACGGTCTCGTCGGCGAAGCTACGCGCGCCGCCATCCGCGCCTTTCTGAAGGATCGCGGCCTCTCCGGCGACGGCAACCTCACCGCCATCGTCCATCAGGCGCTGAGGGCCGCCGCCGGCGTATGATACGAGTGGGAACATTGGGACCTTTGGAGGTCCTGAAGCACCGTATCGGGTCGAACAAGCACCGCGAAATCAGCGTGTTGGAGAAGTCCTACTAGACGTTTCGCCGCCGTGAACATATATCGAACGGATGGCCCGGCTCGACACCCGCGAAAAGCTCGCAATCCTTGCCGACGCGGCCAAATATGACGCGTCCTGCGCTTCGTCCGGCACCGCGAAGCGCGACAGCAAGGACGGCAAAGGCGTCGGCTCCACCGAGGGCATGGGCATCTGCCACGCTTATGCGCCGGACGGCCGCTGCATCTCTTTGCTCAAGATCCTGCTGACCAACAGCTGCATCTTCGATTGCCATTATTGCATCAACCGCAAGAGCTCCAACGTCCGCCGCGCCCGCTTCACGCCGGAGGAAGTGGTCGAGCTCACTTTGTCTTTCTACCGCCGCAACTATATCGAAGGCCTCTTCCTCTCCTCGGGCATCATCGCCTCCTCCAACTACACGATGGAGCAGATTGTCGAGGTGGCGCGCAGCCTTCGCGAGGACCACCAGTTCCGCGGCTACATCCACCTGAAGACCATTCCGGACGCCGATCCCGAGCTGGTGCGCCAGGCCGGCCTCTACGCCGACCGCATCTCGATCAACGTCGAGCTCCCCACCGTCGGCGGCCTGAAGCGCCTCGCGCCGGAGAAAGACGGCGCCCGCATCGAAAGCGCGATGGGCGACATGAAGGGGGCGATCGAGGAAGGCGCCGACTCCAAGAAGCGCTTCAAGTCCGCGCCGAGCTTCGCCCCCGCCGGGCAGTCCACCCAGATGATCGTCGGCGCCGACGCAGCCACCGACAAGGACATCGTCGTCCGGGCAAGCACCCTCTACGACCGCTTCCGCCTCCGCCGGGTCTACTACTCGGCCTTTTCGCCGATCCCTGACGCAAGCGCGGTTCTTCCGCTCAACCGCCCGCCGCTGATGCGCGAGCACCGCCTCTACCAGTCCGATTGGCTGATGCGCTTCTACGGCTTCTCGCCGCAGGACGTGGTCGATGCCGCCGATCCGTCGGGCATGCTCCCGCTCGACATCGATCCGAAGCTCGCCTGGGCGCTGAAGCACCGCGGCAACTTCCCGGTCGACGTCAACCGCGCCCCGCGCGAGTCCCTGCTCCGCGTCCCCGGCCTCGGCGTGAAGGCGGTGGACAAGCTCATCGCCTCGCGCCGCTGGCGCCGGCTGACGCTTGCCGACGTCGGCCGCCTCACCGTCTCCGTCGCAAAGATCCGCCCGTTCCTGATCGCCGAGGACTGGCGCCCAACCCTTCTCACCGATCGCGCCGATCTCCAGCAATGGCTCAAGCCCAAAACCGAACAGCTCGAACTGTTCGCGGCCTAGGCCTGCTCCTCGCGCGCCACGGCGGCGGTGACGGCCATGTCTGCGGTGACGTTGCCGACCGTGTAGAACATGTCGGGAATGGTATCGATCGCCAGGAACAGCGGCAGCAACTCGATCGGCACGCCGGCGGCGAGGGCAGGGGGCGCGTAGGCGGCAAAGAATGTGATCTGGTTGGGCAGCCCGGCAATTACCAGCGTGTTGAGCGTCGCCATCCCCACCACCACCGCCATGGTTCCCCACCCGATCTCCACCCCGTTGATCCGGGCAAGGGCAAGCACGACGATGACGATTGAGGAAGGCGCGGCAATCCGGAACACCGCCACCGCGAGTGGAAGCACCACCGCCGGCACGCCAGCCTTCAGCCCCAGCTTCTCAGCCCCGGCCAGCATCGGCGGCATGGAGGCGAGAGAACTCTGCGTGGAAAAAGCCACCGCCTGCGCCGGCGCCGCGGCGCGGGCGAAATCCTTGAGCTTCACCCGGCCGAGCGCCACCGCCACGCCGTACATGGCAAGGCCGATCAGGGTGATCACCGCAATCTGCACAGCGACATAATGCGCCAGCACCGCGCCCGCGCCGACGCCCAGCTTGGCGCCGACCCCGAAGCCGAGCGCCGCAACGCCGATCGGCGCCAGTAGCAGCACCCAGCGCACGATTACCAGCAAGGTGTCGGCTACCGCCTGAAACACGTCCAGCACGTGCCCCCGGCTCCCTTCCGGCAGTCGCGACACCGCCAGCCCGAAGACTAGCGAGAAGATGGTGAGCGGCACGATCGCCCCTTCCGCCGCCGCGGATATGACGTTGGTCGGAACCAGCGAGCGGATCCATTCGCCGGCCGGCGGAGCCGGGGGTGCCGGCGCTGCGCCGAGGCCGGCCTGCAGGGCTTCAACCGCGCCTGCGGGCGGCGCCCAGGCGCCGAGCAGCAGCGGGCCCAGCAAGGCGGCCGTCACCGCCGACGCGAGCAGCAGCAGCGCGAACAAGGTGAAAGCGCGCCGGGTCAACCCGCCCGCGCCAGCCGTCGCCGCCGCGCCCGCAATGCCGGTGACGATCAGCGACACCACCAGCGGCACGATCGTCATCCGCAGCGCGTCCAGCCACAGGCCGCCCACCGCGCCCGCAATGGCAAGTGCGCCGTCCATCGGCCACTTCAGCCAGGCGCCAAGGGCGCCGAGCACGAGCCCCAGGGCAAGTCCGGTCAGGATGCGGGCGGCGTTTGGCATAGATCGGTTCTCCAGAGCGCTGGGCCGCTATGCTTCCGCGCGCGTTAGGGCAAGTGGCATGCACACGGTAAAGCTCGAAGCCTCCGACGATTTCGAAGCCTGGCGCGACGCTGCCCGGGCGCTTGCGGTTGCCGGCGTCCCCGCCGAAGCCGTCGCCTGGCGCGCGGGTGCAAGTGGCGGAGATCTGTTCGGCGGCGGCGGCGACGCGGCACCCTTGCCGCCCGCCAACGCCCCGGCTTTCTCCGTCCCCAAGGCCTTCGTCACCCTCGCCCGCTCCGCCATCTGCCACAGCGACCCCGAACGCTTCGCCTTACTCTACGCCCTCCTCCTTCGCATCCGCGATCAGCCGAAGGCGATGGAGGACAGCGCCGCGCCCTTGCTCCGCCGGCTCGAGCGGATGGCCAAGGAAGTCCGCCGCGACATCCACAAGATGCACGCATTCGTCCGCTTCCGCGAAGTGGAGGCGGAAGAAGGGGGCACCCGCTTCGTCGCCTGGTTCGAGCCCGATCACCACATCGTCCGCGCCGGCTCGCTTTTCTTCGCCCGCCGCTTCGCGTCGATGCGCTGGTCGATCCTGACGCCGGAACTCTGCGTGCACTGGGACGGCGAGAAGATAACGGAAAGCCCCGGCGCCACCCGCGCCTCCGCCCCCGAAGGCGATCCGGTCGAGGAGGTGTGGAAGACCTATTACGCCTCCATCTTCAATCCCGCCCGCCTCAAGATCGGCGCGATGACCAAGGAGATGCCCAAGAAGTATTGGAAAAACATGCCGGAAACGGCGTTGGTCGGCGAGCTTATTGCTGGGGCGCAGGCGCGCGAGGCGAAGATGGTGGAAGTGTCGAGGGAGTCAATCGGCGGCAACGTCAGCATCGCCTGGGAAGGCGTTCGCGACGAGGCAATGGGCTGTACCCGCTGCCCCCTTTACCGCACCGGCACCCAGACGGTGTTCGGGGAGGGCCCGCTCGACGCGCGGCTGATGTTCGTCGGCGAGCAGCCGGGCGATCAGGAGGACCTTGCCGGCCGCCCCTTCATCGGCCCCGCCGGCCAGCTATTCGACCGGGCGCTCGGCGAGGCCGGGATCGACCGCTCCTCCGCCTACGTCACCAACGCGGTGAAGCACTTCAAATGGGAAGCGCGCGGCAAGCGCCGCCTCCACGCCAAGCCCAATGGCGGTGAGATCGACGCCTGCCGCTGGTGGATCGAGCAGGAACGAAGCCTCATCCGCCCCGCCGTCACCGTCGCCTTGGGGGCCACCGCCGCGCGATCGATCTTCCACCGCGCCGTCACAATTTCAAGCGTCCGCGGCCAGGCCCACCCGCTTCCCGGCGGCGGCGAAGCCTGGGTCACCGTCCACCCCAGCTTCCTCCTCCGCGTCCGCGACAACCGCGACGAAGAATATGCACGATTTGTCGCCGACCTCGTCCAGATCAAGCAGCGCTTGGCGGAGGTGGCGGCGTAAGCCTCAAAGCTTCACCAGCATCTTCCCCATATTCCCGCCGCTGAACAGGTCGAGGAACGCCTGCGGAGTCGCCTCCAGCCCCTCGCGCACCGTTTCCCGGCTCTGCACCTGGCCGCTTGCGATCCAGCCGCCCATGTCGCGGTAGAAGTCGGGCATTTCGGCCATGTAATCGGTGTAGATGAAGCCCTTGAGCATGATCCGCGCCGCGATCACCCGCATGATGTAGCGGAATGCCGCCGGCTCGCCGCCATTGTAGCTGTCGATCATGCCGCAGATCGCGAAGCGGGCGTTGTTGCGCGCCGCGGCGAAGGCGGCGTCGAGATGGTCGCCGCCGACATTGTCGAAGTAAACATCGATACCCTTCGGCGCCGCCGCCATCAGGCCCTTCACGATCGGCTCAGCCTTGTAGTCGATCGCCGCGTCGGCGCCGAGTTCGCTGACCCACGCCACCTTGTCGGCGCCGCCGGCGGAGGCGATCACTGTCATGCCCTTGGCCTTGGCGATCTGCACCACCGCCGAGCCCACCGCGCCCGCGGCGGCCGAGACGAAGACGATGTCGCCTTCCTTCGCTTGGCCCGCGCGGAGCAGCCCGAAATAGGCTGTTGCGCCCGTCAGGCCGAGATTGCCGAGCCACTGATGGTCCTCAACGGGAAGCGGCGGCACCTTGTTGAACGTCTCGGCAGGCCCCGTCGCGGCTTCGCGCCAGCCCTGCATGTGGAACACGGTGTCGCCGACGGCGTGGCTGGGCGACCGGCTCTCCACCACCTTGCCGACCGCGCCCCCTTGCAGCGGCGCACCCACTTCGAACGGCGGCACATAGCTCTTCACGTCATTCATCCGCCCGCGCATGTACGGGTCGACGGACAGCCAGCTATTTTCCACCCGCACCCAGCCGTCCTGAAGGGGTGCAAGCGGCGCGTCGCCAAGCTCGAAATTGTCCATCGTCGGCGTGGCCGTCGGCCGCGACTTGAGGTGCCAGGCGCGCGTTGTATCGGTCATGTCGTCATCCCTCTTGGTGCCTGCCGCGCATGCCTCGCCCATTGCGCGGAGTCAAAACGGCCCGGCTGTCGCGTACACAGCCGGGCCGCTTCTTCGGTCCTTGCCCCTCCAAGCGGGGCAGCGGACTATTCCTTGCGATCGCCGCCGTCGCCGCGTTCGCTATAGGTGCCGGAGAAGCTGCGGTTGAGCATGTGCGGCCCCTCGCTTCCTCCGTTCGGCTGCTCGAACAATGCGCGGTTGCGGTCCTCGTCGCGCCATTCGGCGATCGCCTGCTCCGCGGTGCGGTTGAGCATCACCTTGTCGGCGACCGTCTCGACCCAGGAACAGGGCACCGAATGGTGGATGCCGCCGGCATTGGGGTCGCTGCGGGTCAGGATGATCCGGTCGCCGCGCACCTTGTCGACGGTGCCGACATGGGTGCCGTCCGATCCGATCACTTCCATATGCTCCTGCGCCTGGCCGACCATCTGGCGCTGGCCCTGCCGCTTGGAGCGCCAGTTGCCGAAGTCGTTTTCGAACTTCGACTGATGCTCGCGGCGATATTCCTCATAATCGCGGTCGATCTGCTCGATCTGGCGCTGGCGCCACTCAGAATAATGCGGATCGTGCATCTGGCTTCCGCGGCCGTAATCGCCAGTCATCGGCGAGTAGCTTTGCGGGCCGCCGCCGCCGTGCGATTGCGCGAAGCCGCTGCCACCAGGGCCGCCATGCTGATCACGGAAACCGCCGCCGCCGCCCTGCTCGGGACGGTGCTGGCCGCGCGCGCCATAATGGTGGTCGCTGCCGCCGCCCGCGCCGGGACGGTTGCCGCGCTCGCCGCCCACCGAGTCGGTGAACCAGCCCGGACGGCCCGGACGATCCTGGTTCCAGCTTTCCGCCTGCTGGTTGCCCCAGCCGCCGCCGAAGCCGCCGCCGCCGAGGTTGCCCGGGCCGCCTTCGTTGAAGCCGTTGTCCCGATGCGAATCGCCGCCGCCGCCGCGCTCACGCTCGTAGCCGCCGCGTCCGCCGCCATGCCCGTGATCGTCGTCGCCGCCGAACCAGGAGCGCGCGGTTTCCGTCGCCCGTTCAAAGAAGCCGCGATCGTCATGACCGCCGCCGCCGCCGCCGCGTCCGCGATCGCCGCCCGGTGCCGGTCCCCAGCCGCTTGCTTCGCGCCGGCCTTCGTTCCAGCCGCGCCCGCGATCTTCGTCGCGCCAGTCGCGGCCCCGGCCGCCGTCAAAGCCGCGTCCACCTTCACGGCCTCCGCCGTAGCGATCGTCATTGCCCATGCTTACTCTCCTTGGCTGCGCCCGCACCAAACTCGCGCGAAAGCCATCGCGCCTGCGGTTCTGATGGGAAGAACAAGAGGGGGAGCGCCGTCGTTCCGTGCCCCGGGCCGGAACGTTCGGGCGCGTCGCCGAAACGAACATAGGTTAGCGGCGGCACCGCTGGGCGCCCGACGAATTGGCGCATTGCGAAAGCGCCTGCGGGCCGCTATCGGAAGCGGCATCCCAGCTCCGTTCGGCGGAGAAAACCGGGTCGCCAAATGGCGCGGGGCTGTAGCTCAGATGGGAGAGCGCTGCAATCGCACTGCAGAGGTCAGGGGTTCGATTCCCCTCAGCTCCACCACCCTCATTCCCTCGGTAAGCTCCAGAGCGTGACACTCTCGCCAAATCCGCAGCTTCGCGATAAACAGGCAGCGTGACTGCCCCGTTCAAGCAAAAAGACGAGGATTTCGACAGCGGTTTGTTCGCGTCGATTGCCCACACGCCCGTTGCAACGGTGATCACCGACGCGCGCGTGCCCGATTACCCGATCGTCGCTGTCAACGCCGCCTTCCTTGCACTGACCTTGTATTCGGAAGAAGAGCTGATCGGCCGCAACTGCCGCTTGCTCGGCGGCACTGGCACTGAAGCCGAACCCCGCCGCATCCTTCGCGAGGCGGTGCACAAGCGGCAGCCGGCGCTCGCCGAAATCCTCAACTACCGCAAGGATGGCAGCAGCTTCCGCAACACGGTAATGATCGCGCCGGTGTTCGGCCCTGACGGCGAGCCGCGCTACTTCATCGGCTCCCAGATCGCTCTTCCGGAGGACCAGGAAACGGCGGAGCCGGTGCGGCGGCAGCGGGCGCGAAGCCTTGTGGACGGCCTCACCATTCGCCAGCGCCAGGTGCTTCACGAAATGATGCTGGGCTACCGCAACAAGCAGATCGCGCCGCGCCTCGGCATTAACGAAAAAACGGTGAAGATGCACCGCGCGGCATTGCTTCAGCGCCTGGGCGCGCCGACCTCGGCCGACGCAATCCGGATCGCGGTCGAAGCCGGCATCTAGCGCCTAATGATCGCGCGCCACCGCGAAGCGCGCAATCGCCTCCAGGATCGCGGCGCGCTGGCCGAACGGGCGTAGGTGTTCCACCGCTTGCTCGGCAAGCAGATCCGCCTGCCGCCGCGCCCGCTCGACGCCAAGCAGGGTGACGAAGCTTCTTTTGCCCTGATCCGCATCCTTGGCGAGCCGCTTGCCGACCTTGGCTTCGTCGCCGCCGGCGTCGAGCAGGTCGTCGGCGATCTGGAAGGCCAGGCCGACGCATTGGGCGTAGCCGCGCAGCCCGACCCGCTCCTCGCGCCGCGCGCCGCCCATGATCGCGCCCGCCTCCACGCACCAGCCGATCAACGCGCCGGTCTTGAGCCGCTGCAGCCGGGTGACGCCGTCGATGTCCAAAGCGGCATCGCCTGCGCACAGGTCCAGCATCTGGCCGCCCGCCATGCCCGCCGCGCCGACCGCCCGGGCAAGTTCGCAGACCAGCTCCGCCCGCACCGCGGGATCGGGGTGGGTTTCCGGCGCTGCAAGTACCTCGAACGCGAGCGCCATCAACGCGTCGCCGGCCAGCACTGCGGTGGCCTGATCGAACGCCTTGTGCACCGTCGGCCGCCCGCGCCGCAGGTCGTCGTCGTCCATGCAGGGGAGATCGTCGTGGATCAGCGATTGGACGTGCAGGCATTCCACCGCCGCGCCCGCCCGAAGCGCCTGAAGGGCAGGGACGCCGAACAGGCTCCCGGAGGCAACCACCAGCAGCGGCCGAAGCCGCTTGCCGCCGCCGATCGCCGCATAGCGCATCGCCTCATAGAGCCGCGCGCTGGCATCGTCCGGCACCGGCAGCAATTGGTCGAGCAGCCGGTCGATCTCAGCCGCGATCCGCTTCATCGGCGCTTCAAGCGTAGGGCAGGGGCGAAGCGCCGTCGCCATCACGCTACTTTCAGCGGTTTGAAGAAGACGCTCTCCTCAGCCGCCCCTTCCGCCTCACGGACGGTGACGGCGAAGCGCTTGCCGAGCGCCTCCAGGATGCCGCCGACCACGCTCTCCGGCGTCGAAGCGGCGGCGGTGATGCCGATCCTGCGGCGGCCGCGCAGAAGCGCCCAGTCGATCTCCTCCGCCGCGGCCACGAGCTGCACCGAGGGGCAGCCGGACGCCCGTGCCACCTCCGCCAGGCGGCAGGCGTTGGAGGAGAAATGCTCGCCCGCGACAATCACTGCGTCGACCTGCCCGACGATCTCCTTCAGTGCCGCCTGGCGATTGCTGGTCGCGTAGCAGATGTCGCTTGCCGGCGGCGCCGCAAGGTCGGGAAAGCGGTCCCTGAGCGCGACCACGACGGAGGCGGCTTCGTCAACAGAGAAGGTGGTTTGCACCGCATAAGCGACTGGGCTCGCTTGCTCGATCGGCAGCGCCGCAACGTCCGCTTCCGTCTCCACGACCAGCGCGCTTCCTTCCGGCACCTGGCCCAGAGTGCCCACGATCTCCGGGTGGCCCGCATGGCCGATCAGCACCACCCGCCGCCCGCCGCGATGGTGGTGAACCACTTCGCGGTGAACCTTGGCGACCAGCGGGCACACAGCATCAACCGTGCGCAGCCGCCGTTCCTCTGCCTCCGCCAAAACGGCACGCGGAACGCCATGCGCGGAGAGCACCACCGTGGCGCCCTCCGGGACCTCGCTAAGCTCCTTAACAAACACCGCGCCCTTCGCCTCCAGCGCGCGCACCACCGTCAGATTGTGAACAATCGCGCGGCGCACATAAATCGGCGCGCCGTGTACCCGAAGCGCGTCTTCCACCGCCTCGATCGCCCGGCGCACCCCCGCGCAGAAACCGCGCGGCGCGGCGAGCAGCACGTCCATCGGCGGCAGCGTGGGCGCCGCCGTGTGCGGCTCAGCCACTTGGGAAACGGGGTGGTCGCAGCGCAGCATCAAACCTCACGCAGTCTTTCCCCATCCCACCCGAAAGCTACGGGCGGCGACTGCGCTGGTCCACATGGACTAAAGAAGGTATTGCATTCGAACGGTTTGGCGCGCGATGCCCGCGCCGACTTCGAAGCGGACCTGGGCGAACTTCGGCGCGCCGAAACGCACCGTTGGATTGCGTGAAAAACCAAAGCCCTCTTTGGGTATTTTGAGAAAGGTGTCGAACTTCGTGTTCCCGTTCTCGTCGTGGAAGACCGAAAGGGCGTATGCGCCCGGCGCCACGCCGCCGATGGTCACGCTTGCCGCGCTTCCGGCGGGAACCGACTTCTTCTTGGCCTTCGGGTCGCCCGCGCAATCCGGAAAATGCGCCGCGTTGGCGGTGAGGCAGAGATGAACCACGCCCTTGGCATTGCGCAGCTTCTCGATCCGCACTTCCACGCTCGCGCCAGGCGCGGCGGCGGGGAGCAAAGCGAGGAGGGGCAAGGCGAACAAGGTACGCAGGGTCATGGCGGCAGTCTTTACCGGCTGCACGCGCCTACGCCAACCTGCCCGGTGACCGGATGAGCGGACGCGTCGATCTGGTCATCGCCGGCGGCGGCCTCTCCGGTTGCCTCGCCGCGCTCGCCCTCGCCGAGAAGCGGCCGGACCTGTCGTTCCTGCTGGTGGAGGGCGGCGCGAACTTAGGCGGCAACCACATCTGGTCCTTCTTCGACAGCGATGTCGCCCCGGACGCGCAGTGGCTCGCCGACCTTCTTCCCGCCCGCCGCTGGATCGACCACGAAGTGCGCTTCCCGCTGCGCAGCCGCACCATCGGCCTTGGCTACAACAGCCTGCGTTCGGACGACCTTGACAGGCTCCTGCGCGAGCGGCTTCGGCCCGAACAATACCGCCTCGGCGCCCGCATCGCCGAACTGGGGGAGGGGCATGTTCGCCTCGAAAGCGGCGAGACCATCGAGGCATCGGCGGTGATAGATTCGCGCGGTGCCGAGGCCGTGCAGGGCGTCACCCTCTCCTGGCAGAAGTTCGTCGGCCACACCTACCGCTGCGCCGAGCCGCACGGCCGCACCCGCCCGATCATCATGGATGCCAAGGTCGAGCAGGTCGACGGCTACCGCTTCGTCTACACGCTTCCGTTCGGCGAAACCGAGATCCTGATCGAGGACACCTATTACTCGGCCGAACCCGCGCTCGATATTGGCCGCCTGCGCGGCCGCATCGGCGACTATCTTGAAGCCAGCGGCTGGCAGCCCGCCTCGCTGGTCAGCGAAGAAACGGGCGTGCTCCCAGTCGTCCTCGCCGGAGACGCGAGCGCCTTCTGGCCGCAAGAAGAACCGCCCGTCGCTCGCTTGGGCCTGCGCGGCGGCTTCTTCCACCCAACCACCGGCTATTCCCTCCCCGACGCGCTCGCCAACGCCGCTTTGCTCCCCGAGCAAAGCGAGCTCACCAGCGCCGCCCTGCACGCGCTTTACCGCGCCCGCTCGGCCTCGTTGTGGCGAGAACGGCGCTTCTACCGCATGCTGAACCGCATGCTGTTCGGTGCCGCCCCGCCCGAGGAGCGCTACCGCGTGCTTGAACATTTCTACCGCTTGCCGCCCGCCACCATCGGCCGCTTCTACGCCGGCCGCTCGACCTTGCTCGACAAAGCGCGGGTGCTGAGCGGTCGCCCGCCCGTGCCGGTCCGCCCGGCGCTTGCCGCAGCCCTTGGGAAAGCCGCATGACCCGCACCGCCTGCATCATCGGCTCCGGCTTCGGCGGGCTCGCACTCGCCATTCGCCTGCAATCGGCCGGCATCGCCACCACCATCCTCGAGGCCCGGGACAAGCCGGGCGGCCGCTCTTATTATTGGGAAAAGGAAGGCCACGTCTTCGACGGCGGCCCCACCGTGATCACCGACCCCGATTGCCTGCGCGAACTGTGGGCGCTGAGCGGCGCCGACATGGCCGCCGACGTCGACCTGATGCCGGTCGCGCCTTTCTACCGCCTGTCTTGGCCGGACGGCAGCTTCTTCGATTACTCCAACGACGACGAGCTTCTCGACCGCCAGATCGCAGCGCTCGATCCCGCCGACGTCGCCGGATACCGCAAGTTTCTCAAATACTCGGCCGGCGTGTTTCACGAAGGCTATGAGAAGCTCGGCGCGGTGCCGTTCCTCGACTTCAAGTCGATGCTGAGCGCCGCCCCCGCGCTTGCCCGCTACCAGGCCTGGCGCTCGGTTTATTCGGTCGTCTCCGGCTTCGTGCGCAACGAGAAATTGCGCCAGGCTTTGTCGTTCCACACGCTGCTGGTCGGCGGCAACCCGATGACCACCAGCTCGATCTATGCGCTGATCCACAAGCTGGAGCGCGACGGCGGCGTGTGGTTCGCCAAGGGCGGCACCAACGCTTTGGTGCGCGGCATGGTGAACCACTTCGAGCGGCTGGGCGGCACGCTGCGCCTCGACGATCCGGTGGAGGCGATCCGCGAAGTGGGCGGTGGCCAACTCGAGGTCGCCACCGCCCGGGGCTTCACCGGCCGCTTCGACTCCGTCGCCTCCAATGGCGATGTCGTCCGCACCTACGACATGCTGGAGGGGAAACGCGGTAAGAGAGCCGCCGCCGCCCTTCGCCGCAAGCGCTTCTCGCCGTCCCTCTTCGTGGTCCACTTCGGCACGGAGGGTGAGTGGCCCGATCTGCCGCACCACTCCATCCTGTTCGGCCCGCGCTACAAGGGCCTGCTCGGCGACATCTACAACGGCTCGACCCTTGCCGA
This sequence comes from Allosphingosinicella sp., assembly GCA_036386995.1. Taxonomy (GTDB): domain Bacteria; phylum Pseudomonadota; class Alphaproteobacteria; order Sphingomonadales; family Sphingomonadaceae; genus Allosphingosinicella. The sequence goes on along the minus strand of DASVUO010000066.1, from coordinate 13,394 downwards.
TGACCCCTCGATCTACCTTCACCACCCGACGATCACCGATCCCGCGATGGCGCCCGCCGGCTGCTCGACGCTCTACGCGCTCGCCCCCGTGCCGCATCTCGGCCGCTCGAAGTTCGATTGGGAGACGGAAGGGCAGCGCTATGCCGATCGCATATTGGAGATCGTCGAGCAGCGCGTGATGCCCGGCCTGCGCGGCCGCATCCGCACCTCCTTCCACTACACGCCGCGCGATTTCGAAACCGATCTCAATTCGCATCTTGGCTCCGCCTTCAGCCTGGAGCCTTTGCTCACCCAAAGCGCTTATTTCCGCGTGCACAACCGCGACGACAAGATCCCCAACCTCTACTTCACCGGCGCCGGTACGCACCCCGGCGCGGGCATTCCCGGCGTTGTCGGAAGCGCCAAGGCGACGGCGGGGCTGATGATCGCGGACCTGCTCGGCTGATGCCTGAGGCGGCACCTCTCGACCGCGCTGCGCTTGTCGCCGCCGCCGGAGAGACGATTCGCCACGGCTCCAAGAGCTTCCACGCCGCAAGCCGCCTCTTCGACCGTCAGGCGCGGGAGCGGGCGTGGCTGCTCTACAGCTGGTGCCGCCACTGCGACGACGTCTGCGACGGCCAGGTGCTCGGCGGCGCCGGCCGGACGGGGCCGCTCGGCGCGGTGGAGGAACTGCACGCCAAGACCCACCGGGCGCTGGCCGGAGAACGCACCGGAGAAATGCCGTTCGACGCGCTCGCGGTGGTCGCACACGAATGCGCGATCCCGCACCGCTTCGTCTTCGACCACCTCGCCGGCTTCGCCCTCGACGAAGACGGCTGGCGCCCCTCCGACGAGGCGGAGCTGGTCACCTACTGTTACCACGTCGCCGGCGCGGTCGGCTGCATGATGGCGGTGGCGATGGGCGTTCCGGCCGAGGACGAGGACACGCTCGCCCGAGCCTCCGATCTCGGCATCGCGTTCCAGCTTTCCAACATCGCCCGCGACATCGGCGAGGACCAGGCCGCCGGCCGCTGCTACCTCCCGGCGTCCTGGCTTGAGGAAGCGGGCCTCAACCCCGCCGATCCGATGCGGCCGGAGGGGCGGGAAGGGCTGGTGCGGATTGTCGCCCGCCTGGTGGAGCTCGGCAACCGCTACGAAGAATCGGCGCTTGCCGGCGTGCGCAAGCTGCCCTTCCGCTCGCGCTGGGCGATCCTTGCCGCGGCCGGGATTTACGGCGGCATCGGCCGGCGTGTCGCGGCGCTGGGCGCAAGCGCCTGGGATCAGCGGGTCGTGATCCGGCGCCGCCGCAAGCTCATCACCATCGTTTCCGCCCTCCGAGGCGCGCTCGCCGCCTGACCATGGCGCATTTCGCCGTCATTGCGCCGCCGCTCACCGGCCATTACAAGCCGCTCGCCGCGCTTGCGCACACGCTTCAGGCGCGGGGCCACCGCTGCACCTTCGTCCACCACGCCGACGCCGCGCCGCTTGCCGCCTCGCTTGGAGTGGAGTTCGCCGCGCTGCCGGAGGGGGGAGGGGCCAAGCTCGGCCTATCCGGCGTCGGCGGAACCGTGGCGGAGATGGCGCGGCTGACCCACCTCCTCTGCCGCCACGGCCCCGACGTTCTGCGCTTCATCGGTGCCGACGCAGTCCTCGCCGACCAGCTCGAGCCCGCCGGAGGACTGCTCGCCGAATACCTCCGGCTGTCGTTCGCGACGATCGCCTGTGCGCTTCCGATCAACCGCGAACCGGGTGTGCCGCCGCCCTACGTCGACTGGCCGTTCGACCGTTCCGAAAAGGGCCTGAACCGTAACCGCGGCGGCTACCGCGTCTCCGACCTGCTGATGCGCGGCATCGGCTCGACCATCCGCCGCGAGGCGCTGAACTTGGGCCTGCGCCCCCGGCGCCTGCTGGAGGAGTGCTTCTCGCCGACCCTTCAGCTCGCCCAGGCTGTCGCCGGCATCGACTTCCCCCGTTCCCAGCTCCCGCCAAGCTTCCATTATCGCGGCCCGTTCCGAACGCCTTCCGAAGACACGTTCGAGCTACCGGACGAGGCCGACACTCGCCCGCTCGTTTATTGCTCCTTCGGCACCCTCCAGGGCTCGCGCATCCGCCTCTTCGAGCGTGTCGCCGCCGCCTGCCAGCGGCTGGACCTGCGCCTGGTCCTCACCCATTGCGGCCGTCTCACGCCGGAGCAGGCCGCGCGCCTGCCGGGCAACCCGCTCGTCCGCGACTTCCTGCCGCAGGAAGCGGTGCTAGCTCAAGCCGATCTCGTCGTCACCCACGCCGGCTTCAACACGGTGATGGAAACCCTGACGGAAGCCCTGCCGATGGTGGCGCTCCCGCTCGCCTTCGATCAGCCGGCGGTTGCCGCCCGGATCGAACGTGCCGGTGTCGGCGTGGTGGTGAAGCCCCGCTTCGCGAGCCACAACACGATGGAGGCGGCGATCTCCCAGGTGCTAACCCAGCCCAGCTACCGCGCCCGCTCAGCGATCCTTGCGAACGAGATCGCCCACGCCGGCGGCGCCACCCGCGCGGCCGACCTTATCGAGGAACACCTGCTTTAGTTTCGCGCCGGGCATCCGGCAGCTTCCACCACGGCACGTGCGGCGCGCGGTGATGCTCGTGGTGGTATCCGAAGTGGAAGCAGGTCAAGAGCGACAGCAGCCAGCCATAACCGTTGCTCCGCGCCCGGTGGTTGTCGGCGAAACCCTCGTCGTCCAGCCGGTGGGGCAGGAACGTGCCGAACAGGAAGAGCTGTAACGACGACAGGATCGCCGGAAGCGCCCAGAACAGAAGCAGGTTCGGGTAGGACGCGCCGAGCACCCAAACGTAGACGCCGACCAGACCGGTCAGCACCAGCAGTTCGCGAACGCCGAAATACTGCCGGAAGAAGGCGAGATACCACCGCCCGAACGAGCGCGGGTGTGGTTCATGATAGTCCGGGTCATCCCCCGTGCCCGGCGCCTTGTGGTGCGCGAAATGCTTGGGCAGCAGCCGGTCGAACGAGAAGCCTGCGTACAGCGCCAGCGCCACCCGCCCGACCCACTGATTAACCTTCGGCCGACCGGGAGCAAGGGAGCCGTGCATACAATCGTGCGCAACGATGAACAGGCCGACGTCGAGCCAGCACAGAACCGCCACCAGCAAAGGCGCGGCGGCCAGGCCCCAGCCCTCCAGCGGGTGAAAAAACACGGCGTAGAGATGCAGCCCCACGAACGCCGCCGCCACCGCCGCCGCAAGGCCCAGCCCCACAGCCGCCTGCCGCCCCCGCTCCATCACTGTTTCCGCCCCGCGCGCAGTTCCTCGCGCAGCTTCGCCACCGGCGGCGCGTAAAGGAAGCCGAACGACACCGCCCCCTCCCGCTCGCGCACTGCATGATGGAGCCGGTGCGCCTGCACCAGCCGTTTGAGATAACCCTTCTTGGGCGGCCTCACGAACGGAATGCGCCTGTGCACCAGCCCGTCATGCACCAGCATGTAGAGGAGGCCATAGAGCGCAATCCCCGCGCCCACCCACCACAGCATCGGCCACCGCGCCGCCAGCAGGGTGAAGAAGGCCACGCTCAACCCCGCGAACACCACAGCATACAAATCGTTCTTCTCGAACCACCCGTCACGCGGGCTGTGGTGCGAGCGGTGCCATCCCCAGCCCCAGCCGTGCATCACGTAGCGGTGAACCACGAGGGCAAGCACCTCCATCGCCGCCACCGAAAGCAGGATGAGAAGAAGCGGAAGAAGCCAGGCAGTGCCCATTGCCTCCCTCTACGCCCGTGAACCGCAACGGGAAACCGAGCATTTGTCCCGTAGGGGAGCAAGCGTCTCCGTCCCGTCACGCGGCTTTCACATCACTGTCATCGAACCTAAGCAGTTTCGCAAGGCAACCACCGGGTAGCCCGCGAAAGGCCTGAAAACACGTGCCGACCACCCGCCTTCTTCTTGTGGAAGACGATCCCGCGCTGGCCCAGCTCCTGCGCTACAGCTTCGAGCGGCAGGGATTTGAGGTCGCCCACACGCCCAGCGGCGAGGAAGCGCTTCTCCTCGCGAACGAAATCGGGCCCGACATCATCCTTCTCGACTGGATGCTCGAGGAACTGTCCGGCATCGAAGTCTGCCGCCGCCTCCGCCGAATGCCCGACACCGCCAACGTGCCGATCATCATCCTGAGCGCCCGCGCCGAGGAGAGCGACCGGGTGCGCGGCCTGGAAACGGGCGCCGACGATTACATCACCAAGCCGTTCAGTCCCCCCGAACTCATCGCGCGCGTGAAAGCGGTGCTCCGCCGAGTCCGCCCCGCCCTCGCCGGCCTGACCTTAAGCTACGACGATGTCGAGCTCGACATGACTACCCACAAGGTCCGCCGCGCCGGAACGCCCGTCGCCATCGGCCCGACCGAGTTCAAGCTCCTGCGCCATTTCCTCGAACATCCCGGCCGGGTCTTTTCGCGCGAGCGGCTGCTCGACGCCGTGTGGGGCCGCGACAGCGTCATCGAAGCGCGCACCATCGACGTCCACATCCGGCGGCTTCGCAAGGCGATCAACGCCCACGGCGGGAAGGACATCATCCGAACCGTCCGCTCCGCCGGCTACGCACTCGATGCGGAGGGCTGACGCCTCAGTTCAGGGTGCCAAACGCGCGGTTGGAGCCGCGCCCCGGCCCTCGCTATGCTGCCCGGAATCTCATAGGTGATCCGGGGAACTGCATGCGCTTCATCGACTATGCCGGCGAGCGGCGGTCCTGGCTCTTTCTCCTCCCGGTGCTGCTTGCCGCCGCCTGGCTGTTCGCGCATGGCATGCGCGGCTACCCGCTGCTTCCCTTTGACGAAGCCCGCCTCGCCGTCTCCGCCGCCGAGATGCGTCTCAACGGACAGTGGCTGATCCCTTATTATGGCGGCACGCCGGATCTGTTCAGCGTGAAGCCGCCGCTGATGATCTGGCTGCAGAGCGCAAGCATCGGCATCTTCGGCACGTCCGTGGGCGCCATTCGCCTCCCCGCCGTGCTTGCGGCGTTTGCGACGCTCGCGCTGCTGTATGGTTTTGCGATTACCACCCTGCGCAACTGGCGCGCGGGGGTGCTGGCTTGCGCGGTTCTGGTCACCACGGGCGGCTATGTACAGGCGCACGTCGCCCGCACCGGCGACTATGACGCGCCGCTGATCCTTTTCCAGACAGCTCAGCTGATCTTCTTCTTCCGCTTTGCCGAGTGGCGAAAGGGGCGGGACTGGTGGGTGTTCGTACTCGCGCTAATCCTCGCCGCCTTCACCAAGGGCGTTGTCGGTTTTGCGCCGCTTCCGGCAATCGCCCTTCACGCGCTTGGCACCGGAATGGCGAAGCCGCTGCTGACCAGCCGCCGCTTCTACGGCGGTGTGTTCGCCATGCTCGCGACGATCGGCGGCTATTACTTTTATCGGGAGTTCGCCACCCCGGGCTATCTGGCCTCCCTCTGGAGCAGCGAAATTGCCGATCGGGTCACCGTGCCGATCAACGGCCAAGGCGGGAGCTGGACCTTCTACCTCAGCCAGATGGCACATCAGGATTGCGCCCCCTGGCTGTTCATCCTGCCCGCGGCCCTGGCGCTGGCTTTCTTTAAGGGGAGCGCCCAGGAGCGCCGCGCTACGCTATTGCTGGGTCTATTCGCGGCGATCTGGCTGGCTGTGGTCAGCGCGGCCGGCACCAAAATGTTCTGGTACGAAGCACCGGTCTACCCCGCACTGGCGATGGTGTCCGGGATCGGCCTTGCCCGCGGCTGGGCCTTGCCCTTTTCGCACTTTCGTTCGCCTGGCCGCTTTGGGCTCAGGTGGGCAGAGTGGACGACGAACGTTACCCTGGCCAACTTTACCGGCCCTACCTTGCCTGGCTCGACCGCCTTGCCGGCTCGCCCTACCGCGACCGCGCAATTGCTTTCCTGGTCCCAAGGATCCCGGTGATGGCCACCATCCCGCGTACCATTGCGCGCGATCCCGACGCCAATTATACACCGGAATGGGAATTCTACCGCTTCGCCTACCGCTCGGAAAAGGGCCTGCGGCTGATCCCGATCAAGGATCACGAGATCGGCCGCCTCAAGCCGGGCACCCTGGTCGCCTTTTGCGATGCCGAACTGGCGGCGTCACTTGCCTCGGCGCGCCGGCTCAAACCTCTGGCGCGCCAAGATGCCTGCGCGCTTGTTGAGGTTTTGTGACAAGAGCATGGCAAATATATTTCACCCTTGTAAGTAACCAAGCCTCTCGCCGAAGACGCCGCACCATCTGTAACAGAAGCGCCTCCGAACAAGCCTAGTTGATAAATGCGACAGGGCGAATCGGCCGGAAGAGCCGCAGCGCCCGCGGGTTCATCTTCAAGGGGGCTCCCATGGCCAAGCTGCGCACTGTTCTTCTGCTCACCACCACCGTGCTTTCACTCGCCGCCTGTGGGCCGGACGGGGTGGCTTCTCCCGGTGAAGGGGGCTTCGGCGACGGCGGCACCGTAAGCACGCCGCCGCCGCCCCCTCCGCCGCCTGCGAACACCCCCGCCGCGTCCTGCCCGAGCGGCACGGCCGACCGCGGCGTTCTCGCCAACCGCCGCAACTGCGAAATCTCGGGCACCATCACCGGCCAGCGCCTGATCCAGAACCTCCCGGGCGTGATCTACTCGCTCGCCGGCCGGGTCCAGGTCGGCACCGACGCCGGCGGCGATCCGGCCAACCCGCTGCCAGGCGCGCAGACCGGCCAGCTCACGATCGATCCCGGCGTAGTGATCTTCGGCTCGGGCGGTTTGGACTTCCTGATCGTCAACCGCGGCTCGCAGATTTTCGCCGAAGGCACCGCCAACAACCCGATCGTCTTTACCAGCCGCCAGAATGTCGAAGGCACCGCCACCGACAACTCGATCGGCCAATTCGGCGGCCTGGTGGTGCTCGGCCGCGCGCCGATCCAGCGCTGCAACCAGCCCAACGTGCCAGGCGGAAGCGTGAACTGCCAGTCGCAGGTCGAAGGCACGACCGGCCTCTACGGCGGCGCCTCGGCGGCCGACAACAGCGGCCGCATCCGTTACGTCCAGGTGCGCTATCCCGGCTTCGAAGTCTCGGCCGGCAACGAACTGAACGGTATTACGCTTGCCGGCGTCGGCTTCGGCACCACCTTCGACCACGTCCAGATCCACAACAGCTCGGACGACGGGATCGAATGGTTCGGCGGCACGGTGAACGGCCGCTACATCGTGATCACCGGCGCCGACGATGACAGCCTCGATACCGACTTCGGCTACAAGGGCGCCAACCAGTTCCTCCTCGTCAACCAGCGCGCCTCGGGCGGCGACCGCATCGTTGAAGCCGACACCCCCGGCAACGGCAACTCCACGCCGCGGTCTTTCCCCAAGTTTGCCAACCTCACCGCGATCAGCCGCCGGACGCCTGACGCCTTGCTGCTTCGCGGCGGCACCGACTTCGCGCTGCTCAACAGCGTCGTCACGGGTTCGCCCACCTGCCTCGACATCGACGAAGCGGTGACCACCCAGGCGACGAACGGCGCGGTCGACGAGAACGGCCCGCCGGTGTTCCGCTCCACCTTCTTCTCCTGCACCAACCCGTTCCGCGACGAAGCCGACATCACCGCCGCCGAAATCGCCGCGATCTTCAACGGCAACAACAATGTCGCGAACGGCCAATCGACGCTGACCGATATCTTCGTCAACGGATCGAGCGAGAACGCTGTCAGCGCCTCAAGCATCACCAGCTTCTCGGCCTTCTTCCAGAACGCCGGCTATGTCGGCGCGGTGCGGAGCAGCGATCTCTGGTTCCAGGGCTGGACCTGCGGCTTGGGCTTCGGGACCCCCGCCTGCACCGCGCTTCCCACCGGCTGAGCCGGCCCGCCTGCCATGCCTGAGGCGGCGGGACGCCCCCGCCGCCTCCCACTCCACATCCGCTCATCGGGGGCAATATGAACCGCCGCATCGCCTTGGGGAGCCTGCTCCTCTTTACCTCCGCACTTACCCCCGCCGCCGCGTACGCGCAGACGCAGGCGGCTGCCTCGGTTGCGCCCGACGCCATTGCAGCCGAAGGCGAGGGCGCGGCGCAGCCGGTCGAGGTGTCCGGAGCGGGCGCCGGTGAGGAGGAGGAAGCCGCGGACGAGATCGTCGTCACCGGTCGCAAAATCCCGAATTCGAGTCGCTCAACGGCCGAAGTGATCTCCGTCCTCTCAAGCGAAGACATCGCCCGCACCGGCGAAGGCGACATCGCCGGGGCGCTGAGCCGGGTCACCGGCCTTTCCGTCGTCGGCGGCCGCTTCGTCTACGTCCGCGGCCTAGGCGAGCGTTACTCGCTGGCCCTGCTCAACGGATCGCCGCTGCCGTCGCCCGAACCGCTGCGCCGCGTGGTGCCGCTCGACATCTTCCCCACGGGCATCATCGCCTCCTCGGTGGTCCAGAAAAGCTATTCGGTGGCCTATCCCGGCGAGTTCGGCGGCGGCGTCATCAACCTCACCACCAAGTCCGAGGTGGAGGAGCCGTTCCTGACCATCGGCCTCAGCACCGGCGGCGACACGCAGACGACGTTCCAAAGCGCGATCGGCTATTACGGCAGCGGCAGCGACTGGACCGGCTTCGACAACGGCGCCCGCACCTTGCCGGGCCCCTTCCGCGACGCGCTGAACAGCGGCAAGCTGATCGCCGTCGGTCCCAACTTCACCCGCCGCCAGCTTCAGGACCTCACCGCGAGCCTCAGCAACGCGCCGACCACCCTTATCCAGAGCTTCGACGCGCCCGCCAATGCCGGCGTCAGCGTCACCGGCGGCACCAGTTTCGATCTGGCCGGCGGCGCACAGCAATTGAGCATCCTGTTCGCCGCCTCATGGTCGAACAGCTGGGAAACCCGCGGCGGCATCCAGCAGGTCGCGGCCGGTATCACGCCTGTTGGCGGCGAGGACACGCTTCAGCCGGACGTTGATTACCGCTTCTTCTCAAGCGAGAACCGCATCCTGGTGAACGGCCTCGTCGGCCTCACCTATAAGCTCGGCGAGCATCAGCTGAAGTGGACCAACCTCTACATCCGCGACACCTTGAAGGAAGCGCGGATCCAGGAGGGCACCAACCAGATCAACGTCGGCTCCGATCTGGTCAACATCTCCAACACCGCCTGGTTCGAGCGGCAGCTAATTGACACGCAGTTGGTCGGCGAGTTCGACTTCGGCCGGTTCGATGCGGACATCCGGGCCACCTACGCCCAGTCGCAGCGGGAGGCTCCGTATGAGCGGACGATCGGCTACCGCTACGACGCCTTGGCGAAGGATTTCGTCAACGACCTGCGCTCCAACGGTCAGTTCGCCCGCGTCTCGTTCAGCGACCTCGTCGACAACGTCTACTCCGCCGCCGGAGACTTGTCCTACCGCTTTCCCGACGCGGATTTCACCCTCTCGGCCGGCGCGGCCTATCTGAAGAACGATCGTGCAGCGACGCGCCGCGACTTCCGCTACACGCCGCTCGACATCCTCCCCGGCGAGGTGCCGCAGGAGCGGCCGGATTACCTGCTCTCCGACTTCAACATCTACGCCTACAACATCGTTCTCACAGACATCTCTGGCACTGCAGGCGCTGCCCGCTACCAGGCCGATCTCGAGGTGAAAGCCGCCTACCTCCAGGGCGAATCCGAGTTTCTGCCCGGCCTGCGCCTCCAGTCGGGCGTCCGCTTCGAAAGCGGCCGCCAGCGGGTGACGCCGATCGACATCTTTGGCACCGGCGGCGCGGACATCGGCCCGTCGCTGATCGAGGAGAATTATCTCCTCCCCGCCGCCACGCTGACTTGGACGGTGGCCGACGACATGCAGCTTCGCCTGCACGGCTCCAAGACCATCGCGCGCCCGCAGTTCCGCGAGCTTGCGCCGCAGCAATATTCCGATCCGGAGACCGACCGCACCTTTTTCGGCAACCAGTTCCTCACCGACAGCACCCTGCTCAACGCCGAAGCGCGCTTCGAATGGTATTTCGCCAAGGACCAGCGCCTCAGCGTCGCGGGCTTCTGGAAGAACATCGACCGGCCGATCGAGACGATTGCCTTTCAGCAAGGCGGCACCTTCTTCACCACCTTCGCCAACGCCCCGTCGGCGACGCTGAAGGGCATCGAGTTCGACGTGCAGAAGTACGTTCCGCTTGCGGCGATGGGCGGCTTCTTCACCCCGCGCCGCGTCGTGCTGATCGGCAACTACACCTACTCCGGATCCGGCATCAGCGTAGGCGAGGGCGACACCACCATTCCGGTCGGCACCGGCGGCTTGCCCGTTTCGGCGGCAAACGTCTTCGACGACGGCACGCCGCTCACCGGCCAATCCAAGCACCTCGCCAACATTCAAGTCGGCCTTGAAAACACCGACCGTCTGTCGCAGCAGACGTTGCTGCTCACCTACTCCAGCCGCCGCGTCACCAACCGCGGCGCCGGCGACCAGCCCGACGTGGTCGAAGAACCGGGCCTGCGCCTCGACTTCGTCATGCGCGAAGGCATCCGGCTGTTCGGCCTCGAAGGCGAACTCAAGTTCGAAGCCCGCAACCTCACCGGCGAGGATTACGAGGAGTTCCAGCAGCTCGGCGCCTCACGCATCGACACCAACAGCTACAAATTCGGCCGAAGCTTCAGCCTAGGCCTGGAGGTGAAGTTCTAGGCGCTGCCCGCGTCCAGGCTGTACCCAGCCGATCTCACCGCGGTGATCACGTCCGCCCGCCCGCCCGTATTCAGCGCCTCGCGCAAGCGGCGGATGGAGACGTTGATCGTCTTTTCCTGGATCTCGCTTTCGTCGCCCCAGATGTTCTGGATCAATCGTTCGCGGCTGAAGACGCGGCCGGGGTGCTCCATTAGGAAGCGCAGCAGCCGGTATTCGGTGGGGCCGAGATGCACCGGCTCGCCGCCGCGGCGGACCTTGTGGCTGGTGAGGTCCATTTCGAGGTCGCCGACCTCCAGCTTCGACTCCGGCAAAGGCGGCCGCATCCGGCGCAGCACCGCCGCGACCCGCGCGACCAGCTCCTTCGGCGAGAAGGGCTTGGTGACATAATCGTCGGCACCGGTGTCGAGCCCGCGAAGCCTGTCGGCTTCCTCGCCGCGCGCGGTCAGCATGATGATCGGGAGTGCTTCCGTCTCCGGCTTGGCGCGGAGCAGGCGGCAGACGTCGATGCCCACCATGCCTTCGATCATCCAGTCGAGCAGCACGAGATCGGGCGCCTTTGAGCGCGCGAGATCGAGCGCGTCGTGGCCGTCGCCGGTGTGCACCACTTCATATCCGGCGCGGGTGAGGTGAAAGGAGAGGAGCTCGGCCAGCGGCCGGTCGTCCTCGACAAGCAGGATGGTCTGCGCGGACATTAAACCTTGGAGGCCAAACTGTCCTCCCCGCGCTCCCGCTCGCCCAGATGCGTTCCGGTGGCGGCGAAATACACCATCTCAGCGACGTTGGTTGCGTGGTCGCCGATCCGCTCGAGGTTCTTGGCGATGAACAGCAAGTGCGTCGCCGGCGTGATGTTGTGCGAATCCTCCATCATGAAGGTGAGAAGGGTGCGGAAGATCGAATTGTAGAAATCGTCCACCGCCTTGTCGCGCTCGCACACTTCCGCAGCCCCCTTCGCATCGCGGGCGACAAAGGCGTCCAGCACCGAATGCACCATCTCCGCCGTCATCCGCGCCATTTCCGGCAGCAGCGACATCGGCTTCAAATTGCCGCTCTCCTCAATGAGGTGCACCCGCTTGGCGATGTTCTTGGCGTAATCGCCGATCCGCTCTACCACGCCGGCGATCTTCAGCGCCGCCACCACTTCGCGAAGGTCGTTCGCCATCGGCGCGCGAAGCGCGATGATCTGCACCGCAAGCCGCTCGACCTCCGTTTCAAGCGCGTCCAATTTCTTGTCATTGGCGATCACCGCCTTCGCCGCCTCGCTGTCGCGGTTAACGAGCGCGCGCATCGCGTCGGCGATCGCCGCTTCGGCAAGGCCACCCATCTGGGCGATGCTTGCGCGCAGCTGGTCGAGATCCTGGTCGAAGGCCTTGAGCGTGTGTCCGGTCGCCATGTTCGTGCTCCTCAGCCGTAGCGGCCGGTGATGTAATCCTTGGTCCGGTCGATCCGGGGATTGGTGAAGATCTCGCTGGTTTCGCCATATTCCACCAGCGTGCCGAGGTGGAAGAATGCCGTGCGCTGCGACACGCGCGCCGCCTGCTGCATATTGTGGGTGACGATCACGATCGCGTAGCGGCCGCGAAGTTCGTGGATCAGCTCCTCGATCTTGGCGGTGGCGATCGGATCGAGCGCGGAGCAGGGCTCGTCCATCAGGATCACTTCCGGGTCCACCGCAATCGCGCGCGCGATGCAAAGCCGCTGCTGCTGCCCGCCGGAAAGGGCGGTGCCGCTTTCGCTTAGGCGGTCCTTCACTTCCTCCCAAAGCCCGGCCCGCTTCAGCGATTTCTCGACGATCCCGTCCAGATCCGCCTTCGCGTTGGCGAGCCCGTGGATGCGCGGCCCGTAAGCGACATTCTCGTAGATCGTTTTGGGGAACGGATTCGGCTTCTGGAACACCATGCCGACCCGGGCGCGCAGCTGCACCACGTCCATCCCGGAGGAATAGATGTCCTCGCCATCGAGCGCGATCTGCCCCTCCACCCGCGCGTTGGCGATGGTGTCGTTCATGCGGTTCAAGGTGCGCAGGAACGTCGACTTGCCGCAGCCCGACGGGCCGATGAAGGCGGTGACATGCTCCTGGCTGACGTCGATGGAGACGGCGTCGATCGCCTTCTTGGCGCCATAGAAAACGCTGACGTCGCGGGCCGTCATCTTGGGCGCGGCGTCGTTGGGAATGTGGTTCATGTCGGTCACCAGCGCCGTTCGAATTTGTTGCGGAGAAAGATTGCCAGGCCGTTCATGGCGAGCAGGAAGAGCAAGAGCACGATGATCGCGGCGGAGGTCTTTTCGACGAAACCCTTGCTCACTTCGTCCGACCACAGGAAAACCTGTACTGGAAGCACCGTCGCCGGCTCGGTAAAGCCGCCCGGCGGCGAGGAGATGAACGCCCGCATGCCGATCATCAGCAGCGGCGCCGTTTCGCCAAGCGCACGCGCCATGCCGATGATCGTTCCGGTAAGGATGCCGGGCAGCGCCAGCGGAAGCACGTGGTGGAAAACCACCTGCACCCGGCTCGCCCCGATGCCTAAAGCCGCGTCCCGGATTGAGGGCGGCACGGACTTGATCGCGTTCCGCCCGGCGATCACGATCACCGGCATCGTCATCAGCGCCAGCGTCAAACCGCCGACCAAAGGCGCCGAGCGCGGCAGGTGCAGGACATTGAGGAAGATGGCGAGGCCGAGCAGGCCGAAGATGATCGACGGCACTGCGGCCAGATTGTTGATCGACACTTCGACCAGGTCGTTCCAGCGGTTCCGCCGGGCGAACTCCTCCAGGTAGACCGCCGCCAGCACGCCCAC
>DASVUO010000065.1:0-3935 GCA_036386995.1 Allosphingosinicella sp. | reverse complement strand
ACCGTCTCCATGTTGGAGAAAGCGGCGAGCATCATCTTGATCTCGGTCGGCTTGAAGATGCGGCCGTATTTTTCGTGGTAGCAATCCTGCACCTCGACGTCCGCCTGGGTGAAGAAGCGGAAGATCTGGGTGAGGAGGTTTCGCTCATGATCGGTGAGCTTTTGCGCCCAGTCGCGGCAATCCTCGCCCAAGGGCACTTCCTCCGGCATCCAGTGGATCTGCTGCTGGCGCTTCCAGAATTCGAACGCCCAGGGATATTCGAAGGGCTTATACTGCTTGCGGGCTTCGAGAAGAGGCATGGGGTTACTCCCTGAGCACTAAAAAAGGACGACGCGGCCAAGCGGGCTCAGCGTCGCGAGAAGAAGGCAGACCAGCGCGAGCGCGCCGCTCCACACGGTGTAGCGGGTCGCGTCGCGGTGGCGGGCGTAGCCGGGGGTGCCGGCGCCCGCGCCCGAATAGCGCATGGTGAGCGCGAACTGCGTCAGGCAGTACAGCGCTAAGAGCGCCGTCAGCAGATACAGGACATGGCCGAGGGTGAGGGTCTCAGGCATGGCTTACTGGCACGCCAGACATTCGTCGTAATCGGTCGTCGCAAGCTCGTACTTCGGCGCCTCGGCGGTGTTGTCCGCTTCCACGCCGCCCGCGAAGCCGGCGCGCTGCACGGACTTGGAGCGCAGGTAGTAGAGCGATTTGATGCCGAGCTCCCACGCCCGGTAATGGAGCATCAGGAGGTCCCATTTGTCGACGTCGGCGGGGATGAACAGGTTCAGCGACGTCGCCTGGTCGATATAGGGCGTGCGGTCGGCGGCGAGTTCGATCAGCCAGCGCTGGTCGATCTCGAAGCTGGTCTTGAACACGTCCTTTTCTTCGGCCGTGAGGAAATCGAGGTGCTGGACGCTGCCGCCCCGCTCCAGGATCGTCGACCAGACGCCTTCCGAATTCTTCGACTTCTCGATGAGCAGCTTTTCCAGATACGGATTGCGGATCGAGAAGCTGCCGGACAGCGTCTTGTGGGTGTAGATGTTGGCCGGAATGGGCTCGATGCAGGCGGACGTGCCGCCGGTGATGATCGAGATGCTCGCGGTCGGCGCGATCGCCATCTTGCAGCTGAACCGCTCCATCACGCCCATGTCGGCCGCGTCGGGGCAAGGCCCGCGCTCGTTGGCGAGCATCATCGACGCTTCGTCCACTTGCGCGCGGACGTGCTTGAAGATGCGCATGTTCCAGCTCTTGGCCATTGCGCCTTCGAACGGGATGTTGCGCGCCTGCAGGAACGAGTGGAAGCCCATCACGCCGAGGCCCACCGAACGCTCGCGCATCGCGGAGTATTTCGCCCGCGCCATCTCTTCCGGCGCGCGGTCGATATAATCCTGAAGCACGTTGTCGAGGAAGCGCATCACGTCCTCGATGAACTGCTTGTCGCCGTTCCACTGGTCCCAGGTCTCGAGGTTCAGCGAGGAGAGGCAGCAGACGGCGGTGCGGTCGTTGCCGAGGTGATCGCGGCCCGTGGGGAGCGTGATCTCGGAGCAAAGGTTCGACGTCGACACCTTAAGGCCCAATTCGCGCTGGTGGCGCGGCATGGTTGAATTCACCTTGTCGATGAAGATGATGTACGGCTCGCCGGTCGCAAGCCGGGTCTCCACCAGCTTCTGGAACAAGGAGCGCGCATCCACCGTCGCGCGCGGCGATCCGTCCTTGGGGCTCTTCAGCACCCACTCGTCCCCGTCGCGAACCGCTTCCATGAACGCGTCGGTGATCAAAACGCCGTGGTGGAGGTTGAGCGCCTTACGGTTGAAGTCGCCCGAGGGCTTCCGGATCTCCAGGAATTCCTCGATCTCCGGGTGGTTGATGTCGAGGTAGCAAGCCGCCGAGCCGCGGCGCAGCGAGCCTTGCGAAATCGCAAGCGTCAGCGAATCCATCACCCGCACGAACGGAATGATGCCGCTGGTCTTGCCGTTCAAGCCCACCGCGTCGCCGATGCCGCGGACATTGCCCCAATAGGTGCCGATGCCGCCGCCTCTGCTGGCGAGCCAGACATTCTCGTTCCAGGTGCCGACGATGCCTTCCAGGCTGTCCGATACCGAATTGAGGTAGCAGGAGATGGGAAGGCCGCGGCCGGTGCCGCCGTTGGACAGAACCGGAGTCGCCGGCATGAACCACAGCTTCGACATGTAATCGTAGACGCGCTGGGCGTGCTCGGCATCGTCGGCATAAGCGGACGAGACCCGGGCGAACAGATCCTGGTAGGATTCGCCGGGAAGGAGGTAGCGGTCCTGAAGCGTGTCCTTGCCGAATTCGGTGAGGAGCGAGTCGCGGCTATGGTCGACTGAGACCGGAAAGCGCACCTTCCGGATGGTCTTGGAGCCGATCACTTCCTCGCCAACGGTGACGTCGCCCGATCCCGTTTCGCTGCTGCCGCTCAGATCCATCGCCTTACCCCTTGTTCTTATTCCGTTCCAGCGGGAATAACCCCACCTTAAGCATTTGTCGCGGGGGTGCGGGCGCTATTTTCAAACCGCCCCCGATATCCACAGGGCAGCGGCGAAGCGCTTGCCGAACCAATATGGTGCCGGCAGTCTCGTCTACAAGTTCTAGCGTCACCCCCTCGGCAGCGCCACCATCCATAGTGCCTCAACCCGCTTTGCCCGCCAAGTGGGTAAATGATTCCCTCACCACTTTTCGCCGCAAATCGATGCGCCGAACCGAGCAGAAAGGCGCTTGCTTTTCAGCAAATGGCGGAGCTGTGCGGAGTCGCGCGGCAACCCTTCCGCGCGCCCGTCCGTTCACCGCGGATGCGCCCCCTCCCCGCCGCCATTCTCGCCCTCCTCGCCGCCGCCTGCGGGGAGCAGGAAGCGGCTCAGGAACCGCTCGGCGATCCCACCGCGGCGGAGCTCGCCAACCGAATCGAAGCGGTGTCGCAGATCGCGCCCGAGGAGAAGAAAGCTGCCCCGCGTCGGCTCGGCCTGCTTCGCGAAGAGCAGGTGCCGGCCGAGCTTCGCACCGGCCGCTCGTGCCGCTTGTTGGAGGGCAATAACCTGCTGCTGGTCGCGGGTGCCGCCGGCGGAGTGGCGGTGGTCGACGGCAGGCCCGTCCGCCTCCGCATCGCCGGCCCGGTCGGCCCGATCGGCGGCTATTTCGAAGGCCCCGGCGTGACGGTCAGCATCGGCCTCAAGCCCCCCGAGGGCGCAACGGCCGGCAGCCCCGCCACCCGCGCGGGCGTCACCGTCGGTGGCGACTCGACGAAACCGATCCAGCGCCACGAGGCGAGCTGGACCTGCGTGGGTTAGGCGTCTCCTGCCGGGCAGAGCCGGACCCCTTCCGCCACGGCTCGTCCTTTTCGCCAAACCCTTCGCCCCTTGCCCG
Organism: Allosphingosinicella sp.; assembly: GCA_036386995.1. GTDB lineage: Bacteria > Pseudomonadota > Alphaproteobacteria > Sphingomonadales > Sphingomonadaceae > Allosphingosinicella. Next base: position 572 of record DASVUO010000065.1, on the reverse strand, counting down.
GAACCCCGCGGGCAGCGGACCGTTCCGCAGCCGTCCTCATCACAGTAACGGAGTACCCCACACGATGTCGCACATCCCCTCGTCCGCAATGCCGCACGCCGGCCCCAGCCATTCCGACGAAACCTCGCAGCAGCAGCAGCAGCAGGGCGATCAGCAGGGCTTCGCCAGCGGCATTTCCGCTCAGGCCGGCAAGCTTGCCGATTACGCCCGTGAAAATCCGAAAACCGCCGCCGCCGCCGGTGTCGCCATTGTTGGCGCAATCGCCGCCGCCGCGATTCCGCTGGTCCGCGGCCGCGGCAGCGAAAGCGAAACCGCCTCCAGGAGCGGTTCGTCCAAGAAGTCCAAGCAGGAAGCCTGATCGGCTTGCTGAGGGGCCGGCGGCGGAATCCTCTCCCGCCGCCGGCCTTTTTTTTGTGTGTGCCCGTCGCGCCGCCTCTTGCTACCCTATAACCTCCGCCACCAACCGCGCCGCCGCGCGTTAGCTTTGCGATGACCGACCCCGATCGCGACCTGATGCTGAAGGAGATGGCGGCCACTCGCGGCTGCAAGCTGGTCAAGTCGCGCAAACGCAC
>DASVUO010000064.1:0-10537 GCA_036386995.1 Allosphingosinicella sp. | reverse complement strand
CGTGATGCACCCGATCAACGCCTACGGTTCGGAAGAGCAGAAGCGCAAATATCTCCCCAAGCTGGCCAGCGGGCAATGGGTCGGCTGCTTCGGCCTTACCGAGCCCGACGCCGGCTCCGACCCCGGCTCGATGCGCACCCGCGCCCAGAAGGTGGACGGCGGCTACCGCCTCTCCGGCTCGAAGATGTGGATCACCAACTCGCCGATCGCCGACGTCTTCGTCGTCTGGGCGAAGTCGGACGCGCATGACGGCAAGATTCGCGGCTTCATTCTTGAGAAGGGGATGGCCGGCCTTTCCGCGCCGAAGATCGGCCAGAAGCTCAGCCTTCGCGCCTCGATCACCGGCGAGATCGTCATGGACAATGTCGAGGTGCCCGAGGAAAATCTGCTCCCCAACGTCAGCGGCCTTCGCGGGCCCTTCGGCTGCCTCAACCGTGCCCGCTACGGCATCGCCTGGGGCGCGATGGGTGCCGCCGAGGCCTGCTACCACGCGGCGCGGACCTACACGCTCGACCGCAAGCAGTTCGGCCGGCCGCTCGCCGCGACCCAGCTCGTCCAGATGAAGCTCGCCAACATGATCACCGAGATCACGCTCGGCCTGCAGGCGGCGCTGCGCGTCGGCCGGCGCATGGACGAGGGCGAGCTGATCCCGGAGACGATCAGCCTGATCAAGCGCAACAATGTCGGCAAGGCGCTCGACATCGCGCGGGTCGCTCGTGACATGCACGGCGGCAACGGCATCTCCGCCGAATTCCAGGTGATGCGCCACGCCGCCAACCTCGAAACGGTCAACACCTACGAAGGCACCCACGACGTCCACGGCCTGATCCTCGGCCGCGCGATCACGGGCATCCCGGCCTTCTAAGTGGATCAGCCGCTCGCCGGACTGAAGGTGCTGGAGCTGGCCCGGATCCTCGCCGGGCCGTGGGCGGGCCAGCTGCTCGCCGATCTGGGCGCCGAAGTGACCAAGATCGAGCGTCCCGGCAGCGGCGACGACACCCGCGGCTGGGGCCCGCCCTTTGTCGAAGGCGAAGGAAGCGCAGCCTATTTCCACGCCTGCAACCGCGGCAAGACCTCGCTTGCCATCGATTTCGAGACCGAACAGGGCCGCGACCGTATCCGCGCCCTCGCCGCCGAAGCCGACATCCTGATCGAGAATTTCAAGGTCGGCGGCCTCGCAAAATACGGGCTTGATTACGCCGCCCTCTCGGCGCTCAACCCGCGGCTGATCTACTGCTCGATCACCGGCTTCGGGCAGAACGGCCCCTACGCCCCGCGCGCCGGCTACGATTTCATGATCCAGGGCATGGGCGGGATCATGGACTTGACCGGCGACCCGGCCGGCGAACCCCAGAAGATCGGCGTCGCCTTCGCCGACATCTTCACCGGCGTCTACGCCTCCAACGCCATCCTCGCCGCCCTTCATGGCCGTACGCAAACCGGCCGAGGCTGCCACATCGACATGGCCCTGCTCGACACCCAGGTCTCGGTGCTCGCCAACCAGGCGATGAACTATCTCGTTTCCGGCGAAGCCCCGAGGCGGCTCGGCAACGCCCACCCCAACATCGCGCCCTACCAGACCTTCGAGGTGCGCGACGGCTGGGTGATCGTCGCCGTGGGCAATGACGGCCAGTTCCGCAAGCTGTGCCAGCTCCTCGGCCTAGCCGCCCTGCCCGACGACGAACGCTTCGCAAGCAACGCGGCCCGGGTCGGCAACCGCGAAGCCCTAAGCGCCACCCTCGGCGCGGCGCTCCTTCAGCGCGATAAGGACGAGCTGCTTTCCGCCTTGGCCATCGCAGGCGTTCCCGCCGGACCTATCAACCGCGTCGACCAGGTCTTCGCCGATCCGCAAGTCGTGGCGCGCGGAATGCAGCTTGATCTCGGCGGCACGCCCGGCGTCGCCTCGCCCATCCTGATCGATGGCAAGCGCCAGGTGTCGAACCGTCCAAGCCCCGCGCTCGGCAAGGCGGAATAGGGGCGCACCCGATCAGAGCGCCCCTCAGGCCGCCTCGTCGGCGCGGAGCAGGCCTTCCGCAATCAGCGCCTCCCGCACCTTCGGCCGCGCCGCGATCCGAGCGATGTAGGCGATGAGATTGGTCCAGCGGCCAAGATCGATCGCCATGAACTTCGCCCAGCCCAGCACGGTGAAAGCATAAGCATCGGCCGCAGAGAAGCTCGCGCCGGTCAAAAACGGCCGCTCCGCCAGAATGCGGTCGAGATAGGCGAACTTGGTCGCAAGCACCTGCTTAGTGCTCTCCCGCACCTCCGCCGGCGTATCCTTCTTCCAGAGCGGCCCGAAGCCCTTGTGAAGCTCGGTAGCGATAAAGTTCAGCCATTCCTGCGCCACGTAGCGCTCCATCGCCCCCGCCGCCGGCAGCAGCTTCGCGTCCGGCGCGCGGTCGGCGAGGTACTGGACCAGCACCGCCGCCTCCGTCAGCACCAGCCCTTCGTCAAGCGCCAGCGCGGGCACCGAACCCTTGGGGTTTACCGCGAGATAGTCGCCGCCATCCTCCAGCCTCTTGGCCGCAAGGTCGACCTTCGCCAGTTCGATATCCAGACCAGCCTCGCGAGCGACGATGTGGGGTGCAAGCGAGCAGGCACCCGGTGTGTAGTAAAGACGCATGGCAATGTTCCTCCTTTGCGAGGCCGATTTAAGCCTGTTAGCTTGCGCCGGGGAATTGCGGAAAAGAGCAAGGGGAGTTTGCAGCGGTGCACAGGAACCTGGCGTGGGACGATCTGCTTTACGTCCTCAGTGTCGGCCGCTCCGGCTCCCTCTCCGGCGCGGCGCGGAGCCTGAAGGTCAACCACAGCACCGTCTTTCGCCGCATCGGCGCGATCGAGGAGCACTTGGGCGTCCGCCTTTTCGACCGCCGCCGCGACGGCTACGCCCCGACCGCCGCCGGCGAAGCGGTGATCCAGCTCGCCGGCCGCCTCGATGAAGACGTGCTCGCGCTCGAACGGCAACTCGCCGGCGAGGACCTCCGCCCAAACGGGACGGTGCGGGTCACCACCACCGACACCATGATCGCCACCGTCACCCCGCTCTGCGGCAAGTTCCGCCAGCTTTATCCCGAAATCTGCGTCGAACTAATTACCGGCAACGAATTCCTGAACCTCTCCCGCCGGGACGCCGACATCGCGCTTCGCCCGTCGGTCAAGCCGCCGGAGAACCTCCACGGCCGCCGCCTGAGCGGTATCGCCTTCGCCATCTACGGCGCGCCCGGCTACCTCGCCTCGGCCGGCGGCGCCGATCTGTCGCGCGCTCACCAGTGGATCGGCTTAGACGACAGCCTTTCCCATCTCAGCGTCCACCGCTGGATTGCCGACAACGTCCCCGCCGACCGGATCGGCTTCAAGGCAAGCTCGTTCAATGCCGTCGCTCAAGCCGCGCGCAGCGGCATGGGGCTCGCTGTCCTTCCCTGCTACCTCGCCGAAGACGAAGGCGGTCTCCAGCGCATCGGCGATCCTCTCCCCGATGTATCCACGGACTTCTGGCTCCTTGTCCACGAGGACCTCCGCCGCACCGCCCGTGTGCGTGCGTTCATCGACTTCATCTCCGCCGAGATGATCAAGCTGCGCCCGCGGATGGAGGGGCAGCGCACCTGACGTCCGCTGTGCACAGCTGCAAAGAAGCCTTGCTGACTTTGCGAATATCGCTGCGCCACCGAACAGACCTACATCTTCCCCATCGGCCGCCGATCCCCGGCGGCGCATCATCAAGGGGAAGTCACATGAACCAGAACCAGCTTTCGGGCCACGCTGCCCTTCTGCTCCGCGTCTCAATGGGCGTCCTGTTCCTCGCCCACGGGCTGATCCTCAAGGTCTTGACCTTCACGCCCGCCGGCACCGCCGCTTATTTCGCGTCGATCGGCTATCCGCCGGTGATGGGCTATGTCGTCATTGCCGCGGAGATCGCCGGCGGCCTTGCGCTGATCGCGGGCGTCCAGGTGCGCCTGGTCAGCCTCGCCTTCGTGCCGCTGAGGATCGGCGCCGCGCTTCAGCACCTCGGCAACGGCTGGACCTTCAGCAACCCCGGCGGCGGCTGGGACTTCCCGGTGTTCTGGACGGTGCTGCTCTTCGTACAGGCGCTGCTCGGCGCAGGCAGATTCTCGCTCGCCCGGCTCGCCGGCATCGAACGCAAAGCCTCGGCAGCGCCCGCTTTAACGTGACAACCGCGAGCGGCGGTCGGATGAGCCCGGCCGCCGCTTTGCTATATCAGGCGTTCGGGATCACCATCGCATCGTCGCGATAGGCCAGTTCGAAATTGCCCCAGCGCCGCCCGCCGAAGATCAACGGCACGAACACGTTCTTGACCGGCAGGTAGCTGCCTTCGCCGAGCACGATGCGGTAGGTGACCAGCATCGACTCCTTGTCGCTCGCAATCGCCCGCCGGGTCGTGTCGTCCAGCAGATTGCGCCGGTTGCGACAGTTCTTCGCATTCCACGCCGGATCAGGCCCCTGCGGCCGCGACCGTTCGGAAAGGTGGGTCGGGAGCCAGCCGTTGATGTCGCTCACCACCCCGCCGATGTGCCGCGGATCGGCGGCGGTCAGCGCATCAAGGATCGGCCGGATGCGCGCGTCGGCGAAGTCGCAGAAGCGGGTCGTATATTGCACCGGGTTGGTGCCGGGCATCGGCACGTAATCGGTGTCGAACAAGTCGTCATAGCCGATCTCGCCGGCCGCAACCGCCTGCTCCACCATCCGCTGAAGGTCCGCCGCCGTTGCCCGGGCAAGTTCGATGAACGGCGTGTCGTCGATCCGAACGCCGCAATTGGCGAGCCGGTCGAGCATATCGCAGCTCATCAGTTCCAGCGAGGACAAGCGGCTATGGGCCCGCTGCAGCTCGCCGCCATTGGCGCGCGCGTCCTGGGCAAAGTCGGTGAGGCCCGACTTCATCCGATCGACGCTTTGCTGGATGTGGCTTGTGGACTGCGCAATGCCGTCCGTCTGCCGGTCCACGAGGCCAACAATGTTGGCGACGTCGCGCACCGTGCCGGTGATGGTCGCAAACCCTGCCTGCGCGATCCGGCTGCGCTCAACGCCCGTTTCAATCTCCGAGGTCACCGCTTCCGCTTCACTGGTCAGCGACGCGACGGTGGCGGCGATGTCGCTCGTCGCCGCCCGGGTATCCTGCGCAAGCTTCTTCACTTCGGCGGCGACGACGGCAAAGCCCCTGCCCGCCTCCCCTGCCCGCGCCGCCTCGATGGTGGCGTTGAGTGCAAGCATGTTGGTCTTGTAGGCGATGCTCTCGATACTGGCGGAGACGCGCTGCACCTTGCCCATCGCTTCGGCAAAGCCGCTCATCCGGTCGCCGAGCTGAACGACCAATTCGGTAAGCCCGCTGAAGATGCCGATCGTGTCCTCGATTGCGGCGCGCCCCAGCGCGAGCTTGTCGCGCGCCTGCTCGGCAAGCACCCGCGCCTCGTCGGTTGATTCCGCCACCCGCGCCTGGTCGGCGAGCAGCCGCCCAGTGACTTCCTCAAGCGTGTCAAGCGTCCGCAGGTTGGACGAAATCCGCTCGGAAACGCCGGCGACATAGCCCGAAACGTCGCTGCACTCGATCGCGAGCGTGCCGCAATTGCGCGCAACAATGCCGATCGCCTCGCCGTCCGCCTGAGTCATTGCCACTGTCGCCACTTCGTTCACCCCGCGCCCATCAGGAAAGTCGGGTGGTAAGCACGATTGGTTGAAGCGCGGTTAACCAAGCGTCTCTGGCCTGCCGCCCCCGCCCCCGCTACAGCCCGCAGATGTTCTTTTCCTTCGTCAACGAACTCCGCGCCGCCGGCATCTCCGCTTCGCTGAAGGAGCACCTCATCCTTCTCGAGGCGCTCAGCGCCGAGGTGATCGCCGCAAGCCCCGAGGAATTCTACTACCTCGCCCGCGCCACATTCGTGAAGGACGAGGCTTTGCTCGACCGCTTCGACCAGGTGTTCGGCAAGGTCTTTAGGGGGCTTGAGACAAGCTACGGCCCCGAGACGGTTCCGATCCCGGAGGAGTGGCTCCGAAAGATCGCCGAACAATATCTCACCCCCGAGCAGATGGCGGAGGTGAAATCGCTCGGCTCCTGGGAAGAGATCATGGAGACGCTGAAGAAGCGCCTGGAGGAGCAGAAGGAGCGCCACCAAGGCGGGAACAAGTGGATCGGCACCGGCGGCACCTCGCCCTTCGGCCATGGCGGCTACAATCCCGAAGGCGTCCGCATCGGCGGCGAAGGCAAGCACGGCCGCGCGCTCAAGGTCTGGGACAAGCGCGAATTCAAGAACCTGGACAACGCCCAGGAACTCGGCACCCGCAACATCAAGGTCGCGCTTCGCCGCCTCCGCCGCTTCGCCCGCGAAGGCGCCGCAGACGAACTCGATATCGACGGCACGATCGACGGCACCGCGCGAAAAGGCTGGCTCGACATCCGCATGCGCCCGGAGCGCCACAATGCGGTGAAGCTCCTGCTCTTCCTCGACGTCGGCGGCTCCATGGACCCGCACATCAAGGTCTGCGAGGAGCTGTTCTCCGCCGCCACGTCCGAGTTCAAGAACCTCGAATTCTTCTACTTCCACAACTGCCCTTACGAGAGCCTGTGGAAGGACAATCGCCGCCGCTTCTCCGAGCGCACGCCGACGTGGGACGTGCTCCACAAATTCGGCCACGACTACAAGCTCGTCTTCGTCGGTGACGCGTCGATGAGCCCTTACGAGATCAGCCATCCCGGCGGCTCGGTGGAGCATTATAACGAGGAAGCCGGCGCCGTTTGGCTGCAGCGCCTCACCACCACCTACCCCAGCGCGGTGTGGCTCAACCCTACCGCCGAGCAATATTGGAACTACACGCAGTCCACCCAGATGGTCCGCCAGCTGATGAACGACCGCATGTACCCGCTCACCTTAAGCGGCCTCGACGAGGCGATGCGGACGCTCAGCCGCAAGAGCTGACATCTTGCGCGGTTCGCCGCGAACTCTAAGCTGCAGGCGACCTTCAAGGATCAAGTAATGGCCGACTCCATCTTCGTTCGCGTTCAGAACGTCCTATCCGCGGCGGCGGACACCACCGTCTCCTTTGCGGAACGGGCAAGCGGCACCAGCCTGATGCGCGAGGCCATCCGCCAGGTCGCGCGCGCCGAAGACGAGGCCCGCGAGTGCATCGAGGGCGCCGACACGAAGCGCCTCCACGCCCAGCGCCGCCAGCAGACCCTTCGCGAGCAGGTCGAGACGCTCACCGAGCAGGCGCGATACGCCCTGTCCAAGAATCGTCCAGACCTCGCCGAAGCGGCCGTCGCCCGCCAGATCGACTGTGAAGAACAGGCAAAGCAGGCCGCAGCCGCCGAGCGGGAGGCGGTCGAGGAAGCCGCACGCCTGGCGGAAAGCCTGACGGCTCTCCGCGCCCGCAAGCTGGAGATGCAAAAGGAACTCGCCGCGTTCGAGGCCGCACAGGCCGAAGCGTCGGCGGCGAGCACGTCGGCGCGCGACCCGCTCAAGCGCAAGATGTCCCGCGCGGAAGCCTTGTTCGAGCGTGCGGTGGGTGCCTCGGGCGGCGTCAAGCTCGGCCTTTCGCCGACCGGCGACGCGGCGCGCTTGGGCGAAGTGGAAGCGCTGCGCCGCGAAGACGCGATCGCCGAGCGCCTCGCCGCGCTGCGCGCCGGTTCAGCCCCTCAATAGAGCAGGAAGCGGCGCCGTTCTTCGGCCCAGGCCTGCTCGTCCGGCACCGTCACAGCGTCGAGATCGCCAGCTTCCGCGCCCGGATCGTCCACCCACTCGCGCAGGCCCGGTCCGCCATTGATCACGTCGATGGCGAGCTTGCCGAACTCATACTCATACGGAAAGTCGCGCCACAGCGGGTAGTCGGGGTAGAGCCGTCGAATCCCCTTGAACGCTGCCGCCTGCAGCCGCCACGGCCGAAAGGCCTGGTGGTCATAGAACGAGCCTTCCGCGTGGACGTGGATGCCGTTGCACAGCGTCCCGACATGTTTTTGAAACGTGGGTTCGAACCAGCAGGGCCGAAGCGCGCAGCCCTCCAGCCATTGCGGGGCGAGCTTGCGCATCTCTCGCAGCACTGCATTGGCGTCGATGTCTGGCGCGCCGAACACCTCAAGCGGCCGCGTGGTCCCTCGCCCTTCCGACAGGGTCGCACCCTCCAGCATGACGGTTCCGGCATAAGCGCGCGCCATGTTGAGGTTGGCGGCATTCGGGCTCGGGTTGATCCAGATGCGCTCCTCCGGCCAGCCGAAGCCGGGGCCGGCATCGGGCTGGTAGCCCTCCATCTCGATTACCCGATAATCGACGTCTAGCTTGAAGTGGTCGACGAACCAGTGGCCGAGTTCGCCAAGCGTCAGCCCGTGCCGCATCGGGATCGGCCCCGCACCCACGAAGCTTTCCCAACCGGGCAGAAGCGTCAGCCCCTCGATCGGCCGCCCCGCCGGGTTCGGCCGGTCGAGCACCCACACCGGCTTCCCCTGCTGCGCAGCCGCTTCCAGCACGTAGAGAAGCGTGGTTATGAAGGTGTAGATTCGGCACCCGACATCCTGAAGGTCGATCAAGATCGTATCGAAAGTGCCCATCGACTGTCCGGTCGGCCGCCGCACCTCTCCGTAGAGGCTGAACACCGGGATATTGTGGTCGGGATCGGTGAAATCGTCCGTCTCAACCATATTGTCCTGCTTGTCGCCGCGCAGTCCATGCTGCGGCCCGAAGGCGGCAGTGACGTTGAGGCCGGTCGCGGCAAGTGCGTCGAGGCTGTGCGTCAGGTCGCGCGTGACGGATGCGGGATGGGCGAGCAATGCCACACGGCGGCCCTCCAGCGGCGCGCGCAGCGAAGCATCTTCAAGGAGGCGATCGAGACCGGTTTTCATGGATTAGCTGCTGCCTCCACTTCCAGCGCGAAGCAAGCGTCGTTGTGGAAGTCGGGCTCTCCCGGCGCATGGGCCAGCGCCCAGTAGGAACGCCGCCCGCTCACCTCCTCGATGATCGCCGAGATGCCGAGCCGCGCCTTCCCCGGCGGCAGGAAGCCGAGATCGAGGTCCACCGAAACCAGTTCCACCTCCGCCCACGGCCAGGCGCTGATGCAGAAATCGAGCGGCGCCGCCAGCGTCTCCATCCCGGCCCGGTAGCCGCCCAGGCGATACGCCGCCCAGTCCGTAGACGGCGCGAAGTTGAACTCGAAATAGGCCTCGCCGCCCTCCGGTTTGAGGAACAGTTCGAAGCAGGTCGTCTCCCAAAGCCCGTCGGTGCGCAGCCCCTCGCGCCACGGCTGCATCAGCACCGCGTCGCGTGGCTCGGCGCGGAAATCGACGGAGATTTCCTCGCCGTCGACCCTCACGTCCACCTCCAGGCTCGTCAGCCTGTCGGGCGGCGCATCTGGGTGGGGAACCAGCCGGTAGGTTTGCAAGCCTGTACCTCCATGTTAGGCGCGTCGCACCATGACCGAATACCGATCCGAGCTCCTAAACCTGCTGTCCTCGCGCGGCTACATCCATCAGCTCACCGACGCTGAAGGGCTCGACGCCCTTGCGTCGAAGCAGATCGTGCCCGGTTATATCGGCTTCGATCCTACCGCGCCGTCGCTTCATGTCGGCAGCCTGGTGCAGATCATGATGCTCCGCCGCCTCCAGCAGGCCGGGCATAAGCCGATCGTGTTGATGGGCGGCGGCACCGGCAAGATCGGCGATCCGAGCTTCAAGGACGAAGCCAGGAAGCTGATGACGGACGAGACGATCGCGTCCAACGTCGCCTCGATCAAGCGTGTGTTCGAGCGCTTCCTCAGCTTCGGCGACGGTCCCACCGACGCGATCATGGTCGATAATGCCGAATGGCTGGACAGGCTCGAATACATCCCCTTCCTGCGCGAAATCGGCCAGCATTTCTCGATCAACAGGATGCTGAGCTTCGACAGCGTGAAGCTCCGCCTCGACCGCGAACAATCGCTCTCCTTCCTCGAATTCAACTACATGATCCTCCAGGGCTACGACTTCCTGGAGCTGTCGCGCCGCGCCCAATGCCGCTTGCAGCTCGGCGGCTCGGATCAATGGGGCAATATCGTCAACGGCATCGAGCTTGCCCGCCGCGTCGACGGCAACCAGGTGTACGGCCTCACCACCCCGCTCCTCACCACAGCCGACGGCGGCAAGATGGGCAAAAGCGAACGCGGCGCCGTTTGGCTCAACGCCGACAGCCTCAGCCCCTACGATTATTGGCAGTTCTGGCGAAACGCGCAGGACGCCGACGTCGGAGGCTTCCTCAGGCTGTTCACCGATCTGCCGCTGGACGAGATCGCCCGGTTGGAAGCGCTCCAAGGCGCCGAGATCAACGACGCGAAAAAGGTCCTCGCCGACCTCGCCACCGCGATGGCGCACGGCGAGGATGCGGCCCGCGAAGCCGCTGAAACCGCGCGCCGCACCTTTGAAGAAGGGGCCGGCGGCGAGTCGCTGCCGACCCTTCGCGTCCAGGGCGAAGGCCTCGGCATCGTTCAGGCGCTGACCGTGCTCGGCTTCGCCGCCTCGAACGGCGAAGCGCGCCGCAAGATCGCCGAAGGCGCGGTGCGGCTCAACAAC
>DASVUO010000063.1:0-3884 GCA_036386995.1 Allosphingosinicella sp. | reverse complement strand
GCCGATCACGGATGTGCGGGCGCCGCTCAGCGCGGCGCAGAAGGCGACGCTGGACGCGGCGGGGGCGGTGCTTGCCGGCGCGGCGGCGAGCCTGTGCGCGGCGGTGAAGGCGGTTGCGCCGGACGCCGAGACTTTGCTGCTGGCCTACCTGCCGACGGTGCTGGACGGGGCGGATACGGTGCGCGCGAACCTGCCGGTGGGGTGGGCGAGCCCCGCTTTCGATGTGCTTCAGCTCGAGGATTATGACTGGGTGACGGCGGGCAATGCCGGTGCAAGCGCGCGGGGCGCGGCGGCGGCGACGGCGCGGCTCGGGTACCCGGTGGCGGAGCAGCATTACCTCGCCGGTTTCGTGCTGCATTCCGAAGACCGGGCGCAGTGGGCGCGGATCGCGGCGGCGGCGGAGAATGCGGCCAGGCGGGGCGTGGCGGAGGTGTTCGTCTGGGCGCTGCCGCAGGTGCTGCGCGACGGATTTACATGGTTTGAAGGGGAGGATGAGGTGGACGCATTTGAGGATGTGCGCTTTCCGATCGCGCTTGGGCGGGAGGCGAGCGCCGAGCCGGCTTTCTCGACCCAGATCGTGACGGGCGCGGGCGGCGCGGAACAGCGCAACAGCGACTGGGCGGATGCGCGGCTTCGCTTCGACGTCGGCGCGGGGGTGCGGAGCGAGGAAGACTTGCACGCGCTGATTGCCTTTTTCCGGGCGCGGCGCGGGGCGGCGGTGGGCTTCCGGTTCGAAGATCCGTTCGATCATAGCTCGAACGGGATGACCGGGACGCCCGAGGCGGGGGACCAGGCAATCGGAATCGGCGACGGGGTGCGGACCGAGTTCGCGCTGGTGAAGCATTATGGCGAGCAGGAAAGGCGGATCACCCGGCCGGTGGCGGGTTCGGTGCGGGTTGCGGTGGACGGGGAGGAGCGGATCGGCGGCTGGACGCTTGGGCCGCTTGGCCGGGTTCAGTTCGACGCGGCGCCGGGGGACGGGGCGGAGGTGCGCGCGGGCTTTCGCTTCGACGTTCCGGTGCGCTTTGCCGAGGACCGGCTGCCGGTCAGCCGCGCGACATTCGAGGCGGGCGAAATCGCCTCGGTGCCGCTGGTCGAGCTTCGGGAGCGGGAAGCGTGAGCGCGATCCTGGCGGGGGAGCTCACCAGCCTTGCCTTTTGCTGGCGGCTGGAGCGGCGCGACGGCGCGACGATCGGCTTCACCAGCCACGACCGCGACGTCGAAATCGGCGATCTGGTGTACCGCGCGGCGCCGGGCATGGCGCCGTCGGCGGTGGAGCTTTCCGACGGCTTTTCGGCCGACACACTGAGCGTCAGCGGCGCGCTGAGCGGGGCGGCGATCCGGGGCGAGGACCTGATCGCCGGGCGCTGGGACGCGGCGGCGGTGCGCTTGTTCCTGGCCGATTGGCGCAACCCGCAAGCGGAGATCGTGCCGCTTGCCCGCGGCGAGCTTGGCGAGGTGCGGCTGCGCGGAAGAGGCTTCGAGACGGAGCTGCTTGGGCCGACGGCGATGCTTGAGCGGCCGGCGGTGGAGGAAACGTCGCCCGAATGCCGCGCGGCGCTGGGAGACCGGCGGTGCCGGGTCGACATGGCGGGACGGACGAGGGTGCTTCGGGTCACCACTGTGGTCAGCGAGAACCGGGTTCAGGTGCTCGGCGTGGCGATTGGGAGCAATTTGTACGGCTATGGCCGGGTGCGCTGGCTGACCGGAGCGAATAGCGGATTGCACAGCGCGATCCAGCGTTCCGAAGGCTCGGTGATGATCCTGCGCGAGCCGCCGCCCTCCTCGCCGAAACAAGGGGACCTGATCGAGATCAGCGAAGGCTGCGACAAGCGCTTCACGACGTGCAGCGGGCGCTTCAACAACCGGCTGAACTTCCGGGGCGAGCCGCACCTTCCGGGGATGGACCTGCTCACCCGCTATCCGGGTGCGTCATGACCCGGCGCGGCGAAGAAATCGCCAGCCGTGCCCGCAGGCTGGTCGGCATCCGGTTCCGGCCGCAGGGGCGGGATCCTAGCTATGGGCTGGACTGCATCGGAACGGCGGCGGCTGCGGCCGGTGTGCCGGCGGACCAGGTGCGGCGCGACTATGCGCTTCGCGGGCAGAAGCGGGCGGAGATCGAGGAAGGGCTTTGCGACCTCGGCTTTCAGCCGGTGCCCGGCGGCGAGGCGGAGGCGGGGGACATTTTGGTGTGCAGCGCCGGTCCAGCACAGGTCCACGTGGTGGTGCGGACAGAAGAGGGCTTCGTTCATGCCGACGCCCGGCTGCGGATGGTGGTGGAGCGGCCGCTGCCCTTGCCCTGGCCCGCCGAGAGCGTGTGGCGGCGGGCCGGCGGCGACCGCGACTTCGAAAGCGACAGCAAGGGAGGCGTGTGATGGCGACCCTGGTGCTTTCCACCGTCGGCTTCGTGGTCGGCGGACCGATCGGCGGCGCCGTCGGCGCGGCAATCGGACAGCAGATCGACTCCCGTATTTTCGCACCCAAGGCCCGGCAGGGGCCGCGGATCGGCGACCTGGCGGTGCAGACGTCGAATTACGGAAGCCAGATCCCGAAGATATTCGGCATGATGCGTATAGCGGGAACGGTGATCTGGGCCACCGACCTGCGCGAAGAGAAAGAGAAAAGCGGCGGCGGCAAGGGGCGGCCGAAAACCGTCACCTATTCGTACAGCGGCAGTTTCGCCGTGGCGCTGTCGGCGCGGCGGGTGCGGGAGGTGAGGCGTATCTGGGCCGACGGCAAGCTGCTGCGCGGCGCGGCGGGCGACTTCAAAAGTGAGGTGGGCGCCTTTCGCCTTCACACGGGGGATGAGGACCAGGCGGCCGATCCGCTGATCCTTGCGGCGGAAGGCGCAAGCAATGCGCCGGGCTATCGCGGCACGGCCTACGCGGTGTTCGAGGATTTGCAGCTCGCCGATTTCGGCAACCGGATCCCGTCTTTGACCTTTGAGGTGGTTGGCGAGGATGAAGCGAGCCTTGCCGCAATTGCCGAAGCGCTAAGCGACGGCGACGTGACGGCAGACGAGGCGGCGGCGCTGATGGGCTATTCAGCGACCGGCGACAGCGCCCGAAGTGCGATCGAGGCGCTTGGCGATCTGCTTCCGCTGCGGGTGCGCGACCTTGGCGAGCGTTTGTGCCTGGGCGGGTCGGGCGGCGACGCGCCGGTGCTGGCGGGGCAGGCCGACGCTTTTGCCGAAGGCGGCGGCGGCGGGCGGATGGAGATGGAGCGGGGCGCGGCGAACAGCCTGCCGGCGGCGATCAGCGTCGCCTTTTACGATCCAACACGCGATTATCAATCCGGGCTGCAGCGGGCGACAACGGGCGAAACGGGGCTGCGGGCGGAGCGGCGCATGCTTCCCGCAGTGGTGCCGGCGCCCATCGCGAAGGCGCTGGCCGAACAGTGCCTGGCGGAAAGCCGTGCCGGTACGCGCACGATCAAGGCGCATTACGGCTGGGACAAGGCCGCTCTTCGGCCCGGGCTGCCGGTTCGGGTCGCCGGGCAACCGGGGCGGTGGCGGGTCGCGCGCTGGTCGCTGGAGAAGATGGTGCTGACCCTGGGGCTTGTCGGAACCGCGCCCGTTGGTCCTGCAGCGTCCGCGGCTACGCCCGGTCGGCCGGTGGGCGAGCCGGACGTGGCGCACGGCCCGACAAGCCTGTTTTTGCTGGACCTGCCGCTCACCCCTGACGGACAGCCGACGTCCCATGCGCAGTTGCTTGTTGCCGCGGCCGGGCGGGAGCCGGGCTGGCGAAGCGCCCCGCTGATAGCGAGCTTCGACGATGGCGCCCATTGGGAACCGGCAGGTGGAACGGCGGGAGCTGCGGTGGCGGGGACGCTGCTTGCGCCGGTGCCGGCGCGCGGGTCGGCGCTGCTCGACCTGGAGACGGTTG
>DASVUO010000062.1:0-9679 GCA_036386995.1 Allosphingosinicella sp. | reverse complement strand
CCGCCGTCGCCGCGAGCGAGTGGGCGGACCTGACCGAGAGCCGCCTCGCCGCTGAGGTCTCGGTGAAGTTCACCACCGACGCCGAAGTGCACGCACTCAACGCCGAATATCGCGACAAGGATAAGCCGACCAACGTTCTCTCCTTTCCGATGGTGGAAGCGGAGATGCTGGAAGTGCTCGTCGGCGCCGGGGCGGGCGAGGCTTTGCTCGGCGACATCGTACTCGCCCAGGGCGTCTGCGCCCGGGAGGCGGCGGAGAAGGGCGTTTCGGTCCCCGATCACGCCGCCCATCTCGTCGTGCACGGCACGCTTCACCTCCTTGGCTACGACCATGAGGAAGGCGACAGCGAAGCCGAAGCCATGGAAGCGGTCGAGCGGCGCGCCCTTGCCGCGCTCGGCATCGCCGATCCTTATTTGACGGAGGTTCAACACTAAGTGCCCGAAGACGAGGACAGTAGCCAAACCGCCCCCGCGGCCCCAAGCGTCTGGCGCGCGCTTCGCACCTTTCTATTCGGGGAGGAGAGCGAGGCAACCCTGCGCGCCGAGATCGAGGAAGCGATCGAAAGCCACGAAGGCGAAGTGCCCGCCGTCGGCGATCTGACGCCGATCGAGCGGCAGATGCTCCGCAACCTCCTTCACTTCGGCGAAAGCACCGTTGCCGACATCGCGGTGACGCGGGGCGACATCATCGCCGTGCCCTCCGACATCAGCTTCGAAAACCTCGCCGCCGCCTTTGTCGATGCGCAGCACAGCCGCTTGCCGGTCTACGAGGAAAGCCTCGATCAGGTGATCGGCATGGTGCATGTCAAGGACGTCTTCACCGTGCAGATGAGCGGCGCCGTTCCGCCGGACGACATCGCGGCCCTGCTCCGCAAGCCGCTTTACGTGCCGGAATCGATGGGCGTGCTCGACCTCCTCGCCCGCATGCGCGCCGACCGGGTGCACCTCGCCATCGTGGTCGACGAATTCGGCGGCACCGAGGGGCTGGTGACGATCGAAGACGTGGTCGAGGAAATCGTCGGCGAGATCGAGGACGAGCATGACGAGGAAGTCGTCCAGCTCCTGATCCCCCTCGAGGACGGCATCTGGGACGCGGACGGCCGCGCCGAGCTCGAGGACGTTGCGGAGACGATCGATGCGCGCCTCGGCGCGGTGGAAGAGGATGTCGACACTTTGGGCGGCCTCGCCACCGTCCTTGCCGGCCACGTTCCTCAAGTGGGCGAAATTTTAGAACATCCCTCAGGCTGGCGCTTCGAGATCACCGAAAGCGACTCGCGCCGGGTAAGCCGAATGCGGCTGCACGCGCCGGAGGAAGTCGAAGTCGAAGACTGAAGCGGGGGAAGAAATGGCTTACGAACATGTCCGGCTGGAATTCAGCCCCGCCGCCGTCGCGACCCTTACCATATCGCGGCCCGATCGGCTGAACGCGCTCTCCTCGCAAACGGTGGATGAGCTTCGCGCCGCAGTCGAGGAAACCGGCCGGTCCGACGCGCGCTGCCTGCTGCTCACCGGCGAAGGCCGGGGCTTCTCGTCCGGCGCGGATCTGGCCAGCGGCGGCGGCCTGCCGGAAGACGCGGGCTCCGCCCTGGAGAAGCATTTCAACCCATTGGTCGAAGCCTTGTTCGCGCTCCCCATTCCGGTCGTCGCGGCGGTGAACGGCCCCGCCGCCGGCGCCGGCTGCAGCCTCGCGCTCGCCGCGGATATCGTGATCGCCGCTCGCTCGGCTTACTTCCTTCAGGCCTTCGTCAACATCGGCCTGATCCCCGACGCCGGCGCAACTTGGCTCCTCCCCCGCCTCGTCGGCCGCGCCCGCGCCACTGAAATGATGATGCTCGGCGGGCGCGTGTCCGCGGAACAGGCGCAGGCCTGGGGCATGATCAGCCAGGTGGTGGAGGACGAGGAGCTGGCCTCGGAAGCCGTCGCTCTGGCTACGAACCTTGCGCAAGGGCCGACAGTAGCGCTCGGCCTGATCCGCCAGCTCGCGCGCAACGCCGAACAGCTCCCGCTCAGGGATGCCCTTGCCGCCGAACGCGTGGCGCAGAAGGCCGCGGGCGAAAGCCAGGACTTCAAGGCAGCGGTAATGGCCTTCCTCCAGAAGCAGCAGCCGCGCTTCGACGGGCTTTAGTGCGGATTTGATTTCTGCCCTCGCCCGCGCCTAGAGCGAGGCGACACAACAGGGCACCGACTCCTCCTATGGCGACAAGATTGGAAGAACTCGAAACCCGGCGCGCCGCTGCGCAGCTCGGCGGCGGCGAAGCGCGCATTGCCGCGCAGCACAAGAAAGGCCGCCTGACCGCCCGGGAGCGGGTCAGCGTGCTGCTCGATCCCGGCAGTTTCGAAGAATATGACATGTTCGTGGAGCACAACTGCTCCGATTTCGGCATGGAAACGCAGAAGTTTCCAGGCGACGGCGTGGTCACCGGATCGGGTACGATCAACGGGCGTCTGGTCTACGTCTTCGCGCAGGATTTCACCGTCTTCGGCGGCTCCCTGTCCGAGCGCCACGCCCAGAAGATCTGCAAGATCATGGATATGGCGATGAAGGTCGGGGCGCCGGTGATCGGCCTCAACGACAGCGGCGGCGCACGCATCCAGGAGGGTGTCGCAAGCCTCGGCGGCTATGCCGAGGTGTTCCAGCGCAACGTGCTCGCCTCCGGCGTCGTGCCGCAGATCAGCCTGATCATGGGCCCCTGCGCGGGCGGCGCGGTTTATTCGCCGGCAATGACCGACTTCATCTTCATGGTGAAGGATTCGAGCTACATGTTCGTCACCGGCCCCGACGTGGTGAAGACGGTGACCAACGAAGTCGTCACCCAGGAAGAGCTTGGCGGCGCCGTCACCCACACCACCAACTCGGGCGTCGCGGACGTGGCCTTCGAGAACGACATTGAAGCGCTGCTCGCCACCCGCGACTTTTTCGATTTCCTGCCGCTCTCCAACCGCCACGATCTGCCCGAGCGGCCCTGCACCGACGCCTGGGACCGCGTCGATGAGAGCCTCGACACACTCATCCCGGACAGCGCGTCCAAGCCGTATGACATGCACGAGCTGATCCGAAAGGTGGTCGACGAAGGTGACTTCTTCGAAATCCAGCCGAACCACGCGGCGAACATCATCGTCGGCTTCGGGCGCGTCGAAGGCCGCACCGTCGGCATCGTCGCCAACCAGCCGATGGTGCTCGCCGGCGTGCTCGACATCGCAAGCTCCAAGAAGGCGGGCCGCTTCGTCCGCTTCTGCGATGCGTTCGACATCCCGATCGTCACCTTCGTCGACGTGCCCGGCTTCCTTCCCGGCGTCGCGCAGGAGCATAACGGGATCATCAAGAACGGCGCGAAACTGCTCTTCGCCTACGCCGAAGCAACGGTGCCCAAGATCACCGTTATCACCCGCAAGGCTTATGGCGGCGCTTACGACGTGATGGCGTCCAAGCACCTGCGCGGCGACCTAAACTACGCCTGGCCTACCGCCGAGATTGCGGTGATGGGTGCCAAAGGCGCGGTGGAGATCATCTTCCGGAAAGACATCGGCGACCCCGACAAGATCGCCGCCCGTACCCGGGAATATGAAGAGCGCTTCGCGAACCCGTTCGTGGCCGCGTCCAAGGGCTTTATCGACGAAGTGATCATGCCCCACTCCACCCGCCGCCGCATCGCGCTGGGCCTCAGGAAGCTCAAGGACAAGAGCCTAGAAAACCCCTGGAAGAAGCATGACAATATCCCGCTTTAAGGGGTCTGGGTGTTGAACGGCTCCGCGGACTTTCTGGTGGGCGCGTTCGCGGCCGTGGTGGCGGGGATGATCCTGGCCCGGGTCCTGCGCGGCCTTCGCGAGGGAAAGCTGCCCGTCTACCGCACCTATATCGGCCGGGACGCGGGTGCGGCGAAGTTCAACACCCTGCTCGCGCTCCACGCGCTGAGCTTCGTGCTCGTCGCGCTGATCGCGCTCGATCTGCTGCTCGGCCTCAATTTGAAAGATGCTTTATGACCCTCGGCCGCCTCAATCATGTCGGCGTCGCCACGCCCTCAATTGAGCAGAGCATCGCCATGTACCGCGACCTGCTCGGCGCGACAAAGATCGGCGAACCGTTCGACCTTGCGCCGCAGGGCGTACGCGTCTGCTTCGTCGATCTTCCCAACAGCCAGATCGAGCTGATCGAGCCGCTCGGCGAGAACTCGCCGCTGCACGGCTTCCTCACCAAGAACCCGGCGGGCGGGCAGCACCACCTTTGTTTCGAGGTGCCCGACATCCACGCCGCCAAGGCCGAGATGGAGGCGAAAGGCGCAAAGGTTCTTGGCGAACCGCGTATCGGAGCGCATGGCACCCCGGTGATTTTCCTCCACCCCAAGGGCACCGGCGGCGTGCTGATCGAGCTGATGGAGACTCCGCACGGTGAGCACTGATAAGCCGATCATCGAACAGAACATGGGCGAAGACAGCGGCTCCGCACCCACGCCGCCGGCGTTCGCACCTGCCTCCGCGTCGCCGACCCGCGCCCTTTGGGACTCCGCCGCCGCCAAGGAAGTTAAGGGCAAGGACCTCACCTGGCATACGCCCGAAGGGATCGACGTCAAGCCGCTCTACACGGCGCAAGACACCGCCGACCTCGACCCCGGCCTTCCGGGCTTCGCGCCGTTCACCCGCGGCCCCTACGCCTCGATGTACACCGGCCGCCCGTGGACGATCCGCCAATATGCCGGCTTCTCCACCGCCGAGGAATCCAACGCCTTTTACCGCCGCAACCTCGCCGCGGGGCAGAAGGGCCTCTCCGTCGCCTTCGATCTCGCCACCCACCGCGGCTACGACAGCGATCACCCGCGCGTCGTTGGCGATGTCGGCAAGGCGGGCGTCGCCATCGACACCGTCGAGGACATGAAGATCCTTTTCGACGGCATCCCACTCGACACCATGTCCGTCTCGATGACCATGAACGGCGCGGTCCTGCCGGTAATGGCCTTCTACATCGTCGCCGCCGAGGAAAGCGGCGTGTCGCAAGCCCAGCTTTCCGGCACGATCCAGAACGACATCCTGAAAGAATTCGCGGTCCGCAACACCTACATCTACCCGCCCGCGCCCTCGATGCGGATCGTGGCGGACATCATCGCCTACACCAGCGAACACATGCCGCGCTTCAACTCGATTTCCATCTCGGGCTACCACATGCTCGAAGCCGGCGCGACGGCGGTTCAGGAGCTTGCCTTCACCCTTGCCGACGGGATGGAATATGTCCGCGCCGCCCGGGCCAAGGGCGCCGAAGTAGACGCCTTCGCGCCGCGGCTCTCCTTCTTCTTCGGCATCGGCATGAACTTCTTCATGGAGATCGCCAAGCTGCGCGCCGCGCGGCTGCTGTGGCACCGGATCATGGACGATTTCGGGGCAAAGAGCGCCAAATCGAAAATGCTGCGCACCCACTGCCAGACCAGCGGCGTGTCGCTGACCGAGCAGGACCCATACAACAACATCGTCCGCACCACGGTCGAGGCGATGGCCGCGGTTCTCGGCGGCACGCAGTCGCTGCACACCAACAGCTTCGACGAAGCGATCGCGCTGCCGACCGACTTTTCCGCGCGCATCGCGCGCAACACCCAGCTCATCCTCGCCGAGGAAAGCGGCATCACCAACGTCGCCGATCCGCTGGGCGGATCCTACTACATCGAAGCGCTGACCAAGGAGCTCGCCGACAAGGCCTGGGCGCTGATCCAGGAGGTCGAAGGCCTCGGCGGCATGACCGCGGCGGTGGCGGAAGGCATGCCCAAGCGCCGCATCGAGGAGGCCTCCGCCGCACGCGCGGCGAGCGTCGACCGCGGGGAGACGGTGATCGTCGGCGTCAACCGGTACCGCCTTCAGGACGAGCCGCCGATCGAAACCCTGGAGATCGACAACGCGCGGGTGCGCGCCGGCCAGATCGAGCGGATTGAGAGTACGCGCAAAGGACGGGACGGAGCGGCGGTGCAAGCGGCGCTGGATGCGCTCAGACATGCTGCGCAAACAGACCCGTTCGTGTCGAGCGAAGTCGAGACACCAGGGAGCGAGCGCTGCTCGACTTCGCTCGAAGCGAGCGGCGGCCGGGGTAGAGAGGTGAGTGGCGTTGGTGATGGGGCAAATCTCCTCGCCCTCGCCGTCGCCGCGGCCCGCGCCCGCGCCACCCTTGGCGAGATCAGCCAAGCGCTGGAGGACGTGTTCGGCCGCTACGACACCGTGCCGACCCCGGTCAGCGGCATCTATGGCGGCGCCTACGCAGGCGATCCGCGGTGGGGCCGCGCCGAGGAAGGTGTCGAGGCCGTCGGCACCCGCTTGGGCCGCAAGCCGCGGCTCCTTGTCGCCAAGATGGGCCAGGACGGCCACGATCGCGGCGCCAACCTCGTCGCCTCCGCATTCGCCGATTTGGGGTTCGAGGTGGTCTCCGGCCCGCTTTTCCAAACCCCTGAGGAAAGCGCCCGGCTCGCGGTGGAGAAGGACGTCGACGTGGTTGGCGCCTCCAGCCTCGCTGCCGGACACAAGACGCTGGTCCCCGAACTCATCGGCCAGCTCCGCGCCCTTGGCCGCGCCGACATCAAGGTGGTGGTCGGCGGGGTCATCCCTCCCCGCGATTACGACATGCTTCGCGAAGCGGGCGTGCAGGCGATCTTCGGCCCGGGCACCAACCTGGTGGACGCGGCCGGCGAAGTTTTGAAACTGCTCGGGCACAATCTGCCCCCGATCGAGGAAGCCGCGGAATGAACCCCGTCCTAGACACACCCAGTCCGCTCGCTTCGAGCGAAGTCGAGAAGCGCTTCAGCCCGGCACCGTCTCTCGACTTCGCTCGAGACGAACGGCTGCGGGGCGACTGGACCCGCGAAGAAATCCGCGCCCTGTTCGAGACGCCCTTCCTCGACCTCCTCTTCGAAGCGCAGAGCATCCACCGCGCCCATCATGCGGCGAACGAGGTCCAGCTCTCCACGCTGCTGTCGATCAAAACCGGCGGCTGCCCGGAGGATTGCGGCTATTGCTCGCAATCCGCCTTCGCGAAATCCGGTCTCAAGGCCGAGAAGCTGATGAACACGGTCACCGTCCTCGCCGCGGCCGCGGAGGCGAAGGCTGCCGGCTCCGGCCGCTTCTGCATGGGCGCCGCCTGGCGCGAGCCCAAGGAACGAGACATGGACGCGCTCTGCAACATGGTGGCGGGCGTCAAGGCGATGGGGCTCGAGACCTGCATGACGCTCGGCATGCTGACGCCCGACCAGGCGAGCCGCCTCGCCGCCGCCGGGCTCGATTATTACAACCACAATCTCGACACTTCGCCCGAACATTATGGCGAGATCATCACCACTCGGACATACCAGGAGCGGCTCGACACCCTTGAGAACGTCCGCGCGTCCGGCATGGCCGTGTGCTGCGGCGGCATCGTCGGCATGGGCGAGACGCGGGAGGACCGGGTCGGTTTCCTCCACGCCCTCGCCACCCTCCCCGCCCATCCGGAAAGCGTACCGATCAACGCCCTCGTCCCCGTCACCGGCACGCCGCGCGGCGATTCCATGCTTGCCGGCGAGCACCAAAGAAGCGACGACATCGAGTTCGTCCGCACCGTTGCCGTCGCCCGCATCCTGATGCCGCGCTCGATGGTCCGCCTCTCCGCCGGCCGCGAGAGCATGACCGAGTCGACGCAGGCGCTGTGCTTCCTCGCCGGCGCCAACTCGATCTTCACCGGCGACAAACTTCTCACCACAGGCAACGCTGGCGCGGGCGCGGACGCGGAGCTGTTTGCCAAGCTGGGGCTTCAGCCGATGACGGCGCCGGAGCCCGCGCGCGTGGCAGCGGAATAAGCGAGGACCGATGTTCAAGAAAATCCTGATCGCGAACCGGGGCGAGATTGCCTGCCGGGTTATCCGCACCGCCAAGAAGATGGGCATCAAGACTGTCGCGGTCTACTCGGACGCCGACGCGCGCGCGCCGCACGTCCGGATGGCCGACGAAAGCGTCCGCCTCGGCCCGCCGCCGGCCGCGGAAAGCTACCTCAACGCCGAACTGATCATCATGGCCTGCAAGGAAACGGGCGCCGAGGCCGTTCACCCCGGCTACGGCTTCCTCTCCGAACGCGAGAGCTTCGCACGTGCGCTGGAAGAGGCCGGCATCGCCTTTATCGGCCCGCCGCCCAAGGCGATCGCCGCAATGGGCGACAAGATCGAGTCCAAGAAGCTGGCCAAGGCAGCGGGCGTCAACGTGGTGCCCGGCTTCCTCGGCGACATCGCCTCGACCGACGATGCGGTGCGGATCGCCGGCGAGATCGGCTACCCGGTGATGATGAAGGCGTCGGCAGGCGGCGGCGGGAAGGGGATGCGGCTTGCTTGGTCGGAAAAGGATGTGCGCGAGGGCTTTGAAGCGACCAAGCGCGAAGGCCTGGCCAGCTTCGGCGACGACCGCGTGTTTATCGAAAAGTTCATCGAAAGCCCGCGCCACATTGAGATCCAGCTGATCGGCGATCAGCACGGCAACATCCTTCACCTTGGCGAGCGTGAATGCTCGATCCAGCGCCGCCACCAGAAGGTGGTGGAGGAAGCGCCCTCCCCCTTCGTCAGCCCCGAAATGCGCAAGGCGATGGGCGAGCAGGCCGTCGCCCTCGCCCGCGCCGTCGGTTACTTCAGCGCCGGCACGGTGGAGCTCATCGTCTCGGGCGCCGACACCACGGGCAAAAGCTTCTACTTTCTGGAAATGAACACCCGGCTCCAGGTCGAGCATCCGGTGACGGAGGAAGTCACCGGCCTCGACCTCGTTGAACTGATGATCCGCGTCGCCGCAGGCGAGAAGCTGCCGCTCACGCAGGAGGAGGTGAAGCTCACTGGCTGGGCGATCGAGAACCGCGTCTACGCCGAAGACCCGTACCGCGGCTTCCTGCCGAGCACGGGGCGGCTGGTGCGATATCAGCCGCCTAAAACTACTACACGTGCTCCGGCGCAGGCCGGAGCGTTGGATGCCACACGCAGCGCTCGCGACCCAGCGCTCCGGCCTTCGCCGGAGCACGGTGAGGATGGCCCAGGCAGCGGGCGCGGCTCAGCCCTCCGGCCTTCGCCGGAGCACGGCAAGGGCGTCACCCGGGTCGACGACGGCGTTTACGAAGGCGGTGAAGTCAGCATGTTCTACGACCCGATGATCGCCAAGCTGATCACTTGGGCGCCGACGCGTATCGAGGCCATCGACCGGCAGGTAGACGCGCTCGACAGCTTCGCAATCGCCGGCATCGGCCACAATGTCGATTTCCTTTCGGCGCTGATGCAGCACCCGCGCTTCCGCTCGGGCGAAATCACCACCGGTTTCATTGCCGAGGAATATCCCGAAGGCTTCGAAGGGGCGCCCGCGGATCAGACTTTGGTCGAGGACCTTGCCGTTATCGCCGCCTTGTTGGGCGAGGAAACCGACGCCCGGGCGCGGGAGATTAGCGGCCAGCTCGGCTCCTCGACTCCGCCGATGCCGGAGCGGATCGTGCGCGTCGCCGGCGCCGAACACCACGTCCAGTTCGACGGCTTCGACGGTGGTCTCATCGCCTATGTGGACCATGGCGAAGGGCGCGAGCTGATCGGCCATTGGGAGCCGGGCCAGCCGCTCTTCAAGGGCCGCATCGACGACCGCGCCCGCACCGTTCAGGTCTCCCGCCGCGGCCGCCAGTGGAAGCTCACCACGCGCGGCGCAAGCCACCACGCCGACGTGCTTCC
>DASVUO010000061.1:0-8466 GCA_036386995.1 Allosphingosinicella sp. | reverse complement strand
AGCCGGACTACGATTTCGGCCAGGGGGCGGGCTTCTACGTCGACGCGACGCAGGAGCCCTACGCCGCCAATTACCGCATGTATTCCTACCTCACGGACGAGCTGCCCGAACTGATTGCGCAAAGCTTCCCCGCCGACATGGCGCGGCAGGGGATTACCGGCCACTCGATGGGTGGCCACGGCGCGCTCACGATTGCGCTGAAAAACCCGGGCCGCTTCCGCAGCGTCTCCGCCTTTGCGCCGATTGTTGCGCCCAGCCAGGTGCCGTGGGGCGAGAAAGCGCTCGGCCGCTACCTTGGCGAAGACCGCTCAACCTGGCGCCGCTACGACAGCGTTGCGTTGATCGAGGATGGCGGCCGCCTGCCCGACCTGCTCGTCGACCAAGGCAGTGCCGATACCTTCCTGGAGCGCGAGCTGAAGCCGGAACTGCTGGACGCCGCCTGCCGCGACGCCGGCATCCCGCTCACGCTTCGCATGCAGCCGGGCTACGACCACTCATATTATTTCATCGCCAGCTTCATGGAAGATCACCTGCGCTGGCACGCCGAGCGGCTCCAGGCATGATCAGCCCACTCCTCTCCGTCATGATCGACGCCGCGCTGGAAGCGGGCGAGGAAATCGAACGCTTTTACTATGACGGCTGCGAAGCCTCGGAAAAAGCGGACGGTTCGCCTGTCACCGAGGCCGACCAGGCGGCCGAGGAGATCATCCTCGAACACCTCCACCGCAAATATCCGCAGGTGCCGGTGCTCGCCGAGGAGGAATCCGCGGCGGGGCGCATCCCCGAGCTCGGCACCCGCTTCTTCTGCGTCGATCCGCTCGACGGCACCAAAGGCTTCGTCAACCGCACCGGCGAGTTCACCGTCAACATCGCCCTCGTCGAGGACGGCACTCCCACCGCCGGCGTGATCTACGTGCCCGTTACCGGTGTGCTCTATTACGGCGCACGCGGCGAGGGTGCGTTCAAGATGGCAGACGGTGAGCCCGAGGCGATCGAAACGCGCGAGCCAATCTCGGGCCTGCTCACCGGCGTCGGCAGCCGCAACCACGAAGCGCAAGGGACCGCCGAGCGCAACGCCGCGCTCGGCATCAGCGACTATCTGCCTTCAAGCTCAAGCCTCAAATTCTGTCTGGTCGCGGAAGGCGCGGCGGACGTTTACCCGCGCTACGGCCCGACCTCCGAATGGGACACGGCGGCCGGGCAGGCGATCCTGGAAGCGGCCGGCGGGCGCGTGATGGCGCTGGATGCGGAAGGATGCGAAACCGGCCCCCTCACCTGCGGCCACGCAGAACGCAATTTCGTGAACCCGCACTTCATCGCCTGGGGGCGCTAGGGCGGCGGCGCGCCATGCGCGCGACGACGAAGTAGAGCAGCAGTCCAAGCGGCGCGACCATCGCGGTTACGAACATGCACAAAGCCAGCGCGCCAAAGCCGACGCCGGAACGCTCCGCATCCTCGGCTTCCCAGCTGCAGGCGAACAGATCCAGCACCAGATAATGGATCCAGCCGGCAAGCAGCAGCTCGCGCGTGCTGAACGCGCCTGCAATAGCATCGAGCGAGTAGCCCATGTCGCGCGGAATGGCGGCGGAATGAGGCAGGAAGAACAACAGGTAACCGACCGACAACATCCCCGCCGCCGCCCGGGCAATAAACACCGCGCGGCGCCTGCCGATCAGCGGCAGCGCGAACAAGGCGAGCAACCCCACGAGCTGAACGCCTTGCGCGGCCAGGAAGAACGTATCGAGCATGATCCGGCCCCCCAGCCGCTGCCGAACCGATCAGATGATCGGGTGACGCTCCCAGTTCGGCTTGTCGGCGCGCTTGCACAGGGTGGCGTTGAGGCCGCGCACCGTGTTGCTCCCCGTACGCTCGAACAGAAAGGGCAGAACCGCATGCACCAGGCAGGCGAGGCCGCCGCCGATCATCTTGAGTCCAAAACCGGAAGCAACCGCGAAATGCTCGCCATAGCTTTCGCCCGCTTCGTCGAGGTGCCGCGTCAGGGGATTTTTCGCCATGCCCCTTGCATAACCCAGCCGCGCCTGGCCCGCCAGTCCGCCTGGTGCCCCTCCCGGCGCGCGGGAGGGGCCGCCCACCGAGCCTACCTGCGCCTGCGCGCGCCGGTCTGGATACAGCTGTCGGTACGGGTGCGGGTGCACGGCGGATAATCGCCCGCCGCCTGAAGCGGACCGCCGACTCCAGAGGCACCGGACATGGAGCCGCCGGACATGGTACCGCCCGACATGGAGCCGCCGGACATGGTGCCGCCGCCCGACATGGAACCGCCGGACATCGTACCCGCGGCGTTTGCGTCTCCCGACATGGCGCCGGAGCTCCTGCCGCCCGACATCGTACCTGCCTGGCCTGCCGTGCTTTGGTTCATGGTGCCGTGGTTCATTCCACTATGGCTGGTCCCGGCCGTGCCCTGAGCATTGCCATTGGTTGTCGTCGTCTGGCTGCTGCGGACGCCGCCATTGGCCTGGGTGCCTACCGTCACCTGGCCTTGAGCCGTCGCGCTACCTTCTTCCATCGTGGGATCATGGTCGTTGGTGGTGGTGGCGGTGCCGCTGCTCTGGGTGCCGTTGCTGGTCTGAGCAAGCGCCGGCAGCGCGAACAGCATCGCCGTGCCGAGAAAAAGGGGTCTCAACATCGTTTCTCTCCTGGCTTCGTTCTCGTGCGATCACAGGCCTCGCGCTTGCGAATCGCCGCGAGGCAGTGAGAGCAAAACGAACGCGCGAAATCGGCCGTTCCCCCGCTTCGTCTCGTTGCTGCCTCACGCGGGCCTTGCTAGGTGCCGCTTCCGTAAACACAGGTTAGGACGCCCATGATTCCCCGTTACGCGCGGCCGCAGATGACAGCCATCTGGGCGCCCGAGACCCGCTTCCGCATCTGGTTCGAGATCGAGGCCCACGCCATGGACGCGATGGCTGAACTCGGCATCGTGCCCAAGGAAGCCGCGGCCGCGGTGTGGGAGCGGGGCGCGTTCGAGGTGGAGCGGATCGACGCCATCGAGGCGGAGGTGAAGCACGACGTCATCGCCTTCCTGACCAACGTCGCGGAGCATGTCGGGCCGGAAGCCCGCTTCCTTCACCAGGGCATGACCAGTTCGGACGTCCTCGATACCTGCCTCGCCGTGCAGCTCGCCCGCGCCACCGATCTCTTGCTCGAAGACCTCGACCGGCTGCTCGCCGCGATCAAGACGCGCGCGTTCGAGCACAAGCTCACTCCCACAATCGGCCGGAGCCACGGCATCCACGCCGAGCCGGTCACCTTCGGCTTGAAGCTCGCGTTCGCCTATGCCGAATTCGACCGCTGCCGCGCCCGCCTGGTCGCCGCGCGCGAGGAAATCGCCACCTGTGCCATCTCCGGCGCGGTCGGCACCTTCGCCAACATCGATCCCCGCGTCGAAGCTTATGTCGCCGAGAAGATTGGCCTCACGATCGAGCCGATCTCCACCCAGGTCATCCCGCGCGACCGCCACGCGATGTACTTCGCGACCCTGGGCGTCGTCGCCTCCTCCATCGAGCGCCTCGCCACCGAGATCCGCCACCTGCAGCGCACCGAAGTGCTGGAAGCGGAGGAATATTTCTCGCCGGGCCAGAAGGGCAGTTCGGCGATGCCGCACAAGCGCAACCCCGTGCTGACCGAGAACCTTACCGGCCTCGCCCGCATGGTCCGCGCCTACGTCACGCCCGCGCTTGAGAACGTGGCGCTGTGGCACGAGCGCGACATCAGCCATTCCTCGGTGGAACGCTATATCGGCCCGGACGCGACGGTGACGCTCGACTTCGCCCTCGCCCGCCTCACGGGCGTGGTCGAGAAGCTGCTCGTCTACCCCGAACGAATGCAGAAGAATCTCGACCGGATGGGCGGCCTGGTCCACTCGCAGCGCGTCCTCCTCGCCCTCACCCAGGCAGGCGCGAGCCGCGAGGACAGCTACCGCCTCGTCCAGCGCAGCGCGATGAAGGTGTGGGAGAGCGACGGTGCCCTGTCCCTCCTCGAACTGCTCAAGGCCGATCCGGAGGTCACCGCCTTCCTCTCACCCGATCAGATCGAGGAGCGCTTCGACCTCGGCTACCATCTGAAGCACGTCGATACGATCTTCGGCCGCGTCTTCGGCGAATGAGCGCGCGCGCGGCGCTTCGGGCGGGAACGGCGGCGGAGCACGAGAGGGTCGACAGCCTGTTCGGCGCGCTCGATTTGTCCCGCCCCCCCGATTACGCGCTCTTCCTCCAGGCCCAGGCCGCCGCCTTTCTGCCTACCGAAGCAGCGCTCGATACGGCGGGCGCTGAGGCACTGCTCCCCGACTGGCCCGAACGGCGGCGTTCCGAACTGGTGCTCCGCGATCTCGCTGCCCTGGGACTTGAAGCACCGTCTCCCGAGCCGGTCCCTGCCCTCTCCGGCACCCCCGCCATCCTCGGCACCGTCTATGTGCTTGAAGGCTCTCGCCTCGGCGGCGCCCTTCTGCGCCGAAGCGTACCGCCCGAAGAGCCACAAGCGTTTCTCTCCGCCCCCCAGCCGCGCGGCGGATGGCGGAAACTGCTGGAAACGCTGGATCATTATCTCTACGAAACGGCGGCCATCGAAGCTGCCCTCCGGGCCGCGCGGCGGACGTTTGCGAGTTTCGAGGCCGGGGGGCGACGGTTTCTGGAGAGTTGAACGCGGTGACTGCAGCCGATTCCAAGGTCGATCTTACCAATTGCGACCGCGAACCTATCCATCAGCTCGGCGCCATCCAGCCGATCGGTTTCCTGGTCGCGGTAACCGCCGAATGGGACATTGCGCGGGTCTCCGCAAACCTCGGCGAGTTCATTGAGGGCGCCGATCCGCAGCGCCTCGTCGGCCGCCCGTTGAGCGATCTCTTCACGCCCGCAGCAATTCACGGCCTCAGGAACCGCGTCGCCATGCTGCGCGGCCCGGATTCGGTGGAGCGCATCTTCGGCTGCCGCCTGCTTGAAGGCTCCAAGCCTTTCGACATAGGCCTCCACCTTTCCGGGGACCTGACAGTGATCGAGGCGGAGCCGGGCAATGGCGACGAGCATGGCGACGTCACCGGCACCGTCCGTTCCATGATCGCACGGCTCGACCTTGCTGAAAACCTGGAAGCCTTCTTCAACGAAGGCGCGCGCCAGGTTCGGGCGCTGAGCGGCTACGACCGAGTGATGGTTTACCGCTTCGGCGCGGACGGCGCGGGCGAAGTGGTGGCGGAAAGCACCCGGCCCAACATCGGCTCGTTCCTCGGCCTCCATTACCCGGCCTCCGACATCCCGGCCCAGGCGCGGGCGCTCTACAAGCGCAACCTGCTACGCGTCATTACCGACGTGAACGGCACCAACGTGCCCATCCTTCCCGAGCTGGATGAGAAAGGCGAGCCGCTCGACCTCTCGCTCTCCATGCTCCGCTCGGTCTCGCCCCTCCACATCGAATATCTCAAGAACATGGGCGTCGGCGCGTCGATGTCCGTCTCGATCGTAGTCGAGGGCAAGCTTTGGGGGCTGTTCGCCTGCCATCATTATTCAGCCCGCTGCCCAAGCTTCGAGCGCCGTTCGGTGTGCGAATTGTTCGCCCAAATGTTCGCGATGCGCCTCGAAAGCCGCGAGCGGATGCAGACGGTGGAGTTCGAGCGCCGCGCCCGCGACATCTCGGACCAGCTGCTCGGCGCCGTCGCCTCCGACGAGACTTTGCTCAAGGACCCCGACTGGTTGAGCGACATCCTCACCCAAACCATCGCCGCCGACGGCGTCGGCGTCTGGATCCACGGCAACCATGCTTTTTCCGGCACCACGCCGGACGCTGAGCAGTTCGCGCGCATCGTCAAGGCGCTAAACGGCACCGCCGCCGGCCAGGTTTACGCCACCGACTCCATTGCCTCGATCGTGCCCGGCGCCGCCGACTTCGCGGACAAGGCGGCGGGCATGCTGGCCATCCCGATCTCACGCGAGCCGGGCGACTACGTGATCCTGTTCCGCGCCGAGCTGATCCGCTCGGTGCGCTGGGGCGGCGATCCGCACAAACCGGTGGAATATGGCCCCAACGGCCCTCGCCTGACGCCGCGGCGGAGCTTCGAGGAATGGAAGGAAACGGTTGAAGGCCGCTCGCGCCCCTTCACACCTTCCGAGCTGCGCGTGGCCGAGACGATGCGCGCGACGCTGATCGAAGTGGTGCTGCGCCTGGCCGGCGAGGCTAGCGCCGAACGCGAAGTCGCGGCTGAGCGGCAGGAGCTGCTGATCGCGGAATTGAACCACCGCGTCCGCAACATCCTGGGCGTGATCCGCGGCCTGATCCGCCAGTCGACCCCAACCGGCGGAAGCGTCGAGGATTTCGTCGGCCTGATCGACGGCCGAATCCACGCCCTCGCCCGCGCCCATAACCAGATCACCCAGGACCATTGGGGCCCCGCCCCCCTTCGCGCCCTGATCGACGCCGAAGCCGCCGCCTTCCTGACCGACGAGCAGCGCGTGCAGGTCGTCGGGCCGCCGATCCTGCTCAACCCGCAAGCCTATTCCACCATGGCGCTGGTGATGCACGAACTCGTCACCAACTCCGCCAAATATGGAAGCCTTTCCGCCGGCGGGCAGGTGATGATCGAATGGCAGCTGGAAGACAGCGGCGATCTCGTTCTCGACTGGCGCGAGCGCGGCGGGCCGCCGGTCAAGGTGCCGACCCGCAAGGGCTTCGGCTCCACCATCATCGACCGCTCCATTCCTTACGATCTCGGCGGAAGCGCCCGCATCGATTATCTTCCGGGCGGCGTGGAGGCGCATTTCGTCATTCCCGCCAAACACGTCTCGGCACCGCGCGACCATAGCGGCCCGGCGATCCGCTTCGCCCGCTCGACGCCCGGCCCGCACGAAGTCCCGCCCGAGCCGCTGATTGAAGGCAAGACGGTGCTCCTGGTCGAGGACAGTTTAATCATCGCACTCGACGCCGAGGACATCCTGAAGCGCCTCGGTGCCCTCGACGTCGCGACGGCCCCTTCGGTGCCGCTGGCGCTGGAGGCGATCGACTCGGCAAAGCCGGAGCTTGCGGTTCTCGACGTCAATCTTGGCGACCATACCAGCTTCGCGGTCGCCGACCGGCTGAAGGAGCTCGGCATCCCCTTCCTCTTCGCCACCGGCTACGGCGAACAGGCCCAGCT
This sequence comes from Allosphingosinicella sp., assembly GCA_036386995.1. Lineage (GTDB taxonomy): Bacteria > Pseudomonadota > Alphaproteobacteria > Sphingomonadales > Sphingomonadaceae > Allosphingosinicella. Next base: position 1,331 of record DASVUO010000061.1, on the reverse strand, counting down.
TCCGCCCGACCACAGCGACCGGACGGTGGTGCAGAAGCCCTACACCATCGCCAACATCGCCAACGCCCTTCCGCCGCTCTTCGGCCAAGCCCTCGCCGCCGAATAGGCTTGCAATAATATCCGGGTAATATAATGCGCGCTTCGGAAGGAGTGGGCATTATGCTCGTTGAAGATCGCAAAGTCGCCGTGGCGGCGTGGAAGGAGCGCAAGAGCGTGCCGGGCATCTATGTGGTGCGGTGCACGGCAAGTGGCGAAAGTTGGGTCGGCCGGGCGCCGGATCTCACAACAATGCAGACGCGCCTGTGGTTCACCCTCCGCATGGGCAGCAACCCGCACCGCGCGTTACAGGCGGCCTGGCGGCTCTACGGCGGAGAGCAATTCACCTTCAAGGAAGTCGAGCGGCTGGAGGACGATCTCTCCCCCGGCCTGGTGCAGGCGCGCCTGCGCACCCGCCTCGATCATTGGGCGGAGCAACTCGGCGCCGCGAAGATCTAGCTGTCGAACAGGCTCTTGAGCTTGCCGAAGAAGCTTTGGCTTGCCGGGCATTCGTCGCCGGTTTCCGTCTTGCGGAATTCCTCGAGCAGCTCCTTCTGGCGGCTGCTGAGGCGAGTCGGCGTTTCCACCTCCACCTGCACCACCATGTCGCCATGGCCGCGCCCCGAGAGGACCGGCATGCCGGCGCCGCGGATGCGGAGCTGCTTGCCGGATTGAATGCCGGCGGGGATCTTCACCTCGTGCACCGTCTTGTCGAGGCCGGGGATTTCGATTGCACCGCCAAGCGCCGCAGTCGTGAAGCTCACCGGGCAGCGCGCGAACAAGGTATTGCCCTCACGCTGGAACACCGAGTGCCGGCTGAGGTGGACGAAGATGTAGAGGTCGCCCCTGGGCCCGCCGCGCACGCCCGCTTCGCCTTCGCCGGCCAAGCGGATGCGGGTGCCTTCATCGACGCCCGGGGGAATGCGCACTTCAAGGCTGCGCACCTTGTCCGCCCGGCCCTCGCCCCGGCAGCGCTCGCACGGATCGGCGATGATCTCGCCGATGCCCCGGCAGGTCGGGCAGGTCCGCTCGACCACGAAGAAGCCCTGCTGCGCGCGCACTTGGCCGCGGCCGTTGCACATCGTGCAGGTCCGCGCCGCGGCGCGCGACTTCGCGCCGGTGCCGCCGCACGGCTCGCACTCGACGCTGGTGTCGATGCGAAGCTCGACCTCGCGGCCGTTATAGGCGTCCTCCAGGCTGATCTCGAGATCGTAGCGAAGGTCGGAGCCGCGCAGGACATTGCGCTGCCCCCCGCCAGAACCGTTCATGAACTCGCCGAAGATGTTCTCGAAGAT
>DASVUO010000060.1:0-9214 GCA_036386995.1 Allosphingosinicella sp. | reverse complement strand
ACCTCGGTCAATTCCCACACCCCCAATGTCCCTTCCGCGCCTTAGCACAACCGCGCCCGCGCCGCAGCAATCAACTGAAACAACTGACACAAAAAAGCCGGTTGCGCGGCATCGGCGCGCAACAGCCGGGGGCCAGAAGGGCGTCACAGCCAGTGAGGCTGCACACGCAACTCAAGGAGTTCTTCGATCATGTTCGTTCAGCAGCAAAAGGGGACGCTTCAGCTTCTCCTCGTCGCCGCCGCCGCTCTCGGCTGCAGCGCCGGCGTTCTGGGCGGTGCACTTCAGGCGCTCAGCGCCGGCACCCTCCTCGTCTGACACGAACGGACCGGTCCCCCGAGGCGCCGGTCCGGCGCTTCGGACACAGCAACCACCACAACAAAAACGCCGACGGCGGAACGCGCCGCGGTTCACAACAGGGAGTTTATATCATGAAGAAGGTTCTCATCGCTCTTGCCGCCACCACCGCGGCCTTTGCAATCGCCGCCCCGGCCTGCGCCGAAGGCTTCCGCGCTGAAATCCACACCGGCCTCGACGTGGTTGACGCCGACAGCGACAGCGAAAACGGCATCATGTACGGCGTCGGCATCGGCTACGACATCGCCGTGTCGCCGAAGTGGGAAGTGGGCATCGACCTCAGCGCCGATCTCGCCTCCACCGAAGGCTGCGAAAAGAGCGTGATCGTCACCAACGACACGGCCTGCGTCGACGCCAAGCGGGACCTCGCCGCGGCGGTCCGCGTCGGCTACAAGGTGTCGGACAAGGGCACGCTTTACGCCCTCGCCGGCTACACCAATGCCCGCTTCCGCGCGACCTACATCACCCCGGCGAACGTCACGACCCGCGACAGCGCGAACCTTGACGGCATCCGCCTGGGCCTCGGCTACCAGCACGCCTTCGGCGAGCGCGTCTACGGCAAGGTCGAGTATCGTTACTCGAACTACGAAGGCGACATCACCCGCCACCAGGGCCTGATCGGCGTCGGCGTGAAGTTCTAAAAAACGGAACAGTCTCCCTACCCGCCCCCATTGGGAGACTCGGGCTCCGGCGGTTTCATCCCCCCGCCGGAGCCCTTTTTCGTGTCTGAAGCAGGTCCGGTCCCCAGTGCCTCCCTGCGAGCGGCAGCTCGTGGGGAGGCACTAGGAAGCCTCAACCCTTGCCGCCGCGGCCGCCGGTGCCGCTGTTCTGGCCGCTGTCGTTCTGCTGCTTCTTGTTGCCGCCGACATCGTCCTTGCCGTTCTTATTGAAGTCGCCCTTTTTCTTGTCGTCGCTCATGCTAATCGCTCCTCTGTGACGAGAGGTGAACGGCCCGGGCGCGGAGCGGTTGCGTCTTGGCCCTCAGCCCGCATCCATCCCGGCCGCGTGCCACAGGCGGTGCGCCTCGCTTGGCGGGAACGGCACAAGCATCATCTCGTCAAACTCCGCCCGTGCGCCGCACATCGCGAAGCGGTCGAAGCCGTTGCGCAGCACCGCCTCGTCGCGCGGCCGGCCGCCTTCGAAAACCTCCACCCGGTCGTTCCAAAAGCGAAGCACCGGCACCGGCGCGGTGGGTGGCGGGTTGGGCGGATCGAACGGCTCCGCCCAAGCCGAATACCAGCCGTCCTTGCCCAGGCGCAGGCCCTTCGCGCCAAGACCGCACATATGGCCGTTGCCGCCGATGGCGCTCCCCGACGCCTCGACGCTGCCGTCGCGCTTCACCTTGACCCGCGCATAAGAGATCGCGCCCGCGACGATCGCCGGCATCAGACGCTTGTAAAGCGCGCTGCCTCGCGCCGCATCGTCGAAGCCGATGGTGGGCGCGACGAACAGCATGTCGGCACCCTTGCGCATCCACTTCGGCCCGGCCGTTACCTTCCGCCGGCCGGAGTCTGCCGGCAGCGCCTCTTCCCGGTCGCCGATATGGGGCTGCAGCCAGCGATATTCCTTAGCCGCAAGCGCCACCTTCACCGGCGCCTCGTGGACGATGACGCTGCCCGTGATCCGCGCCGGCGCCAGCTCCTTGAGCTGGGTAAGCCGGACTTGCGTGCCGCCGATCCGGGCGCCGCGCCAATCGGCCTGGCCGCGCACACCGTCCAGCAAAGCGCCGCGCAAATCCGCGTTTCGGAAGCTGATCATATCCCATTCGCCGCAACCCTCGCCGCTGATCGGCCGGCAATTGAAGCGAAAGCCCTGCAGATTCGCGCCGTCCAGCCGAAGCCCGGATAGACTCCCCAAGTCGCTCCCGGACACTGACCCGCCCGAGAGATCCGCGCCGGTCGCATCGACCCGCGCCAGATAAGGGTTGTCGAACAGCACCCCCGCCATTCTTGCGCCGCCCAAATTGCTGCCGGTCAGATCCGACCAGAAGAAGCCGACGCCCCGCGCATCCGCGCCGCGCCAGTCGCTTGCGACGAAGGATGTGCCAACGAAACAGATGTTGTGGAGCCGCGCACCGCGAAGGTCGGCGCCCTCGAACTTGCCGCCGCGCACGAAGATCAGCGAATCGCCCCAGGCGGCGCGAAGCGCACGAAGCCCCTGCGCGCCCTTCACAAGCGTCCCATCGATCTGGCCCGGCAGGCGATGATTGCCTGGATCGGCGGCACTTCCCGAGCAGGCGTGGGCGGGCGGAAGAACCGCAGGCGGCGTCGGCGAACCGCCCTTGAACTCGGGAGGCGCCTCGAGCCCCGGCACAATTGCGAGCGCGGTGGTGGGCGACTCCAGCCGCCCGTGCCCAAGCAGCAGCAGCAAGGCGATGGCCGGCGCCGGCGCCTTGCCGATCACGCCGCCTTGCCCTTCAGCGCCTTTTGGCGGCGCCGTTGGACGGAGGAGCCGAGGCCGATCGCTTCGCGATATTTCGCGACGGTGCGGCGGGCGATGTCGAAGCCCTTGGCGCGGAGCAGGTCCACGAGCTGGTCGTCGGACAGGATTGCGGTCGCGCTTTCCGCCGCGATCAGCGCGCGGATGTGGCTCTTCACCGCTTCCGCCGACACCGCGTCGCCGCCGTCCGACGACTGGATGCCGCTGGTGAAGAAATATTTGAGTTCGAACAGCCCGCGGTCGCAGGAGAGGTACTTGTTCGAGGTGACCCGGCTGACGGTGGATTCGTGCATGCCGATCGCTTCCGCCACCTGGCGGAGCGTCAGCGGCCGAAGGTGGGCGACGCCGCTTCGAAAGAAGCCGTCCTGCTGCTTCACGATCTCGCTCGACACCTTGACGATCGTATTGGCGCGCTGGTCGAGCGCCTTGGTCAGCCAATTGGCGCTTGCCAAACATTCGGTCAGCCAGGCCTTTGACTTCTTGTCCTGCGCACCGCCGGAGAGTTCGGCATAATAGCTGCGGTTGACCAGCACCCGCGGCAGAGTGGCGCTGTTGAGTTCGATCGCCCAGCCGGCGCCGCGCCGGGCGACGAATACGTCCGGCACCACGCCCTGCACCCGGTCGCTGTCGGCGAAGCGGCAGCCGGGCTTGGGATCGTAGGCGCGGAGTTCGCGGATCATGTCGCCCAAATCCTCGTCGTCGACGCCGCAGATCCGGCGCAAAGCCGCGAGATTGCCCTTGGCGAGGTAATCGAGATTGTCGATCAGCCGCGCCATCGCCGGATCGTAGCGGTCCGCTTCCTTCGCCTGAAGCTTGAGGCATTCGGACAAGGAGCGCGCGGCAACGCCCGACGGATCGAAGGTCTGCACCACGCCAAGCACCCGCTCCACCTCGCGAAGCGGCGCGCCGAGGCGGTGGGCAATGTCGAGAAGAGAGGCGGTGAAGTAGCCGGTTTCCTCGACCTGCTCGATCAGCGCCTGGGCGATCATCAAGTCGGCGCCGGACAATCGCTCGCTGGCCTGGGCGAGGAGATGCTCGTGCAGCGACAGGCCCTCGCCGGCAAAGCTGTCGAAGTCCGGCCCCTCGCCGCCCTCCGCGCCGCCGCCGCCGAGGCCGGACATGCCGAGGCCGCCGTCCAGCCCGCGGTCGCTTGCGCTGTCCTGGTGGAGATTCTCGTTGTTGAGGTCGATGTCGAGCGCCGCCTCGCCCGAACCGGTGAGCTGATCGGCGCCGGTAAATTCGTCGCTCGCCTCGCCGGGCACTTCCGCTGCAGCCGCCGCGCCGTCATCCGGCGCTGAGCCGGTGTCCAGCAGCGGATTCTTCTCCAGCTCCTCGGCGATGAAGCTTTCGACTTCGAGGTTGGACAGCGCCAGCAAGCGGATCGCCTGCTGAAGCTGGGGCGTCATCACCAGCGACTGGCTTTGCCTGAGATCGAGGCGCGGCCCGATGTTCATGGCGTTTGTCGAAAGGCGGCGCCTGCCCGCACCCCCACCCGGCCTCCCAACAACAGGATATGCTTTGGGAGGCCGGGTGGGGGTGCGGGCTGGTGCGGGACCCTGACCATAGCTCTACAGCTCGAAGCTTTCGCCGAGGTAGAGCCGGCGCACGTTCGGGTCGGCGACCAAGGCCTCAGGGCTGCCCGCGAACAGCACCTGGCCGTCATAGATGATGCAGGCGCGGTCGACGATTTCGAGCGTTTCGCGAACATTGTGATCGGTGATCAGCACGCCGATCTCGCGCTTCTTCAGATCCTTCACCAGATCGCGGATGTCGGAAATGGAAATGGGGTCGATGCCGGCGAAGGGCTCGTCGAGCAGCATGATCGACGGGCTCGCCGCCAACGCGCGGGCGATTTCGCAGCGCCGCCGTTCGCCGCCGGAAAGCGCCATTGCGGGGGCGTCGCGCAGGTGGGCGATGTGGAATTCGCCGAGCAACTGCTCCAGCCGCTCGCGCCGCTCCGCCTTGCCCTTGACCGCCACTTCAAGAACGGCCGAGATGTTCTGCGCCACCGTCATGCCGCGAAAGATCGAGGTTTCCTGCGGCAGGTAGCCGAGGCCGAGCACCGCGCGGCGGTACATCGGCAGGCCGGTAATATCCTCGCCGTCGAGGAGGATGCGCCCGCTGTCGGGCTTCACCAGGCCCATGATCGAGTAGAAGCAGGTCGTCTTGCCGGCGCCGTTTGGGCCGAGCAGCCCGACCACTTCGCCGCGGTCGATGGCGAGCGAGACGTCCTTCAGCACCACCTTCTTGTCGTAGGACTTGGCGATGGACACCACGGCAAGCCCGCGCGAGCCGTCGGCGGCCGCGTCGGCGGCGCCTTCCCGATCGATCACGCTTGCGTCATTCATTGCCCGCCCTTCTTCCTGCCGCGCAGACTAGGGCAAGCGGCGGCAAGCCTCAACTGGCAAGCTTCCTGCATGATGCAAGAGGAGCCGCTTTCGCGGCGCATTGTGTCTTAGTCGGCGCGCTGGGGAACGGTGAAGGTGCCCGTGACGCGTCCGCCGGTGCCGTTGACGCCGGCCGGGCCGCCGCCTTCCATCACCGCGCGGCCGGTGGTGAGATCGATCACCAGCCGCCCGCCGCTGACCCGCGATTCCCCGCGCGTCAGAGTCACGCCGCCGACGAGCGTGATCAGCCGGCTGTCGAGGTCGTAGATCGCAAGCTCGCCGCGCGCCGTCTCCGACGGGCTCTTCACGACCACGCCGCCGCTTGCGTCGATCCGCTCGATCTCGATCCCGCCGGCGTTGGAATAGGCCACCGTCAGGCGCGGCGCGTTGAGCGTCAGGTCCGACTGGCGCACCACCACGTCGCCCGAGAAGATCGCCCGGTCGGCGCGGTCCTGCACTTCGATCCGGTCGGCGGCGACGTCCACCGGCGCATTGCTGTCATGCCCCTTCAGCGCCGAAGTCTGGGCAAGCGCCGGCCCAAGCGCCAAAGCGGCCGCGACGAGCGCGCCCCCACCGATCAGAAAACTCTTCATGCCTCTCATCTGAGCCCCCCCTGGACGATATGCAAGCGCGCCCGCCCGGTCAGCACCACGTTGCGCGACGGCAGGTCCACTTCCATCTTGCCCGCCGTGAAGCGGCCGAGCGGCATGCTGCCTTCGACCCCGTTGCCGCTCTCCAGGCGGCTCCTGTTCAAATCCACCGCCACGTCGCGCGTCTCCAGCCGGTAGCCGTCGGCCGCCGTGAACAGGATCGGCCCCAGTACGTCCACCGTCTGCTTGTTCATGTCGTAGCGGCCATTTTCCGCCGCCAGGCTCGCCGGTCCGTCATCCAGCGCGATCTTGGCCGCCATGCCTTCGATCTGCACCACCGGATCGGCGGAGCTCGGCTGCAGCGCCCGCTGCGCGTCGATGGTGAAAGCGCGGCCCTTATTGTCCTGCCCGCGATATTGCGCCTGCTGCACCTTCAGCCGTTCCTTGGCGACATCCACCTTGTTCTTGTCGAGCAGGAAGCTGATCTCCCGATCCTTGCTGAGCGGCGACAGCAGCAGATAGGCCAAAAGCACGCCGACCCCCGCCGGCAAAAGCACTTTCAGCGCCTTTACCAGCCAGTCGTGCGCGCCGCCGGGGCGGGCCCAGCCGACGCTCTTGCTCTTGGCCCGGGGCGGCTCAGACATGGGCGAAGATGTCGACCTCCGGCCAGCCGGCAAGGTCGAGCCGGGCGCGGTGCGGCAGGAAATCGAAACAGGCCTGGGCAAGCCCCATCCGCCCCTCGCGGATCAACCGCTCGTCCAGCCGCTCCTTGATCTGGTGAAGGAAGCGCACGTCCGACGCCGCATAATCCTTTTGCGCGTCCGAAAGCTCCGGCGCGCCCCAGTCGGACGATTGCTGCTGCTTGGAGATGTCGGTCTGCAGAAGCTCCTTGATCAGCTCCTTCAGCCCGTGCCGGTCGGTGTAGGTCCTAACCAGCCGCGACGCCGTCTTGGTGCAGTAAACCGGCTCGGCCATCACCTTCAGATAGGCTTCCATGATCGCCAGGTCGAAGCGGGCGAAATGGTAGAGCTTGAGCCGGTTCGGATCGCCGAGCACCGCCTTCAGGTTCGGCGCCGAATAGTCGCTGCCGGGTGCGAAGCGGACAAGATGCTCGTCCCCGCCGCCGTCCGAAATCTGCACCAGGCAGAGCCGGTCGCGGCCGGGGTGAAGGCCCATCGCCTCCGTGTCCACGGCCACGGGACCGTCGGCGAGTGCGCCTTCGGGGAGATCTTCTTCGTGAAAATATACGCTCATAGAGGGCACATAGGGGAAAGAACCGCCCTTCTCAACGCGGGCCGTGCCGCGGCCTCGCGAACGCGGCGGTTGATCCGTCCGGCGCGGGGCGGCAGAGGTGACGTGAACCGCAACTGCCAGGAAACCCTCCATGCCCTCCGGTCTTGCCGCCTTGCTCGACGACATCGCCGTGATCGCCAAGCTTGCCGCCGCGTCGGTGGACGATGTCGGCGCCGCCGCCGGCCGGGCAGGCGTCAAGGCCGCCGGCGTGGTGATCGACGACACGGCGGTGACTCCGCGCTACGTCACCGGCTTCACGCCCGACCGCGAGCTTCCGATAATCTACCGGATCGCCAAGGGCTCGTTGAAGAACAAGCTCCTCATCCTGCTCCCCGCGGCGTTAGCCCTGAGCGCACTCCTGCCCTGGGCGATCACGCCGCTCTTGATGCTCGGCGCCGCCTACCTCTGCTTCGAAGGCGCCGAGAAAGTCTGGGAAGCGGTCTCCGGCACAAAGCACAGCCTGGACGAAGACGCCGCCGAACTCGGCACGGCGGAGCACGAGCAGGCGATGGTCTCCGGCGCGGTACGCACCGATTTTATCCTGTCCGCCGAGATCGTGGCCATCGCGCTCGCCGAAGTCAGCGAGGAACCCTTCGCCACCCGCGCCCTGATCCTGGCCGTGGTTGCGGTGGCGATCACCGCCGGAGTCTACGGCCTCGTCGGCCTGATCGTGAAAATGGACGATATCGGCCTCCACCTCGCGAATCGGCAAAACGGCGGCGCCCGCGCGCTTGGCCGCGGCCTGGTGCGCGCGATGCCGAAACTGCTCTCCTTTCTATCGATCGTCGGTATCGCGGCGATGATCTGGGTCGGCGGCGGCATCATCGTCCATGGCCTCGAGACCTTCGGAATAAGCGGCCCTGCCCACCTCCTCCACGACTGGAGCGAAGCTGCAGCGCACGCCCTTCCAGCGCTGGGCGGGCTGCTCTCCTGGGCGGTCTCCGCGCTCGGCTCCGGCGTCCTCGGCCTGATCCTGGGCGGCGCGATCGTCGCCGTTCACCACGCACTTGCGCGCAAGCATTAGGCGCCTCGCGGGCAGTACGCCGAATCCCCTCGCCGCCATTGCTTTTTTTCGTTATAGGACTCGGCCTTGCGCCTCCTTTGGGTGCCGAATCCGTAGCGCGAACAGCCCAGCGCGTCGGTTTCGTTGACGGCAGTTGGGGCGCTGGAAAGTAATAGACGGCATGGGTTTTGATAGAGGGCGCCGCGGCGAGCGCGGCGGACGCGGCAGAGACAAGCGCGACGGTTTCGGCGGCGATGACTTCGGTGGCGGCGGCTTCGGCGGCGGCGGCTTCGACGATCGTGGCGGCGGCGGCGGCGGATATCGCGGCGGCGGCGGCGGCTACAATAGCGGCCCGGGCTATGGCGCTCGCGGCGGCTTCGGCGGCGGCGGTGGCGGCTTCGGCGACCGTAGCGGCGGCGGCGGTGGCGGTGGTTACCGCGGCGGCGGCGGCGGTGGTGGCGGCTTCGGCGGCGGTGGCGGCGGCGGCTTCGGCGGCCCGCGCGGCGGCGGCATGCCCCCCCAGGTTGTCGGCGAAGGCAAGGGTGTCGTTAAGTTCTTCAACGGCCAAAAGGGCTTCGGCTTCATTGTCCGCGACGACGGCGGCGAAGACGTGTTCGTGCACATCTCGGCGGTGGAACAGGCGGGCCTCACCGGCCTGGCCGACGGCCAGCCGCTTGAGTTCACGCTTGTCGACCGCGGCGGCCGGATCTCCGCAACCGATCTCAAGATCGACGGCGAACCGATGCCGGTCACCGATCGTGCGCCTCCCCGCGAGCCGCGCGAAGGCGGCTTCGGCGGCGCCCCGGGCGGCGACCGCGGCGGGCCGCAGCGTCAGCTGACCGGCGAAAAGGCGCAAGGCACCGTGAAGTTCTTCAACGCCATGAAGGGCTTCGGCTTCATCAGCCGCGACGACGGCCAGCCCGATGCGTTCGTCCACATCTCCGCGGTCGAGCGCGCGGGAATGGTCTCGCTTAACGAGGGCGACCGGCTCGAATTCGAGCTCGAAGTGGACCGGCGCGGCAAGACCGCGGCGGTGAACCTGCAGCCGATCCAATAAGCTTCCGCTTCGGCGGACACGGAAAAGCCCGGCCCTCCAAGGAGGCGCCGGGCTTTTTCCTTCGGCCTGACGGTCAGGCGGCGTCGAACAG
>DASVUO010000059.1:0-6542 GCA_036386995.1 Allosphingosinicella sp. | reverse complement strand
AAAAAAGGGCACCGAACTGCTTCTCCTCGCCGCGCCGGTCGCCGGCCGCAGCGGCGAAGTCCGCCTGACGGCGCCGGACGCGCAGATTGCTTACTCGGCCGAGCGGGCGGAAGTGCTGCGCAAGATCATCCGCGAGTCGCTTGCCCGCGAGGCGCCGCCGCGGATCAGCGGCATCGGCCGCGCCTTTCACGTTCCTGGCGCGATCCCCGGCGAAAGCGAGACCCAGATTTTCCTCCTCACCGCCGACAGCCGGCCCGTATCGCTCAACGTGCTGCGCCGCGCCGGCGAAACGCCGCTCTGGTCCGTGGCGCTTGGGGAAATCGTCGACGATGCCGCGGCGACGCCCGCGCGCGACACTCTTCTCTGGTACCGCTTGGCCTGCACCCTGCCGCGCGCTTTGCCCCGGCAGAGCCTCGCCGAGGCTGACGCGGCGGGCGCCGCCGCCATCCAGGCCGACTACCGGCTGATCCTCGACCGGCTCGGCCCCTGCGTCCGCAGCCGCGCGGCGCGCTAAAAAGAAGCGAGCTCCACGCCCACGCCCTTGCAGTCCGGATAGATGTCCGGCTTGCGGGTCGACACGCGAAGCGCGCTGACCCCCCGCCGCGCCGCGACAAGATCGTAGATCGCCCGCGCCAGCGTTTCCTGAAGGTTGTAGCGCGCGCCCACCACCAGAGCGGCCACTTCGCGGCGCAGGAAGTCGTAGTCCCAGGCATCGGCGGCGTCGTCGCTTTCGGGGAAGAACGCCTCCTCCAGCCAAACTTCCACCGTGATGGTCAGGCGCTGCGGATTGCCGACCTCGAACTCGTGGAAGCCGATGTCCACCGGCACCGAATAGTCTTCGAGCACGATCTTGCGGGTGCGGGGCGCAAGCGCCTCCGGCACGAGGCCTTGGAGGCGCGGACGGTCGTTCATTGCTTCAACTCCAGGAATTGCACGTCGCGCGCCAGGCCGAGAAACCGCTGGCCGCCGTCGAGGGTGATGGTCTGGCCGGTGATGGTCGGCGTCGCGATCAGGAAGCGCAGCGAACCGACAATCTCCTCCACCTCCACGCCCCGACCGAGCGCGTTCAAGGCGTGCACCTGATCGAAGTTGTCGCGGCTCTGGGGGCCGGACACCAGGGTTACCGAAGGCGCGATGGCGCAGACCCGAATGGCGGGTGCAAAAGCGCGCGCGCATAGCTCGGTCAAGCCGGCGAGACCCATCTTGGAAACGGTGTAGGTGAAGAAATCCGGATGGGGCTGCGCAAGCTTCGCGTCCAGAAGGTTGACGATCAGTCCCCCTCCACCCGCTTTCGCAAAAGCCTGTGACAGCAAGGCAGGCGCGCGAAGGTTGACGTCGAGGTGGCTGTCCCACTGCTCCACCGAAAAATCGGCGGCGCTGTCGAAGGCGAACAGGGACGCATTGTTGATCAGCAAACGCGCCGGCGGCAGGCCCTCCAGGGCCGCGAAGATCGTCTCCGCCGCGCCCGCTTCGGCAAGCTCCGCCCGCACCACCTTGGCATTGCCGAGTTCGGCGGCAAGCGCCTCCGCTTCGTCCACCGACCGGTTGCAGTGGATAAGAAGGTGCCACCCGTCCGCCGTAAGCGCGCGGCACAAAGCGGCGCCGATCCGCTTGGCGCCGCCGGTGACGATTGCCGTCCTCGGGCCCTCGAACTCGCTGCTCATCCCTTGTGCCTAAGCCCGCCTCCGCCGACCGGCAAGGCTTGCCGCCGCCGCCCCCCTCCCCTAGGCGGAAACACCATGCCGATGACCTCCGCGCCGCCCGACCTTTCCGGCCTCAGCCTTGCGGACATCGCCCGGCTTCTGGAAGACGAGAAACTGCCGCCGGTGGAGCGGTGGAATCCCGAACATTGCGGCACCAGCGGCATGCGGATCGCCCGCGACGGCACCTGGTACCACGAGGGCAGCCCGATTGGCCGTCAGGCGATGGTGCGCCTCTTTTCCACCATCCTGCGCCGCGAGCCGGACGGCGCCTACGTGCTGGTCACCCCGGTCGAGAAGCTCGACATCGAAGTGGAGGACGCGCCCTTCGTCGCGGTGGAGCTGAAAAGCGAAGGCGAAGGCGAGACTCGGACCCTCGCCTTCCGGCTCAACACCGGCGATCTCGTGGTTGTCGGTCCGGAGCGTCCGCTGCGCTTCGCCGCGGGTGAGGACGGGCCGCACCCATATGTCGAAGTCCGCCCGGGGTTGGAGGCGCTGATCGCCCGCCCGGTCTATTACGAACTCGCCAATCTAGCCTTGGCCGAGGGCGCCGAGCCCGCCGGCCTGTGGAGCGGCGGCGCCTTTTTCCCGCTCGAGCCGGCCCCGTGAGCCTCGCCGACGAGCTGCGCGCCGCGCTTGACGCCGGACGGCGCCGCTCGCCGATCCTGCTCGCCGGCGACATGATGGAAGACGAAGGCGGTCCCGTCGCCGCCGCCGCTGTGCTGGTGGCCGTAGTCGATCGTCCGGAGCCGACGGTGATCCTCACCGAGCGCCCAACCACCATGCGAAAGCATCCCGGCCAGATCAGCTTCCCGGGCGGCCGCATCGATCCCGGCGACTCCGGCCCCGTCGAAGCGGCGCTGCGCGAGGCGGAGGAGGAGATCGGCCTTCCCCCTGCGGAAGTAGAGGTGATCGGAACCGCCGACCTCTACCGCACCATCACGGGCTTCGAGGTGACACCCGTAATCGGCGTCGTGCCGCCCGATCTTCCGCTGGTCGCCGCGCCCGGCGAAGTGGCCGACATGTTCGAAGCGCCGTTGCGCTTCCTGCTCGATCCGGCGCGGCAGGAAGCCCGCACCGTCCACTTCCGCGGCGCCCAGCGTTCATATTTCGAGATCAACTGGCAGGGCCGCCGCATCTGGGGCGCGACGGCGGCGATGCTGGTTAACCTCAGCCGCCGACTGGAGCTGGTGTCGTGAAGCTGCCCCGCGCCGAGTGGCAAGAGCGGCCCGGCCTCGCCGCGCTTCTGTCGGCGCTGGGCGCGGCTGAAGGCGATACGCGCTATGTCGGCGGCTGCGTGCGCGATACATTGCTTAGGCTCCCCGTGAGCGACATCGATCTCGCCACCCGCCTGACGCCGGACGAGGTGATCGCACGGCTTCGTAAGGCGGCGATCAGGGCGGTGCCCACCGGCATCGCGCACGGCACCGTCACCGCGGTTGTGGAGGGAAAGCCGGTGGAAGTGACGACGCTGCGCCGCGATGTCTCAACCGACGGACGCCGCGCCACCGTCGCCTACACCGACGATTGGGCGGAAGACGCCGCGCGGCGCGATTTCACGATCAACGCGCTTTCCGCCGATCCGCTGAGCCTCGAGGTGCACGATTATTTCGGCGGCTGGGAAGACGTGGAGCGGCGCCACGTCCGCTTCATCGGCGATCCGCTGACCCGCATTGCTGAGGACCACCTGCGCATCCTGCGTTTCTTCCGCTTCTACGCCCGCTTCGGCGAGGGCGCTCCCGACGCAGCGGCGCTACAAGCGTGCGCGGCCCGCGCCAACGACCTGATGGCGCTGTCACGGGAGCGGATCGCCGACGAACTCACCAAACTGCTCGCCCTCCCCGATCCGGCGCCGACGCTGCGGCTGATGGTGGAGCACCAAATCCTCAAGCCGGTGATTCCGGAGATCGGGAGCGAAGGCGCCGAGCGGCTGGACGCCTTGGTGCGGCGGGAGGGGCAGGCAGGCGTCGCCGGCGATCCGGTGCGGCGCCTAGCTGCTCTGCTACCCCCTGAACCCGAGGCGGTGGATGGGCTCGGCAAACGGCTTCGGCTTTCGACGAAGGCGGTGAAGCGCCTCGTCGCCGCCGCGCGGCGGGGGGCGGGCGAGGAGGAGGATGCGCCGGTGCTCGCATACCGGCTCGGCCGGGAGGAGGCGATCGACCGGCTGTTGCTGGGGGATGGCGATCCTTCCGCCGCGGCGTCGCTTCTCGGCTGGGGGCGGCCGCAGCTGAAAGTCGGCGGCGGCAAGTTGATTGCGCTTGGGCTGCCGGCAGGGCCGATCGTTGCCGAGACGCTGCAGGAGGTTCAGCGGCTTTGGGCACATGCCGGCTTCCCGGCAGACGAAGCGGAGCAGCTGCGCCTTGCGCAGGCCGCCGTCGATCAGGCGCTGCGCGCCAGCCAATAAGCCAGCGCCGCCTCGGCGGTCATCGGGCGCGAGAACCAGAAGCCCTGGCCGTGGGTGCAGCCCATCCGGGTCAGCGTTTCGGCAAGTTCGCGGCTGTCGATGCCCTCGGCGGTGGTTTCCATGCCGAGGGCTTCCGCGAGGCCGAGGATAGCGCGCACGATGGCGATTGAATCCTTGTCCTGAAGAAGCGCGGAAACGAAGCTGCGGTCGATCTTCAAAATGTCGATCGGCAGGCGCTGGAGATAGGCAAGCGACGTGTAGCCGGTGCCGAAATCGTCCATAGCGACGCGGGCGCTGAGCGCCTTGAGGTCGCCGAGCACCTGCGTCGCGCGGACCGGATCCTGGACAATGGCGCTTTCGGTAAGCTCAAGCGTCAGCCGCTCGCCGCCGAGGCCGTGGCGGGAGAGCGCGTCGCTTGCGAGGCCGGCGACATCGTCGCGCGCCACTTGGATGGCGGAGAGGTTCACGCTCATCGTCAGCGGCAGGATCTGCCCAGCATCCGAATCCCACTGCGCAAGCGTCGCAAGCGCCGCATCCAGCGCCCAGCGGCCGAGCGGAACGATCAGCCCCGATTCCTCGGCCACCGGAATGAACTCGGCGGGCGAAATTGCGCCGCGGCGGGAGGGCCAGCGGGCAAGCGCCTCGAAGCCGGAGACTGTGCCGCTGTCGAGGTCGACCAGCGGTTGAAAGGCGAGCTCCAGATCGCCGCCTTCCACGGCGCGGCGAAGTTCGGTTTCGATGCTGAAGCGGCGTCGTGCGGCGCGCGCCTGGTTGGGTTCGTAGAAGCGCACTTCGCCCGACGCCTTGGCCCGCTTGAGCGCGAACTGGGCGTTGCGGAGCACCTCCTCCGCCATCTCCTCGCCGCCGCCCAAAAGCGCGCAGCCGATGGCGCAATCGACGCGGATCTCCAGTTCGGAAAGGCGGAACGGCGCGGCCAGCGTGTTGCGGATCCGCTCCGCCGCCTGAGTCGCGTCCTCCAGCCCCTTTTCTAGGCGGATCAGCATCCCGAATTCGTCGCCGCCGGTGCGGGCGAGGACATCGCCTGCGCGCAGGGAGGAATGGAGGCGCCGGGCAAAGGTGATCAGCAGCTCGTCGCCCGCGATCGAGCCGACGCATTCGTTGACCCGGCTGAAGCGGGTCATGTCGATCACCAGCACCGCGTGGCTGCCCGGCAGAAAGGCATCGCCCTCCAGCACCCGCTCGACCTCCTCGTTGAACGCCAGGCGGTTGGGCAGGCCGGTGAGGCTGTCGCGCAGCATTTCGGAACGCAGGCTGCGCTCAGTTTCGACCTGCGCCGTGCGGTCGATCAGCGAGACGAGGCAGCGGCAGCCGAGGCCGGGAAATGCGCGCAGCCGCGCCATGCGCACCAGGAAGTGCCGCCCGCCGACCGCATTGCCGTCGTCCGTCTCGAACTGCAAAATCTGCCCATCGGCCGCCAGGAAATCGGCGATTGTCTGGCCGAGGCCGCTTTCCTGCAGGAAAGGCAAAGCGTCGGCCGGGCTTCCGCTTTCACCCCGCCAGCCGCTCAGCGCAGCGAACTGGTTGTTTGCAAGGTCGAGCAGCAACGCACCGGCCGCGTCCTCCCGCCGGAACACGCCGGCGGCGATGGGGAGCGCTTCGAGATAATCCTGGCGGACGTGCGCGGCGAGGCTGCCGTCGGCGGCGATGCCGGCTTGCGGAGCGGCCTCGGCAACGCCGATGTCGCAGTCGGGCTTGAGCCCGGGCGGAGCCGCTTCATTCATCCATTTCGGGACTAAACGGAAAGGGTTAACAGCGCGTTAGCTGTCCACGAAAAGGCTTGTGCGAGAGGCTGTTGCCCTGTTCGCCCTCACGCTTTCTTCTCCGGATCGAAGCGGTTGTTCTTGGGAAAGCCGACCGGCGCCATCCGCCCGGCCGCGCCGCGCGCAGTCCGCCACGGGTTCAAATCCGCTTCCGTTCGTGTGCGCCCGCTGTCGCCGGCCATTGCCCAGCTGATCCCGTCGGTGAAGCGGAAGGTGCGCGCGTCTGACAGCCCCCCGTCGCGGTAGCGCTGCAGCTGCACCCCGGAGCCCCGGCCCATTTCCGGAAGCTCAGTCAGGGGGAACACAACCATCTTACGGTTGTCCCCAATCACGGCGATGAAATCATCGTCCGGCTTAACCTGGCGGATCACCGCCAGCCGCGAACCGGCACGCAGATTGACCACCTGCTTGCCCTTGCGCGTCTCCGCCACCGCCCCCGCCGCAGAGGTCACGAACCCGCGGCCATCCGAGGAAGCCAGCAAGAGCTTCGCCCCCGAAACCGCCGGGAAAAGTGCAGTGATGTCGCCCTCGCCTTCGATATCCACCATCAGCCGCACCGGCTCGCCGAAGCCGCGGCCGCCGGGCAACTTGTCAGCGCCCAGCGTGTAGAAACGCCCGCCCGACGAGGCGAGCAGGATCTTGTCGGTGGTCTGCGCG
>DASVUO010000058.1:0-2923 GCA_036386995.1 Allosphingosinicella sp. | reverse complement strand
TGACCTACGAGAAGCTTGGCGCGCGCATCAAGCGGTCAAAATCCCACGTTCAAAGGTGGCTTAGCTCTCCGTTTAACATGAGCTTGAAATCTCTGGGTCTGCTTGCCGAAGCATTGGACGCGGAGCTCGTCATCACGTTGGAGCCGCGTTCCGCCAAGCAGACAAGCTGCGGGCATCCAGGTGAACGCGATGCTTTTCCGCCCTTGCCCGGGAGTAACGATCCCGGGGAGCAAACCCGTTACGGGGGCGAAGCAGCTTCGGCTCCGGCAGACGGTTCGTCCTTACAGATCGTAATGGCGTGATGGCAGAGGATGCCTTTCCCACCGGCTATGCCATATTTTGCGATGACATACGCCACGAGATAAACGGCAAGGTTACCCTCGTCGGCACATATTTCAACGACATGATATTTTCAGGCGTTGAGCAGGGCTACATGCCGATCCTGCATCTTTTAGTCTGCCACAGGTTCCTGCCGGAGAAGAAGCCAAGGCACGTCGGTACGCGCGTCATATTCTGCGCGAATAATGGGGAGGATATCGTATTGCTGGAGGATATAGTTGACGTCCCGGCAATGCTTCCGCCGGCGCCTCCGCTCCCCCGTGCGGATATAAAAACGATGATTGAGGTTCGGCGCCTGCTCCGAATGTCGCCCGTCCTTTTTCCAAGTTCTGGCGTGATTCGCGTACGCGGCATCTACGATGGGGAGGACCACCGTGTCGGCGGCTTGCGGGTGGCGATCATGCCCGCAGCGGCTTAACAGCTCGCAACAGTCACTTCTACTTAGGGCTTGTCATGGATTGTCGCTGGCGAGCGCAAGCGCGAGGGCCACGGTCGCTTGCGCTGCAGTAGTCGCCGGCGAGCCACCACGGCATCGGCCGTTACGTCTCAATCCGGGCAGTTGCTGAAGGAGAGCACAATCATGAAATGGTGGTTTGGCCGGAAGGCCGGGGGCGGGAGCCTCCGGCCTTTTTTGTTTTCTTGGGGGCGCGGATCGGCGCTTGTGGAGGGCGGCGCTTGGCCGCGGTCTTATGAGGCGCAGGTTCGGGAGGCGTATCTCGGCAACCCGGTGGCGCAGCGGGCGGTTCGGCTGGTCGCGGAGAGTGTGGCGAGCGCTGTGGTCTATGCCACGCAGGAGGGTGTGGCGGAGGCGTCGCCCGCCGTGACCAGCGCTGGGCCCCCTCCACCAGGCTCCGCCTGGTCCCCCTCCCCGTTCCGGGGAGAATTGGTGAGCGCCGCGCTTATTGAGACGACCGTCACGCACTTGCTGCTGCATGGGAATTCTTACGTGCAGGTGCTGTGCGATGCCGAGGGGGTGCCAGCGGAGCTGTTTGCTTTGCGGCCGGAGCGGGTCAGCGTGGAGGCCGACGCGAGCGGGTGGCCGGCGGCGTATCTGTACAAGGCCGGGGAGGCGCGGAGCCGGATTGCGGCGCGGGACGGCTTGAACCGGCCGGGGCTGGTGCATCTGAAATCGGTGCATCCGCTCGACGACCATTATGGCCTCGGCTGCCTCGGCGCGGCGGCGGGGGCGGTGGCGATCCACAATGCGGCGTCGCGCTGGAACAAGGCTTTGCTCGACAATGCGGCGCGGCCTTCGGGGGCTCTGGTCTATGCGCCGAGCGACGGTTCTGCCTTGTCCGGCGACCAGTTTGAGCGGCTTCGCGAGGAGCTCGAGGGGCAGTTCGCCGGGGCGGGCAATGCCGGGCGGCCGATGCTGCTGGAGGGCGGGTTGAGCTGGCAGGCGATGAGCCTGTCGCCGGCCGACATGGACTTCGTTGGGCTGAAATCGGCGGCGGCGCGGGAGATCGCGTTGGCGTTTGGGGTGCCGCCGATGTTGCTCGGGCTGCCGGGGGACTCGACTTACGCCAATTACCGGGAGGCCAATCGGGCGCTTTGGCGGCTGACCGTTTTGCCGATGGCCGAGCGGGTGCTGGGCGGGATCGGCGGGGCGCTTGGGGCGTGGTGGCCGGGGCTCAAGCTCCAGGTCGATGTCGATCAGGTGACAGCGCTTTCGGAGGACCGCGAACGGCTTTGGGCGCAGGTCAGCGGGGCGGCTTTCCTGAGCGACGCGGAGAAGAGGGAGATGCTCGGGTTCGCGGCGGCGCAGGCGGGAGAAGCGGGATGACGGTGGCGAACGAGTCGATGGTGGCGCTCTTGGTGGCGCAGGCGGAAGGGAAGGGGGCGGACCTCGGCACGTTGCGGGCGCTGATCGAGGAAGCCTCGGCGTGCGGGGCGGACAAGGCGCTCGGCGCGCTCGGGCTCCGCGACGAAAAGGCGCGGCGCGACATGGATGAACTCAGGGAGCTGCTCCAGGCGTGGCGGGATGCCAAGAAGAGCGCGTGGACGGCGGTGGTGGCGTGGGGGGTGCGGATCCTGCTGGCGATGCTGGTGCTGGGGATGAGCCTGAAGCTCGGCTTCTGGGAGCGGATGTGATGCGGTTTGCGGGCTATGCGGCGGTGTTCGACCGGGCGGACCGGGGCGGCGACGTGGTTCGGGCGGGGGCGTTTTCGCGGACGCTGAAAAGCGGGGCAGGGAGCGTGCCTTTGCTGTGGCAGCACGATGCCGGCCGGCCGATCGGGCGGATTGAATATCTGCGGGAGGACAAGCGCGGCCTTCGCGTGATTGCGCGGCTTTCGGACGGAAAGGCAGGGCGGGAGGCGGCGGCGTTGCTGAAAGAGGGCGCAGTGCGGGGGCTGAGCTTTGGGTATCGGGTGCGGGAGGCGAGCGGGGAGGCGCCGCGGGAGCTGCGCGATCTCGACCTGGTGGAGGTCAGCCTGGTGACCCTGCCGATGCAGCCCAAAGCGCGGGTGCATGCGGTGGAGGGGTGAGGATCAAGCGGATGGCGCGGGGGCGGCCGGGACGATGGTGAAGCCGGGGACGGGGCGGTTCTCCGGGCCGTCGTGGTACATGTCCATGTAGATTTCGA
>DASVUO010000057.1:0-5523 GCA_036386995.1 Allosphingosinicella sp. | reverse complement strand
GGCCGTCTAGTGGGGGCGCGCGGCGATTGCAAGCGCCTCTCGTGCCCATTCAGCGCCGGCTGCGCTCCGCCCGGTTGCCGCGATCGATCGCCATCAAGATACCGAGACAGATCATCACCGTCAGCATCGCCGAGCCGCCGTAGGAAACAAGGGGAAGGGGGATGCCGACCACGGGCGCCAATCCCATCACCATCATCAGGTTGATGGCGATGTAGAAGAAGATCGTGAGGGTCAGGCCCGCCGCGGTGAGGCGCTCGAACTTGCCCTTGGCGTCGAGCGCAACGCCAAGGCCCCACTTCAGGAGGAGGAAGAACAGAGCGATCAGCACCACGCCGCCGATCAGCCCCCATTCCTCCGCAATCGCCGAAAAGATGAAATCGGTGTGCTGCTCGGGCAAGTAATGGAGGTGGCTCTGGGTGCCGTTTAGGAAGCCCTTGCCGAAGATGCCGCCGGAACCGATGGCGATCTTGGACTGGGTGAGGTGGTAACCGGCGCCGAGCGGATCGGCCTCGGGGTTGAGGAAGATCAGCACCCGCTCCTGCTGGTGGGGGAGGAGCAGGAAATTGTAGACGATGGGCAAGGCCGCGCCGACCAGAACCCCGCTGCCGATGAACAAGCGAAGCGGCAGGCCGGCGAGGAACATCAGCGCCACCGTGTTGAGCACGATCAGCATGGTGGTGCCGAGATCGGGCTGGAGGAGGATGAGGCCGATCGGCGGCCCGAGGAACACCGCCACTGGCCAGATCGCCGACCAGCGCCGGACCTCGCGCGGCGGGATGTGGCTGTAGAAGCGAGCGAGAACGATGACGATGCTGACCTTCATCAGCTCGGAGGGCTGCAGGCGGAGGAAGCCGAGTTCAAGCCAGCTTCGCGCGCCGCCGCCGATCACCCCCAGGGCAAGCGTCAGGATCAGCAGCACGATCCCACCGCCGTAGCCGAGCCAGGCAAGGTCGTGAAACGTCTGCATCCGAAAGCGGGAGAGAAAGAAGGCGAGGCCGAGGAAGACGGTGAAACGCGCCGCGTGCATCAGCGCCCAGGGGAAAAGCGACCCGCCCGCCGCCGAATAGAGCCCAAGGATGCCGGCGGCTGCGAGGGCCAGCACGATCCACAGCATCGACCAGGGCAAATCGGCGATTGCGGCGGGGACGAAGGCGGGGCGCATCAGCGCGTGCCTTCGGGCGGCTGCGGCTTGCCCTGGGCGGCAAGCCAGCGCTGCGCCCGCGCCGCCATCCGCTCGCCCATGGTGCCGCCCCACTGCTGCTCGAAGGCGGTGAGCGAGGCCATCGCCCGCTCCTTGTCGAACAGGTAGGTAAGGACATCCTTGGCAACCGGCGCCGCGGCGCGGGCGCCGCCCATGCCGTGCTCGATCACCACCGAACACGCGTAGCGCGGGTTGGCGGTGGGGGCGAAGCAGACGAACAGGCCGTGGTCGCGATATTTCCACGCGCCCGATTGGCCGCGCTGCGAGCCGGTGATCCGCCGCACCTGCGCCGTGCCGGTCTTGCCGCCCATCTCGATGCCGGGAAGCTCAAGCCGGCTTCGTCCGGCGGTGCCGGCGCCGTTCACCACTTCCCACATGCCGCCGCGCACCGTTTCGAAATGCTCCTTCGCGAAGGGCAAAGGCTGCGGGGGAGGGTGGTTGGTGCGGATGATCCGCGGCTGGATGTCGAGCCCGGACGCGACCTTGGCGACCATCACCGCAAGCTGGAGCGGGTTCACGATCACGAAGCCCTGGCCGATCGAGGTGTTGAGCGTGTCTGACTCGGTCCAGTCGGGCCGCTCGACCAGCTTGGCGCTCTTTTCGTAACGCGCTTTCTTCCAGGGCGCGCTCGGCATGGTGCCGTAATTCTGGGAGACCACCGGCAGGTCGAACTTCTGGCCGAACCCCATCCGCTTGCCCATCGCCGAGATGATGTCGATCCCGGCGCGGCGGCCCATGGAGTAGAAATAGGTGTTGCAGCTCTTGGCGATGGCCGTGTGCATGGTCATCGAACCGTGGCGGCCAAGGCAGCGGAAGAAGCGGTTGCCGAGCTGGAACCCGCCCGGGCAATTTACCCGCGCCTTGGGATCGATGCCAGCCTGGAGCAGCGCCATCGCGACCATCGGCTTGAAGGTGGAGCCGGGCGGATAAAGCCCGTTCAGCGCCTTGTTGAGCAAAGGCTTGCGCTCATCCTGCGACAGCATCTTCCATTCGTTCTGGCTGATGCCGTCGGTGAAGTTGTTGGGGTCGTAGGCGGGCATCGACGCAAGCGCGAGGATGTCGCCGGTCAGGCAGTCGAGAACCACCACCGATCCCGATTCGTCGCCCAAGCGGCGGGCGGCGAAGGTCTGAAGGCCCGCATCGACGGTGAGCGGCAGAGGCGAGCCGCTGACGTCCTGCAAAGTGGAAAGCTCGCGCACCAGGGTTCCGCCCGCAGTGACTTCCACCCGCTGCGCGCCCGGCTTGCCGCGCAGGCGCTGTTCCATCGTTTTTTCAAGACCTTCCTTGCCGATCTTGAAGCCCGGCGTGATCAGCAGGGGAAGCTTGTTTTCCTTCTCATATTCCGCCTTGTTGGGCGTTCCGACATAGCCGACGAGGTGCGCCACCGCCGCCCCGTCCGGGTAGAAGCGCGAGAAGGAGCGCAGCGGCGCGACGCCGGGAAGCTCGGGCAGGCGCACCGTCACCGCCGCATATTTCTCGAAGGGGAGGTTCTCGGCGACCGGCACCGGCTGGTAGCCGGCGGCTTGCTCAAGCTCCTCCTTCACCCGCTCGACTTCGTCCGGCGGCAAATCGAGGAGCTTGGTGAGCTCGGCCAGGATCCTATTCGGATCGGTCAGCCGGTCGGGGATGAGGTCGACGCGGAAGTCGGAGCGGTTGATGGCGATCGGGTGACCGCTCCGGTCGACGATCCATCCGCGCCGGGGCGGGATCAGCCGCATCTGGACCCGGTTGGATTCCGACTGCAGCTTCCACCGCTCGTTTTCGTGAACCGCGATCCAGCCCATCCGCGCCGCCAGCCCAAGGGCAAGCACGCCCTGCGCGCCGCCGAGCACAAGGGCGCGGCGCGTGAAGGTGTAGACCTGATTATTCTCGGTAACGATCGGCCGGTAGCGGCGTGTCATCGCGCGAGCCGCCAGCGGTCCAGCCCCACCACCAGCCGCGCCACCAGCGGGTAGGCGAAGACCGAAAGCACATATTGCGGGAGCATGATCGCGAATTCGGCGCGGTTGCCCATCGCCCGCGCAATGTACCAGCCGGCGAAGCTGTGGGCGAGGATGGCGAGAGAGGCGAACAGCCAGTCGATCCAATAATCGCGCCAGCCGGTGCGGCTGTCGGCCAGCTCGAGAAGCAGGAACAAGGCCGTCCAGATCGCCATCGACTGGCCGATCGGGTGGCCGGACGCGAGATCGTTGAACAGGCCAAGCGGAAGCGCCGCCCAGGCCGGCCAGATCTCCGGGCGAAGCAGCCGCCAGGCGAGCAGCACCAGAAAGGCGAAATCGGGCGTAAGCGGCGTCGTCGCCACCACCGGCAGCGCGTCGAGCAAAGCGGCGATCATGGTGGTCACCACCGGCACCACCTGCCGCCGGATGCCGAGAAGAGCGACGTCGCGGCTGGATCCGGCGATCCGGCTCATTGCGCGGTGCCCCGCAGCGCCGCCGTGGCGGCTTCCGAGAGCGGGGCATCGGCAAGCGGCTGATAGGGGCGAAGCACCATCGCGAAATCCGCATGGGCGGGATCGGCGACCGGCTTGGCGATGGTCCGCTCGCCTTCGACCCGGACGACGATGGCGACGGGTATGTTCGGCGGGTAGACGCCGCCGACGCCGGAGGTGACCAGCACGTCGCCGCGCTTGAACGGGTTCTTGCCCACTTCCAGCGTCTTGAGGTCGAGCGAGCCGTCGCTCCGCCCGGCGGCGATCGCGGGCGTGCCGTCGCGCACCAGCCGTGCCGGGATGTTGCTTGCGCCGTCGCTGATCAACAGCACCCGCGATGCCCAGCGCCCGGTCTCGATCACCCGTCCGATCAGCCCGTCCGGCGCGCGCACCGGCTGCCCGGGGCGAACCCCGGACGAGGAGCCGGCGGAGAGGGTGGCGAGGCGGTGCACGGAATCGAAAGAAGAGCCGACGATGCGCGCCACCACCACTTCGTCCTGCGTTTCCTCGCTGAGCTTGAGCAGGGCCTTCAGCCGCCCATTCTCGAGCTCGGTCGCGCGCGCTTCGATCAGCTTGCGGCGCGAGGCGGCGAGCTGTCGCTTCAAATCGCCGTTCTGCGCGGCGGCGTTGAAGTAATTGCCGACATTGCTGCCGATCCCGCTGAAAAAGGTCGAAACGCTTCGGCCGCCGGCGGTGATCGGCGCGGTGACGTCCAGCGCCGCGCCCCTCAGGGCCCTGAAGCCGGTCGGATCGACGATCGACAGGACCAGCAGCAGGACCGAAAAGAGCACGCCCGCGACCGCAACGACATAGCCGATGAACAGTCCGTATTGCGCCCTTCGGGAAAATCCGGGGCGCCGGGTCGATGGCGGCGCCATGCGTCGACTTCCCTACAGGCTCAGGCCGTTTGAAGAACGCCGCGGAAGATTTCTTCCTCCAGCGCCCGACCGGTGCCGATGGCGACGCAGGTCAGCGGATCCTCGGCGACGGTGACGGGGAGGCCGGTCTCGTCGCGAAGCACTTCGTCCAGCCCTTGGAGCAACGCGCCGCCGCCGGTGAGCACGATGCCCTGATCGACGATGTCGGCGGCCAGTTCCGGCGCGGTGTTCTCGAGCGCGATGCGAACGCCTTCGACGATCGTACCCACCGGCTCGGACAAAGCTTCGGCGATCTGGCGCTGGTTGATGACGATTTCCTTCGGAACGCCGTTCACCAGGTCGCGGCCCTTGATGTGGACGGACAGGCCGTCGGACCCGTTGGGCGGCGGCTTGGCAATTCCGACCTGCTTCTTGATCCGCTCGGCTGTGGCTTCCCCGATCAGGAGGTTGTGGTTGCGGCGGACGTAGGAGGAAATCGCTTCGTCCATCTTGTCGCCGCCGACGCGCACGGAGGTGGTGTAGGCAAGGCCGCGCAGCGAGAGCACCGCGACTTCCGTAGTGCCGCCGCCGATATCGACGACCATCGATCCGATCGGTTCGGTCACCGGCATGTCGGCGCCGATCGCGGCGGCCATGGGCTCCTCGATCAGCCACACCTGCGACGCGCCGGCATTCGAGGCGGCGTCGCGGATGGCGCGCCTTTCGACGGACGTGGAGCCCGAGGGCACGCAGATCACGATCTCGGGCCAGCGCGGGAAGCGGCGCTTGCCGTGCACCTTTTGGATGAAATGCTTGATCATCTGTTCGGCGACATCGATGTCGGCGATCACGCCATCCCGCAGCGGCCGGATCGCCTCGATCTGGTCTGGCGTCTTGCCCATCATCATCTTGGCGTCGTCGCCGACTGCCTTGACGCGCTTCACGCCGTTGATCGTCTCGATGGCGACCACCGACGGCTCGTTCAAGACGATGCCGCGGCCACGCACGTAGACGACCGTGTTGGCGGTGCCGAG
>DASVUO010000056.1:0-5996 GCA_036386995.1 Allosphingosinicella sp. | reverse complement strand
GCGGAAGCATTCGGCGTCGAAGTCGTTCCCCTCCCCTCCCCCGGTCTGGTGGAGCGCGATGGCGAGATCGTGCCGGCGTCCTATATGAACTTCTACATCGGCAACGCCGCCGTGGTGGTCCCACTCTACGGCGCCGCGAATGATGACGCCGCCGTGGAGGCGATCGGTGCGCTGTTCCCCGGCCGCAAGGCGGTTGGGATCAGGGCCGATCATGTGCTGACCGGCGGCGGGTCCTTTCATTGTATCAGCCAGCAGATGCCCAAATGAGCCAGATCGAAGTTGCCGCCCTCCAGCTCGCCTTCACCGACGACGTGGCGGAGAATATCCGCGCCGTGTCTGAACTGGTGCGGGAAGCCGCAGCCAAGGGCGCGAAGCTGATCCTGCCGCCTGAGCTGTTCGAAGGCCATTATTTCTGCCGAACCCAGGACGAGGGGCATTTCACCCGAGCCCTTTCTGTCGAGGAGCACCCAGCCGTACTCGCGATGCAGGCGCTTGCGGCGGAGCTTCAGGTTTACATCCCGACCAGCTTCTTCGAAGCGGAGGGCCATCACCATTATAACAGCCTGGCGATGATCGACGACGCGGGCGCGGTGATGGGCGTCTATCGCAAGAGCCATATCCCCGACGGCCCCGGCTATTCGGAGAAATTCTACTTCCGCCCCGGCAATACCGGCTTCAAGACCTTCAAGACGCCGTTCGGCAAGGTCGGGCCGGCGGTATGCTGGGATCAATGGTATCCGGAAACCGCGCGGGCGCTGATGCTCGACGGGGCCGAGATCCTGCTGTTCCCGACCGCGATTGGCACGGAGCCGCACGATCCGGACCTCGACACCAGCCGCCTGTGGCGCCGGGCGATGATCGGCCACGCCGTCTCGAACGTCGTGCCGGTGGTCGCCGCCAACCGAATCGGCACGGAAGGCGATCAGCGCTTCTACGGCCACAGCTTCATCTGCGACCAGCGCGGGGACATTCTGGCGGAGTTCGGCGCTACGGAGACGGGCCTGCTGACCGCGACCCTGGACTTGGCCGAAGCCAAAGCGCACCGCGCGGCATTCGGCTTCTTCCGGGATCGGCGGCCCGATCTATACGGCCGCCTCGCGCAGGACCTTTAACCGCTCAGCGCTTGCCGCGCCGCTCCCGATACCATTGGTCGACGAACTGGCTTTGGCAGCCGGTCATTCCGTACGTCCCGACCGGCGAGCAACTTCCCGGGCGCCCGGCCCGGGCAGCGTCCTCCAGCAGTTCGTTCCGCGAACTCCACGCCGTCTCGCTGAGCGGGTCGCCTTTGTGGCGCAGTTCCTTGGGGATTCGGTAGCGCTCGCGTTCAGGTCGGCGTGCGCAGACCACGACCTCATCCCCTTCCGCCTTCGGACAAGCCTCGCTTCCGTAGACGATGGCCGTGGTGGTGCGCTCGGGAAGCGCCTCCTGCGCGGCGGCGGGGAGCGCGGTGCCGAGCAAGGCGGCGGCGAGCAGGACGCGGGGCATGTTCACCACGGCGGTGTCAGGGGCTGCCCCTGAACGCCCGATGAAGGTGGGCGGAGTTCAAGCGCCCGGGCGAAGACGTCTTCGAACATCGCCGCAGTCAGGCGATTGGTGTTCTGGTTGTAGCGGGAGCAATGGTAGCTATCGATCAGCATGCGGCCATCGGGCAGTTCATGCTCCGCCAGGTGGCCGAACTTAAACGCCGAGAGCTTGCCGCCGGCGGTGCGGATAACCGTCTGGTGAGCGATCTGGCCAAGCGCGACGAGAACGCGCGCATTCTTCAGGCCATTGAGGGCGAGGCTGTAATAAGGCCGGCAGGTGGCGATTTCCTGCGGTGTCGGCTTATTCTGCGGCGGCAGGCAGCGGACCGCGTTGACGATCGCCGCGCCCTGCAGGCGCAGGCTGTCGTCCGCCCGCTCCTCGAAGTTCCCGGTGGCGAGGCCGAATTTGAGCAATGTTTCGTAGAGCAGGACGCCCGCGAAATCCCCGGTAAACGGCCGCCCCGTTCGATTGGCGCCGTGCATGCCGGGCGCAAGGCCGACGACGGCCAGCCATGCCTGCGGGTCGCCGAAACAGTGCACCGGCGCGTTCCACCAGTCGGGATGCTCGACCCGCAGCGCCTGGCGAAACGCCACCAGGCGCGGGCAGAGCGGGCAGTCGCGCGGCGGCTCGATGGCGGGAACCGGGCTTGCGGGGCTTTCGGGGAACATGGGCTCGGTGTAGGCGGCGGGGGATGGGGAAAACAAGCTATGCGGTGGCGCTCGGCAGCAACCGGCGGCACGGCCGCCACGGGGCGCCGGCGGCGGTGATCGTCGCCGCATTGGCCGAAATGGCGGCCGCGGACCTGCAGATCGTCGCCGTGTCGAAAACCCACCTGACTCACGCCGTGGGCGGCGCGGGACGCGCTTTCGCCAATGCCGCAGCGTTGGTGGAATGCAGTCTCGAACCGGCGGAGTTGCTTCTCGAACTGAAGAGCATCGAACGTGCCTTCGGCCGCCGCCCCGGCCGCCGCTGGGGGCCGCGGGTGCTCGACCTCGACATCCTCCTTTGGTCGGGAGGCGCGTGGGAAAGCAGCGGCCTTGTCGTGCCCCACCCGTCCTACCGCGAGCGAAATTTCGTCCTCCGCCCCCTCGCCGAGATCGCACCCGGCTGGCGAGACCCGCTGAGCGGTGCAACCGTGCGCCAGCTCCTCCACCGGCTTCGCGCCCGCCACCCGGTTGACCGAACCGCCGGGCCCTCCTAGGGCAGGCGCCGCACCCAAGGGGGCCCTTAGCTCAGTCGGTAGAGCAACTGACTTTTAATCAGTAGGTCGCGGGTTCGAACCCAGCAGGGCTCACCAGTCCAACAGCATCAAGCAGCTTCGCCGTTGGGCGCTTGCGCAAGCGCGGACTCGAACAGCGCCAGCATCCGCTCGCGCACAGGGTCCACGTCGCAGGTGGAGAAGGCGTCCACTTCCATGATGGTGCGCAAAATGGTGGAGCCGATCAGCAGGCTGAGCGCCAGGCTTGCGCGCATTTCCGGGTCATCGCCGTCGATCAGGTTCGCGACCGGGCTAAGTACGTTCTCGCGAAAGCTGTCGTTTACGATGCGCGCCGCCTTGGGCGACGAGGCGGAGCGCAGGATCAGCAGCAGCCGCTCCAAATCCTGCCGGTCGTCCTCCTGGCGGTGCACCCGCGTCGCGAGGCAGGTGAGCCAGGCGGGCAGCGTCTCGCGGGTGACGCCGGCGTCGAGCCACTCGCCCTTCGCGCCCCGCAGGACCTCCCGGAACAAGCCTTCTTTCGAGCCGAAATAGCGGGACACCAAGGCGACATCGACGCCCGCGTCCCCCGCAATGTCGCGCAAGCCGACATTCTCGTAGCTTTCCTGAAGAAAGCGCCGGCCGGCCGAGGCGAGCATCGCTTCGCGGGTGGCGGCGGCATTTTTGACGCGTGGGGACATGACACCTTTCGTAGACGGCGCGGGGGTACCGATCAACATTGTTGACTTTATATGTCCACGCCCGTTGACTTGAGCTGAACGGCTTTCTACCTGCCCATCGCCGCCTCGTGGGGGAGCGGCGCGAGTTCACGCTCGCTTGCCCGTTCGAAAGCCAATCAATGCCGATCACCAAGCCGGTCCGCCGCCGCGGGATGCTCCCGCTTCTTCTCGCGCTCGGCCTTGCCGCCTGTTCGGGGGGCGCCGAAGAGAAAGCCGGGCCGCCGCCGCCGATGCCGGTCACCGTCGCCGTGCCGATCCAGCAGCAGGTGGTCGATTGGGACGATTTCGTCGGTCGATTCGAAGCGGTGCAAAGCGTCGAGGTGAAGCCCCGCGCGACCGGCTACCTTCAGGGGGTTCACTTCCGAGACGGCCAATATGTCCGCAGCGGGCAGCTTCTCTTCACCATCGACGCCCGCCAGTCGCAGGCCGCGCTTGCCCAGGCTGAGGCCCAGCTTGCCCGCGCCCAGGCGACGCTTGCCAATGCCCGAACCGAACTCGCCCGCTCCCGCGCCCTCGCCGCGCAGAAGGCGGCAAGCCTTGAGGAAGTCGAGCAGCGCCAGGCCGGGGTGCGCACCGGCGAGGCCGATGTCGCCGCCGCGCGCGCCGCGATCCGCGCCCAGCAGCTCTCCGTCGGCTTCACACGCGTGACGGCGCCGATCTCCGGGCAGATCTCTGAGCGCCGCGTCGACCAGGGTAACAGCGTCACCGCCGACCAGACGGTGCTGACCACCATTGTTTCCACAAACCCGCTGCACTTTGCCTTCGAAGGCTCGGAAGCGCTGCTCCTCAAATACCAGCGCCAGGGCGGCGGCGGGCGCAGCGGCAGCGCGGTGCGCATCCGCCTTGGTGACGAGGCAACCTACGTCCACGCCGGCACGCTCGACTTCATCGACACGGTGGTCAACAGCGGCGCCGGCACCGTTCGCGCCCGCGCCATCGTGCCCAACCCTACCGGCTTTCTGAAGCCCGGCATGTTCGGCCACATGCGTCTTTCCGCCTCCCAGCCTTATGTCGCCTTGCTCGTCCCCGACACGGCGATCGTCACCGACGCCGCCCGCCGGGTCGTCTACGCCGTCGGCCGCGACGGAACAGTGATCGCGCGCCCAGTTGAGCTCGGCCCATTGGTCGGCAACCTGCGCGTCGTCCGCAGCGGCCTTGCCCCCAATGAACGGGTGATCATCGACGGCGTCCAGCGCGCCCGGCCTGGCCAAAAGGTCGTGCCCAAGCCCGGCCGAATCCCGGTCGTGCAGGGGCCTGAGCCCGCGGCGCGCCCTGAACCCTCCGCGCCGTCTTCGGTCGCCCTCCCCGTCTCGGGCCGCTGAGAAAAACATGAACATCTCGCGCTTCTTTATCGAGCGGCCGATCTTTGCATCGGTGATCGCGATCTTCATCACGCTGATCGGCGCCTTCGCCTATCCGCAGCTCTCGCTCTCGCAATATCCGGAGATCGCGCCGCCGACGATCAGCATCAACGCTTTCTACCCCGGCGCCTCGGCGGAGACGATGGCCGAGACCGTCGCCGCGCCGATCGAGCAGGAAGTGAACGGCGTCGAGGGCATGCTCTACATGACCTCCTCGTCCACATCGTCGGGCCAGGCGGGGATCACCGTCACCTTCAAGCCCGGGACGGATCTCGATGCCGCTCAGGTGCTCGTCCAAAACCGGGTCGCGCTCGCCGAGCCGCGCCTTCCCGAGCAGGTCCGGCAGGTCGGCGTGACCGTCGCCAAGCAGTCGTCGGGCTTCCTGATGATCGTGGCGCTGACCTCAACCGATCCCAATCTCGACATCGATTATATCGGCAATTACGCTAACTCGCGGCTCCGCGACCGCTTGCTTCGCCTGGAAGGCGTCGGCGGCGTGCAGGTGTTCGGCGGCGGCAATTATGCGATGCGGATCTGGATCGATCCCGACCGCGCCGCGGCGCGTAACCTAACCGCCGGCGAGATCGTCACCGCGCTTCGCACCCAGAACGTCCAGGTCGCCGGCGGCGCCATCGGCCAGCCGCCTTATGCGCAGGGCAACCCCGCGTTCGAGCTTCCGGTGCAGGTGCAGGGCCGGTTGAACGACCCGGCGCAGTTCGCCGACGTTGTCATCAAGACCGATCCGTCCGGCGCGATCACCCGGGTGCGCGACATCGGCCGGGTCGAGCTCGGCAGCCAGGAATATGGCATCCAAGGCTCGTTCGGCGGACGGCGCGGCGTTGCGCTGGCGATCATCCAGCAGCCCGGATCCAACGCCCTCGACGCCGCCGATCTGGTGCTCGATGAAGTGAAAGCGGCGTCCAAGGACTTCCCGCCCGGCATCGTTTATTCGATCCCCTACAACCCCACCGAATATGTCGCCGCATCCGTTGAAGCGGTGCAGGAGACGTTGCTCGAGGCCATCGTCCTGGTGGTCATCGTGATTCTGATCTTCCTCCAGACATGGCGCGCGGCGGTGATCCCGATCATCGCCATTCCGGTGGCATTGGTCGGCACCTTCGCGGTGCAGCTCGCCCTCGGCTTCTCGATCAACTCGCTGTCGTTGTTCGCGCTCGT
>DASVUO010000055.1:0-6051 GCA_036386995.1 Allosphingosinicella sp. | reverse complement strand
CGAAGCATATGGAAACTCCAGCAATGGCGGCCGGAGCTTCCTTGCGCGCGGGCCGCACAAAAGAAAAGTGCCCCGGCCCTTAGGCCGAGGCGCTGTTTCTTTGGCTGGAGCCGAAGCCGGCTTAGCGGCAGCGGCGGTTGCTGACCACGTTGCGCTGCACGTGGCGGCCGAGCAGTGCGCCGACGGCCGCGCCGAGCACGGTGCCGGTGGTACGGCTGCCATGCTTGTCGATCTCGCGGCCGACAAGGGCACCCGCCGCGCCGCCGACAACCAGTCCGACAGTGCCGTTCGGCTTGCGGCAGTAAGTGCGGCCATCCGACCCGCGCCATTGCTGCGCCTGGTGCTGGTGGTAAGTGCGGGTCTGGTGCGCGAAGGCCGGAGCCGGGGTCATCGCGACGGGAACGGCGAGGGTGGCGGCGCTAAGGGCCAGGATCATCTTACGCATGGGGACACTCCTTGAACTTGATGAGGAGTGTCTAGGCCGATTCGCTTGAGCCTAAACTGAACCCGACGGAAAGGTGAGGTTCACCAAAGCCTTAGCCGTTTGAGCCGTGCCCGCCCTTGTTGCGGCGGTTGGCGTAGAGCAGGGCCGCGACGATCGCCGCGGAGCCGATGCCGATCGCCGCGCCGGTGACGAGGCGCTTGCCGCGCTTGCCGGCCGAGGCTGCTTCGGAATGGGCGCGCGCCTGCGCCGATGCGGCGGCGGCCGAACCGCCCGAGGCTTCCTTCTTCTCGCCCCCGCCGGTGCTGCCGGAGCCGACATTTGCATCGGAAGGGAATTGCGGTTCGCGGGCCATTTAGGTGCTCCATCTTCTAAGTTGGGGCCTTCCTAGCGGGCCATGAGGCGGTGCCTCAAGCGCTGTCTGCCACGCGCTCTGACGTCAATTCAGCCTTTTTCTCTGCGGAAAGGCGCAAAAGGCTTGATTCAAGCGGCTTTTCCTGATTCTGTGACAGTGCGATGGCAATGGGGCGGAGCACAGTTGAAACGATCAAGCGGGCGACCCTGCCGGCGCTTGCGATTCTGATCATCGCCAACTTCCTCGGCTATGCCATCGTCGGCTCGAACGGCGTGATGAGCTGGGGCGATTACCGCCGAATGAAAACCGAAAAGCAGGTCGAACTTGCGCAGCTCAACGGCGAGCGCGCGCGCCTCGCCCAGCGCTCCAGCCTGCTCGATCCGCGGAACACCGATCCGGATATGGCCGACGAAATGGTCCGCCGGGATCTTGGCCTCACGCGGCCCGACGAAGTGATCATCCCGCTCCGCGACTGATCGCTTACCGTCGTTTCTTTCAAGCCCGATCCCCGCCTGCGGCACAAGTTGCGCAGGCCCGCGTTTGCCGCCATAGACCCCGCCCAGAGTCTCCGCGACAGCGGACCCCGCAAGGACAGGAAAGCCTCACAGTGGCAAAGGCAGCAAAGCGCGCCAGCGACGACACCGCTTCAACCCCGCCTCCCCACAATCGCGAGCGCCCGCCCGAGCCGCAGCGCCATCACGCGAGCCGGGAAGAGCTACTAGAATATTACCGCCAGATGCTGCTCATCCGCCGCTTCGAGGAGCGCGCCGGGCAGCTTTACGGCCTCGGCCTGATCGGCGGTTTTTGCCACCTTTATATCGGCCAGGAAGCAGTCGCGGTGGGGCTCCAGTCGGCGCTCGAGGTCGGCAAGGATTCGGTGATCACCGGCTACCGCGATCACGGCCACATGCTCGCCTACGGCATCGATCCAAGCGTGATCATGGCGGAGCTGACCGGCCGCGAAGCCGGCATATCGCGCGGGAAGGGCGGATCGATGCACATGTTCAGCGTCGATCACCGCTTCTACGGCGGCCACGGCATTGTCGGCGCGCAGGTCAGCCTCGGCACCGGTCTCGCCTTCAAGCACAAATATGCCGGCGACGGCGGCGTCTGCCTTGCCTATTTCGGCGACGGCGCGGCGAACCAGGGCCAGGTTTATGAAAGCTTCAACATGGCCGAGCTTTGGAAGCTGCCGATCATCTACGTGATCGAGAACAACCAATACGCCATGGGCACCAGCGTCAACCGCGCCTCGGCCGAGGACCAGCTCTACAAGCGCGGCGAAAGCTTCCGCATTCCCGGCATCCAGGTTGACGGTATGGACGTGCTCGCGGTGCGCGGCGCGGCGGCGACGGCGCTGGAATGGGTGCGCGGCGGCAAGGGTCCGATCCTCCTGGAGCTCAAGACCTACCGCTATCGCGGCCATTCCATGTCCGATCCCGCCAAGTACCGCTCGCGCGACGAAGTGCAGGCGGTGCGCGACAAGTCCGATCCCATCGAAGCGGTGAAGCGCGAGCTTGCCGCTGCGGGCGTGGAGGAAGCCGAGCTCAAGAAGCTGGACGGCGAGATCAAGCGCATCGTCGCCGAAGCCGCCGACTTCGCCGAGCAATCGCCGGAGCCCAATCCGGCTGAACTTTACACCGATGTTTTGGTCGAGACCTACTGATGCCGATCGAGCTCAAGATGCCCGCGCTTTCCCCGACCATGGAGGAAGGCACCCTCGCCAGGTGGCTGGTCAAGGAAGGCGACACCGTCTCTTCCGGGACTTTGCTTGCCGAAATCGAGACCGACAAGGCGACCATGGAGTTCGAGTCGATCGACGAGGGCGTGGTCGCCAAGATTCTGGTGCCGGAAGGTACGGACGAGGTGAAGGTCGGCACGGTGATCGCCATCCTCGCCGCCGAGGGTGAAGACGCGGAGAGCGCTGGTGCCGGCGGTGCGCACGAGGCGGCTGCCAATGCGGACAACGGCGCTGCCATCGCCGCGTCTCCGGCGGAGGAAGCGCAGGCGCAGCAATCCACGGTCGCCGCCAAGCCGAAGGAAGGCGAGGCTCCGGCCAGCTTGGCTGTCGAGCCGGAAGTGCCGGAAGGCACCGAACTCGTCCGCACCACCGTTCGCGAGGCGCTTCGCGACGCGATGGCGGAGGAGATGCGCTCCGACGACCGCGTATTCGTGATGGGCGAGGAAGTCGCGGAATATCAGGGCGCCTACAAGGTCACGCAGGGCCTGCTCGAGGAGTTCGGCGCCCGGCGCGTGATCGACACGCCGATTACCGAATACGGTTTTGCCGGGGTCGGCACCGGCGCGGCGATGGGCGGGCTTCGGCCGATCATCGAATTCATGACGTTCAACTTCGCCATGCAGGCGATCGACCACATCATCAATTCGGCGGCGAAGACCAACTACATGTCCGGCGGCCAAATGCGCTGCCCGATCGTGTTCCGGGGGCCCAATGGCGCGGCGAGCCGCGTCGGCGCGCAGCACAGCCAGAATTTCGGACCGTGGTATGCGAACGTACCGGGCCTGATCGTGATCGCGCCTTATTCCGCGGCGGACGCCAAGGGGCTCTTGAAGGCGGCGATCCGTTCGCAGGATCCGGTGGTGTTCCTGGAGAACGAGCTTCTCTACGGCCAAAGCTTCGACGTGCCGAAGCTCGACGATTACGTGCTGCCGATCGGCAAGGCGCGGATCGCGCGCGAGGGCAAGGACGTCACCCTTGTCAGTTACTCGATCGGCGTCGGCGTCGCACTCGACGCGGCGGCAAAGCTTGCCGAGGAAGGCGTGGAGGCCGAGGTGATCGACCTTCGCACGCTTCGCCCGCTCGACAAGGAAACGGTGCTGAAGAGCCTCGCGAAGACCAACCGCATGGTCTGCGTCGAGGAAGGCTGGCCGGTCTGCTCGATCTCTTCCGAGATCATGGCGATCGCCATGGAAGAAGGCTTCGACGATCTTGACGCGCCGGTGCTTCGGGTGACCGACGAGAACGTACCGCTGCCTTATGCCGCCAACCTCGAGAAGTTGGCACTGATCACCGTCGACAAGGTCGTCGAGGCGGTTCGGAAGGTGTGTTACCGCTGATCCGCCGGGTGAGGGGCGGCCATGGCTGAGCTCGACCGCGACCGTTTTCTTGCCTTGAGCTACGTTTCGCCGCGCGCGCGGCCGGCGGTGGAGGCGCTGTGGCGGCTCGACGCCACGCTTGGCGCGGTGCTGACGAGCGGGCGCGATCCGCTGATCAGCCAGATCAAGCTTGCCTGGTGGCGCGATGCGCTGGAGGGGCTCGGCAGCGGCCGTCCACCCGCCGAGCCGGCGCTGGAGGCGGTGGCCACGCATGTTCTGCCGCTTGGCGTTTCGGGCGCGGAGCTGGCGGAAATGGAGGGGGGCTGGACGCTGCTTCTCACGCCCGATCCGCTGACGCCGGACGAACTCGCGCGCTACGCCTCCGAGCGGGGCGGGCGGCTGTTCGGCTTCACCGCGCGGGCTCTGGGCGGGGAAGTCAGCGATGTCGTGCGGGCCGGCGGGGAGGCCTGGGCGCTGATCGATCTCGCCCGCCACAGCGGAAGCGAAGTGGATGCGCAAGCCGCCATCGCGGCTGCGCGCGAGCGGGGCATGGGCAAGTGGCCGTCGCGTCTGCGGCCGGTTGGAATGCTCGCCGCGCTTGCCGCGCGCGATGCGGAGCGGGGCGTGGGGAACTGGGAGGAGCCAGGGGCGCCGCCGCGCATGCTGCGTATGCTCCGCCACCGCCTCACCGGCCGCTGACGTCGTTTCGGATTCTTTTCGCGACCGAAATGGATGAAAAGGAGGACTAACCACTTCTCACGCCCAAGAGAGGGGAGGGACCATGCTTCGTTTCGCCGTCGGCGCCGCATCCGCCATGCTGCTCGTTATTGCCGGCTTTTTCATCTGGAAAGGGCAGGCGCAAAGCGAGGACCCGGTCCCGCCGGCGCCCCGCGCCCGCCTGGCCGCCCCTGAAGCGACGCCATCCTTCCCACGCAGCATCAAGGGCCTGCCGCCCGCGCCGCAAGCCACCGAGAAGAGCAAGGAAGAGAAACGCTTCGCCCGCGCCGACCGCAACGAGGACGGGCGGATTACCTTAGACGAACTGTTCGAGCCGAGGCGCAAGGCCTTCGCCAAGCTCGACGGCAACGGCGACGGCCGCCTGAGCTTCGAGGAATGGGCGACCAGCACCACGGAGAAGTTCAAGAAAGCGGATGCGGACCGCTCGGCGTGGCTCAGCCCACGGGAGTATGAGTCAACGAAGCCGAAGACGAAGCCGAAACCGAAGTGCCGCTGCTGACGCCCATCCACCCCTTCAGCGCTTCTTCCGCGCGGCTGGTGTAGAGGCGTTTGCGGTCGGCTTTTTTGGTTTTGCCGTCGATGGGGGGGAAGAGGCCGAAGTTCACGTTCATCGGCTGGTAGAGGTCAGCTTCCGCGCCGCCGGTGATGTGGCCGAGGAGGGCGCCCAACGCGGTTTCAGGCGGCGGGGTGGCGAGGTCCTCGCCGGCCAGTTCGGCGGCAGCGAAGCGGCCGGCCATGAGGCCGACGGCGGCGGATTCGACATAGCCTTCGCAGCCGGTGATCTGACCGGCGAAGCGGATGTTCGGCGCTTTCTTCAGCCGCAGGGTGCGGTCGAGCAGCTGCGGCGAATTGATGAAGGTGTTGCGGTGGAGGCCGCCCAGCCTGGCGAACTCGGCCTTCTCGAGTCCCGGGATCGTGCGGAACAGGCGAACCTGTTCGGCATATTTGAGCTTGGTCTGGAAGCCGACCATGTTCCACAAGGTGCCGAGCGCATTGTCCTGCCGGAGCTGCACGACGGCATAGGGCCAGCGACCGGTGCGCGGATTGTCGAGGCCGACCGGCTTCATCGGGCCGTACCGCAAGGTATCGACGCCGCGCAAAGCCATTACCTCGATCGGCATGCAGCCTTCGAAATAAGGCGTGTTCTTTTCCCACTCGCGAAACTCGGTCTTCTCTCCGTCGAGCAGACCCTGGTGAAAGGCGAGGTACTGCTCCTTGTCCATTGGGCAGTTGATATAGTCCTTGCCGCCTTTGTCCCACCGCGCGGCCATCCAGCAGATGTCCATGTCGATGCTTTCGTGGTGCACGATGGGCGCGATGGCGTCGAAGAAAGCGAGCGCGTCGGAGCCGGTGGCGGCGCCGATCGACTCGGCGAGCTTTACCGCGGTCAGCGGCCCGGTCGCGACGACGGTGGGGCCGGAAGAGGGGAGGGCGTCCACCCGCTCGCGGACGATGTCGA
>DASVUO010000054.1:0-2726 GCA_036386995.1 Allosphingosinicella sp. | reverse complement strand
TCATGAAGCAGCTCGAAGGCGACGTGCTCGAAGTGCTGGCGGAGCTCGGAGGCCAGGAAGCGCTCGCCATGGAGACGATGAGCGTCCACCCGAAGAACTTTCTGGGACTTGAGCTTAATCCGCGCGCCGCCGCCATCGCCGAGCTCGTCCTGTGGCTCGGCTATCTCCAGTGGCAGCTCAGAAACGGCGGCATCGTCTCGGATCCGGTGCTGGAGCGTCTCGACAATATCCGGGCGATGGACGCCGTGCTTCGCCACGACGGCGAGCGGCCGAAGGCCGATGGCAGCGGCACCGAGCTGGCGAACCCGCGCCGTCCCGACTGGCCCGAAGCCGATTACATCGTGGGGAACCCGCCGTTTATCGGCGGCAAGGACGTGCGCGGGCGCCTCGGCGACGCCTATGCGACGGCCTTGTGGAAGGCGCATCCAAGGATCAACAAGTCCGCCGATTTCGTCATGTACTGGTGGGATCGCGCCGCCGACCAACTCGGCCGGACGGGTACCAGGCTGAAGCGCTTCGGCTTCGTCACCACGAATTCGATCACTCAGGAATTCAGCCGCAGGGTGATCTCACGTCATCTCGACGACGGCCTGAGCCTCGTCATGGCAATACCGGATCATCCGTGGACGAAAGCCGCTCCGGACTCAGCTGCGGTGCGAATCGCCATGACTGTGGCGCAAGGCAAGGCAAGGCAAGGCAAGGCAAGGCAAGGCAAGGATGGTACTGCGTTTTCGGACGGCCGGCTATACGAAATCGTCGAGGAAAGCGGGCTGGATACGGACGCGCCAACAATCGAGTTCCGGCAGGTCGTTGGGGCGCTCAGCGCGGATTTAACCGTTGGAGCCGACGTGACCAGTACCAAGCCGCTGCTTGCGAATGAGTGGCTCTGCTCAAGAGGCGTATCGCTCCACGGGGCGGGATTCATCGTCAGCCCCGCCGAAGCTCAGTTGCTCGGACTGGAGAGGCGCGAGGGGCTGGAGCGGCACATCCGGCCTTACCGAAATGGCCGCGACCTGACGGCTCGCCCGCGAAGCGTCATGGTGATCGACCTACTCGGCCTCGACGAAGCAGATGTCCGGCGCCGTTATCCGGAAGTGTACCAGCATCTCCTGGTGACCGTGAAGCCTGAGCGGGACGCCAACAATCGTGCAACCTATCGCGACAATTGGTGGATCTTCGGAGAGCCCCGCCGCGAGCTTCGACCCATGTTGGCAGGGTTGAGCCGCTACATTGCGACCGTTGAAACAGCGAAGCACCGTGTCTTCCAGTTTTTGGATGCTGCCGTCCTTCCCGACAACAAGCTCGTGTGCATCGGGTTTGAATCAGCGTACCATCTGGGCGTCATCTCCAGCCGGTTGCATCTGGCTTTCACGCAATCGGCGGGCGGGCTCCTCGAGGATCGACCTGTATATGTGAAATCCTCCTGCTTCGATCCCTTCCCGTTCCCCGATGCCGCACCTGACCAGCGCATCCGCATCGGCGCCATCGCCGAAGAGCTCGACGCGACGCGCAAGGAGGTGCTTGCTGAGCATCCCGATTTGACGCTGACCACTCTCTACAATCTGCGCGACAAGCTGGCGAAAGGGGAAGCGTTCAGCGCCAGGGAGGAGGACCAGCGGATGCGCGGCCGGGTGGACATTCTCGCCGAGCTCCACGATCGGCTCGATGCCGCGGTGGCCGACGCCTACGGGTGGCCGGCCGATCTTCCGGACGAGGAGATCGTCGCTCGGCTGGTGGCGCTGAACGCGCAGCGGGCGGCGGAGGAAAGGCGCGGCATCGTCCGTTGGCTGCGGCCGGACTATCAGCAGAAGAAGGCCGGCGTCGCGGTGCTGGAGAAGAAGGCGCAGCCGGAGCAGATCGAAGCCATGCTCCCCGACGCCAGGGCCGCCAAGCCCGGCTTCCCGCGCGATGCGATCGGCCAGACGGCGGCCGTGCTCGCCGATCTGCGATTGGGCGGCAGCCTGACCGCCGAGGCCATTGCCGCCCGCTACAGCCAGGGCCGACGCCTGGTTCAGCGCATCCAGCTCACCCTCGACGCGCTGGAACGGCTCGGCCACGTGGCCGGCGATCCGGGCGGATACAGGCTGCGCCGCGCCGCGTGACTAGGGTTGAGCCCAGGCGAAGCCATGATAAGCAAAGCCGTCGAACGCCGCCCACGCGCCCAGCGGCGCCGCCAGCGCCCCCGCCGTGTCCAGCATCCGCCGGTCGTCGCCGAGGAAGCTGATGCGCTCGGGCGGGGCGGTGGTTCGAGCGGCGAGGGTGTACATGGCGGCGCCGGGGATCGTCGCGTCTTGGTCGAGGAGGGTGGCGCGGGCTTTGCCGTCCTCGCCCGTCACCACCGCGATGCGGCCGCGCGGCGCCCCGACGAAGTTTTCTTCCGTTTCCTCGGCCACCGCCCCCGTCTCGAGCGCGACCCGGACGGGCTTGCCGGTCTTGCTGCCCCAGTTCAGCAGCGGCTCGGCGATGGTGGAAACCGATGCCGCATCCGTCCGGTAGGCCATGATCGTCACACCGCTCACCGACGATTCGATCTCGCGGAGAAAGGCCGCGCCCTCTTCCTCCTCGGCGATCCAGAAGGGGAGGACGAGGTGGACGGGCTCGCCGGCGTTCAGGGCGAGGGTGCGTACGGCGCGGGCCCAGCCGCGGTAGCCGGCGGGCTCGGCGCCCCAGGCGGCGAGCGTGTAGGGCTCGATGTCGTACTGGATTCCGGCGAGGCGCGCGTCGGG
>DASVUO010000053.1:0-11986 GCA_036386995.1 Allosphingosinicella sp. | reverse complement strand
CCCCCATGCTTATCCACAGCGGGATTTCGGCGTGACGGCCATTCACCTCCATCTCCTTTCGGATTCCACCGGGGAGACGCTGGAGCTGATCGCCAAAGCCTGCCTCGCCCAGTTCGAAGGCGTCGAAGTGCGGCGCCACCTTTGGCCGATGGTCCGCTCGGAAGGCCATCTCGACCGGGTGCTGGACGATATCGAGCGGCGGCCGGGCCTGGTTCTCTATACCCTGGTCAATTCCAACATTCGCCGCGAACTCGAGCAGAAGACCCGCCGCCGCGGCCTTCATGCCGTGTCCGCGCTCGATCCGGTGGTGCATGCCTTGTCGGCGGTGCTCGGCCAGCAGGCGACGGCGCGCCCCGGCCGTCAGCACGCCCTGGACGCCGCCTACTTCGCGCGGGTCGACGCGATCCAATTTTCCATTGCGCACGATGACGGCATGAACTGGGAGAATTGGGAGGATGCCGACATCGTCCTCGCCGGCGTGTCGCGCACCTCCAAGACTCCAACCTCCATCTACCTCGCCAACCGCGGCTACAAAGTCGCGAACATTCCGCTTGTGCCGGAATCGCCGCCGCCGCCGGCCTTGTTCGGCCTCAAGCACCCGCTCGTCGTCGGCCTCACCACCAATCCCGACCGCTTGATCCAGATTCGCCGCAACCGCCTCCTGTCGCTCAACCAGGCGCCGGAGACGGACTATGTCGATACCGAAGCGGTGAACGCCGAGCTCGCCTTCGCGCGCCGCATCTTCGCCGACAATGGCTGGCCGGTGATCGACGTCACCCGCCGCTCGATCGAGGAAACCGCTTACGCGATCGTGAAGCTGTGCAACGAACGCTGCGACGCCGCCGAAGCTGCCGCGGAAGGCGCGGCGCAATGAGGCTTCTGCTCGCCTCCAAAAGCGCGGCGCGGCGGGCGATGCTGGAAGCAGCGGGCGTGCCGTTCGAAACGGTGGACGCGGAGCTCGACGAAGGCGCCGCCAAGGCCGGCCTTTGGAGCGCCGGCTTCGACGCGCGCGGCGTCGCCGAGGAACTGGCGCAGCTCAAGGCCCTCTCCGCCGAAGCGGGTCCGGGCGATCTCGTTCTCGGCTCGGATCAAACGCTTGAGCGCGACGACGGCACCCTGCTGGGTAAGCCAGCATCGCGAGAAGAAGCGCTTGGCCAACTCCAGTCCCTCGCCGGCGGCACCCACCAACTGCACTCCGCGGCGGTGATCGTCGAAGGCGGACAGGCGGTGTGGTGGGCAAGCGAAACGGTTTCGCTCACGATGCGTCCGCTCGGTGAGGCGTTCTTGAACGACTATCTCGAGGGTGAGTGGGAGCAGATCCGCTGGAGCGTCGGCGGCTACCGGATCGAAGGCCCGGGCGCGCAATTGTTCGACCGGATCGAAGGCTCACACTTCGCGATCCTCGGCATGCCGCTCCTCCCCCTGCTCGCCTACCTGCGCGAGCGCGAAATGCTGCTCAGCTGATGCCAGTGCCGTACGCCGAGGTGATCGGGGATCCGATTGCCCATTCCAAGTCGCCGTTGATCCACCAGTTTTGGTTGGGCAAGTTAGGCATAAAAGCGGACTACCGGCGCTCACGGGTAAGCGCCGCCGACCTCCCCTCATATTTAAAGACCAAGCGGGCTGATCCTTGGTGGTTGGGCTGCAACGTCACGGCGCCGTTGAAGCAACTGGCCCTTCCTCATGTTGATTGGCTGCAAAGCCTTGCTCACAAGGACGCGCCACTTGCTGCGGGAGTGGGGGCCCTGAACGCGATCGTTAGGGGCGCTGAGGGAAGACTCGCTGGCTTCAATACGGACGTCATTGGCGTTCTGGAGGCGCTTGATCGAGGTGTTGGAACGAAGAATCCGGCTCACGCCCTCAGCTACATCATCGGCGCCGGAGGCGCAGCAAGGGCGGCAACGGTGGCACTCGACCAAACAGCCTACGGCAGCCGGTTTTTTTTCAATCGTACCCCGGAAAAGGCCCAAGCGATGTCGAGCGAGTTCCGCGGGCATCCAGGCGACGGCTTCGGGCTCGACCGACTCAATGATCCCACAGATGCCGATTCCAGCATTCTGGTCGTGAATGCGACTCCAATGGGGATGGTGGGCCATCCACCCGTTCCGATCGATTTCGATAACTTTCCCGTCACTTCGACGGTCTTGGATATGGTCTACGAGCCGATTGAAACACCCTTGATTGCCGCCGCTAAAAGGCGCGGCCTGTCCGTAATCGACGGCATGGCGATGCTGATCGGTCAGGCAGCGCCTGCATTCCAGCTGTTCTTCGGCGCTCATGCACCCCGTGAGCACGATGAAGAACTCCGACGGCTGCTTACGTCATGATGAAACTGGGCCTGACCGGCTCCATCGGCATGGGCAAATCTACCGTCGCGGCGATGTTCGCCGACGAGGGCGTGCCGGTGTTCGACGCCGACGCCGCGGTCCACCGCCTCCAGGGCCCAGCCGGCGCGCTGGTTGCGGAGATCGAATCGCATTTCCCCGGCACTACTGGGCCTGAGGGGGTGAATCGCACCGCTTTGTCCGAACGGGTGCTCGGCGCACCCGAAGCGCTCCGCCGCCTCGAATCTCTCGTCCATCCGGCGGTGGCACGCGAGCGGGAGGCGTTTCTTGCCGCCAACGCCGCCGCACCGGTGGTGCTGCTCGACATCCCCCTCCTCTTCGAGGCCGGTGGGTGGCAGGCGGTGGATAAGATCGCCGTCGTCTCCGCGCCCGCCGGCGTCCAGCGCGCCCGGGTCCTCGCCCGCCCTGGCATGACGGCGGAGAAGTTCGAAAAGATACTCGCCCGCCAGATGCCCGATGAAGAAAAGCGCGCCCGCGCCGATTTCATTATCCCCACCGGCGGCAGCCTGGACGAAACGCGACGAGCGGTTCGGCGCATCCTCGCTTGTCTGACGGGCGCCGACGATTCATAGTCGTGCGCATGCGCGAAATCGTCTTTGACACGGAAACCACGGGCCTTAGCCCGCTCACCGGCGATCGCATGGTTGAGATTGGCTGCGTCGAGCTCCTCAACAAGGTCGAGACCGGCCGCACCTTTCACGCCTATTTCAACCCGCAGCGCGCCATGCCCAGCGGCGCCGAAGCGGTGCACGGCCTTTCGGACGTCTTCCTCTCCGACAAACCCTTGTTCGGCGACGTGGTCGAGGACCTGCTCGAATTCCTCGGCGATTGTCCGCTGGTCGCCCACAATGCCAGCTTCGACTTCAGCTTCCTCAACCACGAGCTCAACCATTGCGGCCGCCCCTTGGTGTGCATGAGCCGGATGGTGGACACCCTTACCATCGCCCGCAGCCGCCACCCCGGCGCCAAGCACAGCCTCGATGCGCTCTGTTCCCGCTTCGGAGTCGACCGCAGCCTGCGCATCAAGCACGGCGCGCTGATCGACGCCCAGCTCCTCGCCCAATGCTATGTCGAACTGAGCGGCGGCCGGCAGATCGGCCTCGGCCTCGCTGATGTCATCACCATTGAAGAGAAAGCGGACAGCGCCTTTGATTCGGGCGCGCCGATCACCTTTGAAATCCGCCCGCCCCGGCCGCACGCCGCGACCGAAGAGGAGCTTGCCGCCCACGCAGCCTTTGTTGCGGGGCTCACCGATCCCATATGGACCCGATTGGCGGCGCGCGGTTAACGACACACGGTTGACGGCGCTGGGCGGCGACGCCTAATCCGCCGCCTCATTTGCGGGAGCATCGCATGGACATTCGCGTTTCGGGTCACCAGGTCGATACCGGCGAAGCACTTCGCAGCCACGTCACCGATCGCCTCTCCGCCGTTGTCGAAAAGCACAATTCGCGCGCGACCTCCGCTCACGTCATCTTCGGCAAGGGCCCGCACGACCACGGCTTTACCTGCGAAATCCTCTGCTACATCCCCGGCGAAGTGCTGAAGGGCACGGACAGCGCCGCCGATGCGCACGCAGCCTTCGATGCCGCCGCCGACAAGGTCGAAAAGC
Source organism: Allosphingosinicella sp. (assembly GCA_036386995.1). GTDB lineage: Bacteria > Pseudomonadota > Alphaproteobacteria > Sphingomonadales > Sphingomonadaceae > Allosphingosinicella. The sequence continues at coordinate 8,029 of DASVUO010000053.1, read as the reverse complement.
AGCTTCGCCGCCACCACCGCCGTCTCAAGGACCACCATGCCGGCGAGGTGCCGGATGCCCTCGACGAAGCCATGCGACGAGACGAACCCGCCGCCGGCTGACGCGGCAAAGCAGCGAACGTTTCGCTTCAAATTTTCGAAAACAATGAGCGGCCGGGGGCGGGACGCTTCCCATTGGTGGTGCCATGAACGACCTATCCGCGCTGCTGACCATCGAGTCGATCGATGCGAACCTGTCGGCTTCGAACAAGAAGGCGCTGTTCCAGATGCTCGGAGCGGCCGCCAGCCGCCACACCGGTATTCCGGCAAAGACCATCGTCGCGGCGCTCAGCGAGCGGGAAAAGCTCGGCTCGACAGGCTTCGGCGGGGGCGTCGCAATTCCCCACGGCAAGATCGAGGGATTGGACCGCGTCTACGGCTATTTCGCGCGCCTGCCTCAGCCGGTCGAGTTCCAGGCGGTGGACGGCCTCCCCGTCGATCTCGTCTTCCTGCTTCTCTCGCCGCCCGATGCCGGCGCCGATCACCTGAAGGCGCTTGCAGGCGTCAGCCGCGCCCTTCGCGACCGCAACACCGCCGCCAAGCTGCGCGGCGCCCGCTCCCGCGACGCGATCTTCGCGCTGCTCACCGGCGTCGAAAGCCTCCATGCCGCCTGAGGGCGAAGCCGCGGCCGGCGCGCCCGCCCACTACCGGGCGCTGGAATCGCTTTACCGCCACGCCGCGATCAACGCCGTCTTCCCGTCGCGCATCGAGATCCCGGAAGAAGGCGTCTGCCGAATCCACTTCGACGTCCGGCCGGAGCTGTTCCACGCCGCCGGCGCCGCCCACGGCACGCTCTACTTCAAGATGCTCGACGACGCCGCCTTCTACGCCTGCAACAGCCTGGTCACCGACCGTTTCCTGCTCACCACCGCCTTCAACCTGCTTTTCACCAAACCGATGAAGGAAGGGCCGGTGATCGCCGAAGGCCGCTGGGCGAGCGGCCGCCGCCGGGTGCTCGTCGGCGAAGCGCGGCTCCTCCTCCCCTCCGGCGAGGAAGCGGCGCGCGGCACCGGCACCTTCATGCGCTCGCACATCACGCTTTCGGGCCTCCCCGGCTACGTGCCGGGCGCGTGACCCCGCGCCTCGCCACCTCCGTTCTCGCCGGCGCCTTGATCCGCAAGGTGGAGGGTGAAGGCGGCTTCGCGGCGGTGCTCGCCAAGGGCGACCCGACCTCCGGCGCGATCCTGCTGCTGCTTACGGAGCGCGGCGGGCCGCCGGTCCTGCTCGAGCGCCTGCTGAAGCCCGACGGCAGCTACAGCTGGGCGCTCCCAATTGATGACCCAGTGCAGGTTCCGGAGTTTGTCGCTCGAAGGCGGCGATTCGACCCGGATTTGTGGGTTTTGGAGCTGGACATCCCGTCGGTGGAACGATTCACCGCTGAAATGAGCGCCTTCGATTGACTCTGCTGCACCGCACAAACTAGCCGCCCCCCTGTTCTTTCGTGAAGAAGCGAGGGGCGGTCCCGAACCCGGGGTTTTGGGGGGCGGGCGGCCGATGCGAGACGGAAGGCGGGTCCCGGGATGCGCTCAGTTTAGAGCACAAGCATCCGGCGTTTTGGACCGGCCGGCCGCACTGTTTTGAGATTACATGTTTTCGATTGTTCGCGCCGCCGGCACTGCCGCGGCCCTTTTGGCTGCCATTCTCGGTACGCCTTCCCAGGCCTGGGAGTTCGAAACCCCCACCCTGGTCTCCTCCGATCTCCTCGCAACGCCCGTTCAAGGCACGCCGCCGCTCCCGACGCAAGCGCCCGCACAGGCAGCACCGGTCGCCGAGGCTCCGGCCCCCGCCGAGCCGCCGAAGCCGCAAGAGCGCCCCGTGCGCCGCAGCCTGTCCGAACTGGTCGGCCTCCATTCCTCCTCGCGCACCGCAGACAGCGAGCAGGAATGCCTCGCCAACGCCGTTTACTTCGAATCGAAAGGCGAGCCGCTCGCCGGCCAGCTCTCGGTCGCCCAAGTGATCCTTAACCGTGCCAAGTCCGGCCGCTTCGCCTCCAGCGTCTGCGGCGTGGTCAAGCAGCGCGGCCAATTCTCCTTTGTCCGCGGCGGCCGCCTGCCCTCCGTGCCGCGCGCCTCCGCCGCCTGGAAAAAAGCCGTCGCCATTGCGCACATAGCGCGCGAAGACATGGCCGACAGCCCCGCCTCCCGCGCCCTCTTCTTCCACGCGACCCGGGTTCGTCCCTCCTGGCGCGGCCTCAAGCGCGTCGCCACCGTCGGCAACCACATCTTCTACCGCTGAGGGACTCGCCTCCGTTCCCGTTTCATTCTAGTGAAGCGGGAATGGCTTCGACTCAGGCTCTCTGCTTCAAGGACGCCCCGCTCGCCGCGCAGGATGTGGCGCGCGGGGTGACCCGGCTTTTCTTCAACCAGGACATCTTCGCGCTTTGCGAAGTGCCGCTGGTCAACGGCCGACGCGCCGACATGATGGGCGTCTGTTCCTCCGGCCTGATCACAATCGTCGAGATCAAGGTGTCGCGCGCCGATCTGCTCGGCGACGGCAAGTGGCTCGATTACCTGGATTATTGCGACCGCTTCTTCTGGGCGGTGCCGGCGGGCTTCGATCTGTCGCCCTTCGAGCAGGACTGCTTCCACCCCGCGGTCTGCGGCCTGATCGTCGCCGATCGCTACGACGCCGCGGTGCTTCGCGAGCCTGCGCTTCGCCGCCTCGCCCCCGCCCGCCGCAAGGCCGAGACCCTGCGCTTCGCCCGGCGCGCCGCGCGTCGGCTGGTCGGCGATCTCGATCCGGGTCTCGCCGGCTTCGCTTAAAGCTTGGGTCCGGCGACCTTTTTGGCGGGTCCCGCCGGCGCTTCCAGCAGTTTCAGTATCCCCGCCGAACGCGCCCCGTCGCGCTTGGCATGATCGATCGCGGAGAGCCCCGCCGCCCGGTCGCCGCGCTTCGGGTTCGCGCCCTTGGAAAGCAACAGCCTCACCATGGCGAGATCGCGGCGCTGCACCGCCAGGATCAAAGGCGTCTCCCCCTGGCCATTGGCAAGGTCGACCGACGCCCCACGGCCAAGCAGCAGCTCGGCGCCTTCGAGCCAGCCGAGCTGTGCGGTGATGCCGAGCGCCGTGGTGCCCTGCTGGTCCTGCAGGTCCGGCCGGATACCCCGGCTCAGCAGGAAGGAAAGCCATTCGTAATCACGGGCCCGCGCGACGATATGGAGCGCGCTGTCGCCGCTGCCACGCTCCCGGCTGTTGATCACCGTGGTGCCGGGCTCCGAAACCAACTGCGTGACCTTGGTGCCGTCGCGCTCCTTTACCGCTTTCAGGAACGAGTGGCTGTCGGAATAGGATTGCGCCGCAACCGGCACCGCGATCATCAACGCCGCGGCCGCGATCGCCCGCTTGAAACCTTTAGCCACAATCATTCCCCATTCCGCTCGAACACTTGATCGCGCGCCTATAGCAAAGCATGGCTGCCCGCGTCATGAACGAAACCGTGAAAACCCGATTTTCCCTTATCCTCCCGATGCTTCTCGGCCTCGCGGTCGCTTCGTGCAGCGGCGCCGCGCCGCGCGAGGAGCCGCCGCTCGCCGGCGCAAGGATCGGCGGACCCTTCACGCTCACCGATCAGAACGGGCGCCAGGTCAGCGACGCGAGCTTCAAGGGCAAATACCGAATCGTCTATTTCGGCTTTGCAAGCTGCCCCGATGCCTGCCCGACCGATCTTGCCCAGATCGGCCTGGCGCTGCGCCTGTTCGAGAAAAACGATCCCGCCCGCGCCGCCAAGGTCCAGCCGATCTTCATCAGCGTCGATCCGGAGCGTGACACGCCGCCTAAGCTCAAGGAATATGCCGCCGCCTTCCACCCGCGCCTCGTCGCGCTCACCGGCACCCCCGAACAGGTCAAGGCCGCCGCCAAGGGTTACGGGGTCTATTATGCGAAGATGCCCGCCGATAACGGCGAGTATCTGATGGATCACCAGCGCATCTTCTACCTGATGGATCCGGACGGAAAGCCGATCGCGATTCTTCCGCGCGAGGGGAACGCGCAGGCGATTGCCGACGAACTGGCGCGCTGGGTGTCGTGAGCGGCGGCGGAATTCCGGTCTGGGAAAAGCCGCTCGATCAGCTCAACCGCGCCGAGTGGGAGTCGCTGTGCGACGGCTGCGGCAAATGTTGCCTGCACAAGGTGGAGGATGCCGACACCGGCGAGGTCCACCCGACCAACGTCGCCTGCAAATTGCTCGATCGGCATTCGGGCTTCTGCTCCAATTATCGGGGCCGCCACGCTTACGTTCCCGATTGTGTCCGGCTGACGGCGGGCAAGGTCGGCACCCTTCCCTGGCTTCCCTCCACCTGCGCCTACCGCCTCCGCGCCGAGGGCAAGCCGCTTCCCGGCTGGCACTATCTGATCAGCGGCGACCGCGAGGCGGTGCATCTCGCCGGCCAGTCGGTACGCGGCTGGACGATCGGCGAAGCGGATGCCGGCGATCTCGAATATCACCTCACCGACCGTGAGCTCTGATCTCGTCTTCGAAGGCGGTTCCACCAGCGCCGCGCTTCAGCTCACCGTCTCGCCCCGCGCCCGAATGCTTCGCCTGCGGGTCGATCCGCGCACCGGCGCCGTGTCGCTCACCGTGCCGCGCCGGGTCTCGAAACGTAAGGCGCTGGAATGGGCGGCCGAGCACCGCGCGTGGATCGAGGCGCAGCTCGCCAAGATCGCGCCGCCCGAGCGGCTCGGGCCAGGCTCGGTGGTGCCGCTCTACGATCGCCCGCACCGGATCGACTGGAGCGCCGAGCGGTCACGCATTGTCCGCCTCGAGGAAGGCCGCATCGTCGCGGGGGGCCCGTTGGAAGGGCTCGAAGGCCGGATCCTGCGCTGGTTGAAGCGCCACGCGCTCGACGTCCTCGCCCGCGAAACCGCCGAATATGCCGCCAAGGCCGCTGTCACCGTCTCCAAAGTCGCCGTGGGCGACCCGCTGTCGCGCTGGGGAAGCTGCTCGTCCACCGGCGGCATCCGCTACAGCTGGCGCCTGATCCTCGCGCCCGATTACGTCCGCCGCGCCACCGTCGCCCATGAAGTCGCGCACCGGGTGCACATGAACCACGGGCCGCAGTTCCACGCTCTGGTCGCCGAACTGTTCGAAGCGGACCCAACGCCCGCGCGCGCCTGGCTGCGCCGCAACGGCGCCGCGCTCCACCGGATCGGACGCGGCTAGATCTCCTGACGCTCGCGCGGCCGGTCGGCGGCCGGCTCCCGCTCCCGCCGGCGCGGCGGCGGTTCGCGGCGCGGCGCGCGGTCCGGGTTCACCGCCCGTTCGATCCATTCGCGGTCGAGTTCGTCCTCGACCGGCCCCGGTTCGTCCTCTTCGCCCGTCTCGGGACGCTGGGTCTGCGCGGGCGGCGCGGGCCGCTCCACCGGATTGCCTTCGGGATCGACCAGGGGCACGTCGTCCGACGGTGCCTTGAACCAGACTTCCTCGTCCGGCTCGGCCCAGTCCGGCGCTTCCACCGTCGTCTGGAACTGCTCCACCGGCCGGGTCGCCACCGCCTTGGTCATGAAGCGCTGAAACGCCTGCGCCGGCGCCCGCCCGCCTTGGAGACCCGGGATCGCGCGGTTGTCGTCGCGGCCCATCCAGATGCCGGTGGTGAGCCCGCTCGAGAAGCCCAGGAACCAGCCGTCCTTGTTGGAGCTCGTCGTGCCGGTCTTGCCCGCCACCGGCCGGTTGATCTGCGCCGCCCGCCCGGTTCCGGTCATCACCGCCGCCTGAAGCAAGTCGGTCATCTGCGCCGCGACATGCGGCGCCACCAAAGTCCGTTCGCCGTCGGCTTCGTGCTGATAGAGGAGTTCGCCGTCGCCGGTGGTCACCCGGCGGATGCCATAGGGGACCACCGCCTTGCCGCCGCTCGCCACCGACGCATAAGCGCGCGTCATGTCGAGCAGGCGTACCTCCGCGCTGCCGAGCGTGATCGACGGATGGGTCGGCAGCTTCGACGTGATGCCGAAGCGCTGAGCGATGTCCGCCACCGTGCGGAAGCCGACTTCCTGGCCAAGCTGCGCCGAAACCGTGTTGATCGATTGCGCAAAGGCCTGGCGGATCGACACGGTGCCCCCGAAGCTTCGGCTGTTGTTGCGCGGGCTCCAGCCGTTGATGGTCACCGGCTTGTCCTGCACCGCCGTCTCCGGCGTGTAGCCGAACTCGATCGCAGCCAGGTACACGAACAATTTGAACGCCGATCCCGGCTGCCGCGCCGCCTGGGTCGCGCGGTTGTAGATCGAATCGACGTAATTGCGCCCGCCGATCATCGCCCGGATCGATCCGTCGCGGTCGAGCGCCACCAGCGCCCCTTGCGCCCCGGCCGGCGTCGATGCGTTGATCACCTGGTCGGCAAGCCGCTGCATGTTGGGATCAAGCGTGGTCCAGACGTCGATCGGCTCGACGCTTTCGTCGATCAAAGTGTCGAGCTGGGGAAGTACCCAGTCGGTGAAGTAGCGCACGCTGTTCTGCTTCGTCGGCGTCACCAGCTTGACCTCGGCGGGCTCCGCCGACGCCGCCTGCGCCGCACTGATATAGCCTTGCTCGCGCATCAGCTGGATGACGACTTCGGAGCGCGCCTTCGCCGCTTCCGCGTCGGCGGTCGGCGAATAGCTGGAGGGAGCCTTCACCAGCCCCGCGATGATCGCGCTTTCCGAAAGCGACAACGTCTGCGCCGAATGGCCGAAGAAGCGCCGCGACGCGGCGTCGATGCCGTAGGCGCCGCCGCCGAAATAGACTCGGTTCAGGTACAGCTCCAGGATTTGCTCCTTGGAGAAGCGCCGCTCCAGCGCCAGCGCAAGAATGCCCTCGCGCACCTTGCGGCCGTAATTGCGGCTGCTGGTCAGGAAGATGTTGCGGGCCAATTGCTGCGTGATGGTGGAAACGCCGCGCACCTTGTCGTCGCGCTGGAAGCTCACCTTGATGCCGCGCAGAATGCCGACCGGATCGACGCCGGGATGGTAGCGGAAGCGGCGGGCCTCGACCGCGATCATCGCGTCCTTCATGACGCTTGGGATCGGCCGGTAGGTCGGCCAATTGCCGAATTCGGGCCCGGACGAGATCAGCACCGATCCGTCGGCGGCGCGCACCCGGATGGTTTGGCCAAGGTCGTCGCGGCGGATCAGTTCGCTATAGCTTGGCAATTCGCTCATCGCGACGGCCACCGCCACGATGAGCGCGATCAGCCCCAGGATCGAACCGTAGAGCAGGGTCTTGAAGGTGATGATCAGGCCGCGCTTCAGCGGCGATCTTGGAGAAGCGACACTGGCCATTGTTGGCGGAGGTTAAGCCGATACGGCCGCGCCGACAAGCGCCCCCGGCCTCAGCCCTCGTCGCGCCCCTTGAAGTCGAGCGAGGCGCTGTTGATGCAATAACGAAGGCCGGTCGGCCCCGGCCCGTCGGGGAAGAGGTGGCCAAGGTGCCCGTCGCAGCGGGCGCAGCGCACTTCCACCCGGCGCATGCCGTGGCTGGTATCGGCATGCTCGCTCACCGTCGGCGCCGCCGGCTGGGTAAAGCTAGGCCAGCCCGATCCGCTGTCATATTTGGCCTGGCTGTCGAACAACAATTCGCCGCAGCCGGCGCAGCGATATTCGCCTTGGGCTTTGTTATCGACGAAGCGGCCGGTGAACGCCCGCTCGGTGCCCGCCTCGCGAAGCACCTGATATTGCTCCGGCGTCAATTTCTCGCGCCATTCGCGTTCGGAAAGGTCCACGCGCTCTTTGTCCTCGTCAGCCATGCCTGAAGATCGTCCCACGATGATCGGAAAGCTGCACAACGCCGGGCAGCACGCGCGGGTTGCGTCTGAGCGGGAAGTGGGATGCCTCCGGCGGATATCACGTCAAGATCGTCCCCCGGACGATCTTTTTTCGACGTGATATGGTGCGGTCGAGAAGACTCGAACTTCCACGGCCTTTCGGCCACAGCGACCTCAACGCTGCGCGTCTACCAGTTCCGCCACGACCGCACGTGTTGTCGCCGATCAGGGACCGGCGCCGGTAGGAGCGGGGCCTCTAGCA
>DASVUO010000052.1:0-3794 GCA_036386995.1 Allosphingosinicella sp. | reverse complement strand
TCCGAAACGACAGCGATCCGGATTCGGGCGACGTGCTCAGCGTCAAGGGCGTGGACACCAAAGGCACGCTCGGCACCGTCTACTTCGATGCCGCGACGCAGACGCTCACCTACAGCGCCGACCATGACAGCTTTGACTGGCTTGCGACCGGCGCAACCACGGTGGATCGCTTCAGCTACACGGTGACGGACGCCGCCGGACTGACCAGCACCGCCACCGTGGAGATCACCGTCACCGGCACGGCCGATGGCGTCCGCGTCTCGGCCGGCAACGGAAAGTCGGACCTGCTCGGCACCGGCGGCGAGGACCACCTCACCGGCGGCAACGGCAACGACGTCCTGCGCGGGCTTGGCGGCCACGACTGGCTGGAGGGCGGCAACGGCGTCGATGCCCTGTTCGGCGGCGCGGGCAAGGATGTGCTGATCGGCGGCAACGGCAACGATCTGCTCGATGGCGGAACCGGCGCCGACCTCTTCGTCTTCGGGCGCGGCGGCGGCAGCGACACGATCATCGGCTTCGAAGCCGGCGTCGACCAGCTCGTGCTCGACGGCATCGCCATCAAGGGCAGCCGCGTGGGCGACGTGGACGGAGACGGGATCGCCGATCTCTCCATTGCCTTCACCAACGGCGGCGGCTCGGTGGTTCTGCTCGGCGTGTCGAGCCTGACCGGCATCGTTTCCGCCGGCCCGGAGATCCTCGGCGGCCACCCGGCTTTCTAACCGGCGGCAAAGGGGAGGGCGGCTCTAGGCGAGCTGCCCTCCCGCATGCGGTTTCGCTCGGCCTGCCGACGCGGGGCAACGTACCGCCGCGCCCGGCGCTCGCCCGCGCGCCCGAAGCGGCGGCACGGTCATTCTGCCCCTGTTATGAGAAACCCGCCCCTTCGCTTCCGCCGCGCCGCCGCCTTGCTTGCAGCCGCCGTTTTTCCCCTGTCCGCCCTCGCCGCGCAGGAGGCGCAGCCGACCACCGAACAGCCGGCAACGGAGCCCGCCCAGCAACCCGCTGCCGAGAAGCCGGCCGCGACTCCGCAACCCGCGGCTGAGCAGCCCGCCCCTGCGACGGAGGCCGAACAGCTCGCCGAACGCGCCGCCACAACCGCAGCGCCTGCGCGCCGCTCAGCACCACGCCCCGCGAGTCGCCCGACGGCCCGCGCCGTTGTTCGAGCAGCCCCCGCCGCCGCTAATACCTCCGCTACGGTGCCTGCGCCGCCGGCAGGAACGGGCGCCGACGACTTGTCCACGGCCGACGCGGCAGCCGTTTCGCCCGACGCCGTTGAGCAGCTCCCCGCCCCTCCCGCCGGCGAAACCGACGTCCTGAGCCCCGCCGCTCCGCCGGCACAGCAAAGCGGCGGCTCCATGCTCCCCTGGGCCCTCGGCGCGCTGGCGATCGCCGCAATTTCCTTGTTCTTCCTGTTCCGCCGCCGCCGCGAGGACAAAGACACCTTCGTCGAGCAGACGCATCATCATGAGCCGGTGGCGTCCGAGCCTATCCAGCACGTCCCAGCCGCTCCTACTCCGCAGGCTGCACCAGTTGCCTCGTCTCAGTCCTACGTAGCGGCTGAAGCTCCGTCCGCCCCGCTTGTTGCGTCCGTTTCGGCGCCTCCGGCCGTGACCACAAAGGTACCGGCCGGCGGACTCGGCGCCTCGCCGCTGACTGCTCCGGTCATCGGCGGCTTCGCTGCCGCATCCTCGGTCTCTCCCGCCCCGGAGCCCATGCCCGAAGCACCCGCCGCTCCGGGCTTCGCGCCCACTGCCGCGCCGACCTCTCACGATCGCCCGGCGATCGGCTTCAGCATGCGCCCGGTCCGCGCCGGCGTCGATGGCGACGGCGCACGCGTTGAGTTCGAACTCACCGTCGGCAACTCCGGGCCGGTCGCGGCGGAGGACGTGCGGGTCTCCACCTGGATGCTCGCCTCCGCCGCCACAGAGGCGGAGCGCGCGCTGATCGCGCCGGCGGAGCATGCCGACACGCCGCCCGTCACCATTCCCGCGGGCGAGGAGCGCACACTCTCCGCCGCCGTCGGCCTTCCCACCGCCGAAGTCCCCGGCGATGCGGTGCTGCCGGTGGTCGTCGCCGACGCCAGCTTCCGCTTGCCCGACGGAAGCACCGGCCACGCCACCGCCCGCTTCTCCGTGGGCGTGCCGGACGGGGAGGAGCTTGCCCACTTCGCCGTCGACAATCCTTCGGGCCTTCATGAGGGCGTGGTCGCCCGCGAACTCGGCGAAACGGAACGCCGCTGATCGGAGGGACCCGTTGGGGGGCGGCTTCGTTATGGCCTCGTCATGACAAAGCGCTCCCCCGGCTTCGCCCTTCTCCTCCTCGTCACCGCCGCCGCCTTCGCCGCGCCGCCGGCCCTCGCCCAGGCGGCGCAGGATCCGCCCGCGCAGGAGGAGCCGGCAGACGAGGACGCGCCCGCCGCGCCTGAACGCGAGCCCGCGCCTGAACCTGCGCCGCCGCGCTCCGAACCGGCCGAGCGCCCCGTCCGCAGCGCGCCGCCGCCGGTCGACATTCCCGCCGCGGCGCCCCCGCCGGCGGTGATCATCGAACAGGTTCCGGTTCCTGTCCCCGTGCCTTCCGAACCGCTCCTCACCGACAACAGCGTCGAGATTCTACCTCCCGCCGAGAACTTCAACGAGAGCTACAACGACGTCGAAGTCTATCCGGAGGTTACCACCACCCAGGACGGCGGTGGCTGGGGCTGGCCGCTGATCGTGGCCGCGATCCTGCTGCTGCTCGGCGCGATCGCCTTTCTGATCGCGCGCGGCGGCCGCCGCCGCTCCGAGACGGTGGTGCACCGCGAAGTGCGCGAAGAAGCGGCGATTCCCGTCGCTCCCGTTCCGGTCGCTCCCGTCGGCCGCCCTCGCATCGACCTTCGCCTGCGCCCCTTGCGCGCGGGCGTCGAAGGGGAGGGTGCCCGGATCGAGTTCGAACTCACCGTGCTCAACGAAGGTCCGGTCGATGCGCAGGACGTCCGCGTCTACACCTGGATGGCGGCCCATGCCGGGCAGGACGCCACCCGCGCCCTCATCCCGCCGTCCGGCCATGTTGGCACGCCCGCCGTCACGCTCGCCGCCGGTGAAGCGCGCACCCTTCAGGCATCCGTCGCGCTGCCCCGCGCCGAGCTCCCCGGCACCAGCCTGCTCCCCGCAGTGGTCGCCGACATCCGCTACCGCCTCCCCGGCGGCGGCGAGGGCCGCACGGCCGCAGCCTTCTCCGTCGGCCTCCCTGCCGGCGACGAACTCGGCCCGTTCCCGCTGGACGGCGCCGCCGGCCTCCACCAAGGCGTCATTGCCCTCCCGCTCGGTCAGCCGGTGAAGACATAACGGCTGATGCTTCGCCTGCGAGATCAGTGCTGGATCGCGGGCTTCCGGCACTGTTAAGCAGCGGCGATGTCATTCGACACTTGGTTCTTCGGCCTTTCAACCCTGCTGTTCGCCAGCTTGTCGGCTCGTGTGCTTGTGGTGGGCCGATGCACCGTCTCGCGGCCGATCGAGCGCCGTGCCGAGCCTGGGGCATATTGGCTCGCTACCGGCTTCATCCTTGTCTTGGCCGCGCTATCTGCTTGGAGTTGGTGGCGATCGTTGCACGCCGATCCGGACGTCCGCCTTCAGCCCGCGACCCTGTTTGGTCCCTACTGCCTCTACGTGTTCCTGGAGGCGCTTCGAGCCGGCGAGCTGCGATTGGGCAACAACCACTTTCCCCGGCGGGGCCGCGCTTTGGCCTACTGGACCATTCTGCTTCTCATCCTGGTCACCGCCGCTTCCCTGATTGCGGCGGCCGTCTTTCTTTAAGTGGGG
>DASVUO010000051.1:0-1936 GCA_036386995.1 Allosphingosinicella sp. | reverse complement strand
GGCCTTGCGCGGATAGTGGGTTGAAGCTCAATAAAGCCCAAGCGGTTCGAGAACTTCATCCTCGTCGGGACCCGCGTTGAGGCGGACACGAAGCCACGCCGAAGCCTGCTCTCCTCTCGCATCCAATCGCCAGCGCGATGCGATCAACGCCAGAATGCGGCCATCCGTCTCGGCGCTTCCGCTGCTGCCGATCAGCTTCGTTCCAAGAATTCGCCCATCAGCCGCTACCCGCAAGCAGGCATGAAACGGCTGTTCCAGCGGCGCATAAGGATCATATCCAGGCGGAAGCGGCGCTTGAGCGATGGTGGCACTTGTGCCGGTAAAGCGCGGCTCCGGGCAACTCGTCCGCCGGGACCCGCTCCAGCCGGCATTATCGATGAATGGGCGCCAGGTGTTGATCAGCTTCGTTGAGGTGGTGCTGTCGGTCTCGACAGGCAGCGGCGCGTACGGTCGGCTCCACCAAGGCGGTGCCGACACATTCTCAAAGATCGCTAAAAGGAAGAGGTTCGCGATCAGCGACCCGCTTGAACCGATGGAGAGTGCATCGCTGTCCATTCCGACAATGATACACTATCACATGCGACGCGCAAGCGCTTAGCCGAGCGCCTTCTTGAGCAGTTCGTTGACCACCGCCGGATTGCCTTTGCCTTGCATCGCCTTCATCGTCTGTCCGACGAAGAAGCCGAAGAGCTTGTCCTTGCCGCCACGATATTCGGCGACCTTGTCCGCGTTGGCGGCGAGCACATCCGCGATGATCGCCTCGATCGCGCCGGTGTCGGAGGTCTGCTTCAGCCCCCGCTCCTCGACGATGGCCCCGGCATCCTGGCCGGTCTCCAGCATGATCTCGAACACCTGCTTCGCAAGCGTGCCCGACAGCGTACCGTCGGCGACGAGCGCAAGCAGCCCCGCCCCCTGCGCCGGGCTTACCGGGCTCTCGCCGATATCCTTGCCGAGCCGGTTCAGCGCCCCGAACAGGTCGGAGATCAGCCAATTCGACGCCTGCTTGGCGGTCTCCGCCTCCGGCTTGCCGCTCAACCGCGACGTCTCCGCAAGCAACGTCTCAAACCAGCGCGCCGTCTCGACATCCGCGGTCAGAACCGAGGCATTGTAGGGCGACAGCCCAAGCGCCTGCTCGTACCGCCGCCGCTTCGCGTCCGGCAGCTCTGGCAGGGATTCCCGGCACTCGGTCAGGAACTCTTCCGTCAGCTCCACCGGCAGCAGATCGGGGTCGGGGAAGTAGCGGTAATCATGCGCTTCTTCCTTGGACCGCAGCGACCGCGTCTCGTTCCGGTCCGGATCCCAAAGCCGCGTTTCCTGAACGATCGATCCGCCCGCTTCGAGCACGTCCACCTGCCGGCTCGCTTCATGCTCGATCACCGCCTGGATGAAGCGCACCGAATTGACGTTCTTGGTCTCGGTCCGCGTCCCGAACGCCTCGCCGGGCCTCCGTACCGAAACGTTGACGTCGGCGCGCATCGAGCCCTGCTCCATATTGCCGTCGCACGACCCGACATAGCGCAGGATCGCCCGAAGCTTGCGGATATAGGCGCCCGCTTCTTCCGGCGAACGCATGTCCGGCTTGGACACGATCTCCATCAACGCCACGCCGCAGCGATTGAGGTCGACATAAGAGAAGCTGGGATGCTGGTCGTGCATCAGCTTGCCCGCATCCTGCTCGATATGGATGCGCTCGATGCCGATCTTCTTCTGGCCGGTTTCGAGATCGACAAGGATTTCGCCCTCGCCGACGATCGGGTGGTAGAGCTGGCTGATCTGATAACCGGTAGGCAGGTCGGGGTAGAAATAGTTCTTGCGGTCGAACTGGCTGCGTTTGTTGATCTGCGCATTGAGGCCGAGGCCGGTGCGGACGGCCTGTTCGACGCAGAATTTGTTCAGCGTCGGCAGCATGCCGGGGAAGCCGGCGTCGACCAAGGAC
>DASVUO010000050.1:0-4028 GCA_036386995.1 Allosphingosinicella sp. | reverse complement strand
CAGCGGCTGCTTGAGACGCTCCCCCAAGTTCGCGTCGCCGGCCATCGCCCCCACGGCCGGTGGCGCGATCGGCCGCAAGCGGCTTCCCCCGCCGTCGCGCCCCCCAGCTTCACCGCCATAATTTCCCACGCACTCAGCACGCTCTCGTGTCAGTGCCAGCGCGGCTGGTGAATCGCGCTACCAGCGCGCCTAAAGCTTGGTGTAAATTCCCAACTAGACGTGGTGCGCCGAGCCAAGTTGGCCACATTCAAACCTGAAGAACCGCAGTTTTCTGCCGTTTCTTCCGTTTGGCACGGCCCTTGTAAAACTCCCTGCAACCGCCCGGTGGCGGACGCAAAAGCAGACTTCAGGGAGTCCTACAATGTTCAACTGGACCGAAATCAAGCAAAGCCTCGTCGCAGCGGTGGCCGCTTTGGTTCTTACCACCACCGCCGTCGGCGCCGCAGTCGGCCCGGCCGAAAACCTCGACGGCGCGCTGATCGCCGCCGCCCAGGTGGACGCTCCGGCCCGTGCCTGAGGCGATCGCCGTCGGGCGGGCCGATCTGGTCCGCATCCCGCCCCGACCGACGCCGCGGCACCGCGACCGCCCCGTGGCAGCAAGCCCGGCCCGCACGATCCGATCTTTCACGGAGTTTCTGCCCATGAGCATCTTCACCCGGACGCGCGACATTTTCGCCGCCAACGTCACCGACTTGCTCGATAAGGCGGAAGACCCGGCGAAGATGATCCGCATGATCATCCTCGAGATGGAGGAGACCCTCGTCGAGGTCCGCTCCTCCGCCGCCCGGACGATCGCCGACCAGAAGGAGATGCGCCGCCAGATCCTTCGGCTGGAGCAGATCCAGGCGAACTGGACGGACAAGGCCGAGCTCGCTCTGTCCCGCGGCCGCGAAGACCTCGCCAAGGCGGCGCTGACCGAAAAGCAGCGCGCTGGCGACATGGCCGGCAGCCTACAGGCCGAAATCGAGACGCTGGATTCGGCGCTCCGGGCTTCGGAAGGCGACATCGCCAAGCTCCAGGGCAAGCTGCGCGAGGCCCGCACCCGCCAGTCGGCGATCCAAAGCCGGCTGGAAAGCGCGGAGACTCGCTTCAAGCTTCGCGAAATGGTGTCGGGCGCCAAGACGGAGGAAGCCTTCTCGCGCTTCGATATCCTGGAGCGGCGCGCCGACCTTGCCGAAGGCCAGGCCGAGGCGCTTGCGCTGGCCGCGCCGCCCAAGTCGCTGGAGGAGGAAATCGCCGATCTGCGCAACGCGGAAAAGGTCGATGCCGAACTGGAAGCGCTGAAGGCACGGATCGCGGGCAACACCGCGGCCGCCGCCTGATCACACACGAACTTGGGCCGGGAAACGGCCCCCAACGAACGCAAGGGAGATATAGCATGGCAAGGGGCCGCAAATTCCACCTCAACCGCCGCAACGGCAAGGTGATGGGCGTGTGCGCGGGCATTTCGGATTTCACTGGCTGGGACGCGACTTTGATCCGCGTTGCACTGGTGGTGATCACGCTGATCGGCGCGTTTCCATGGACGGTGATCGCTTACTTCGCCGCCGCATTCCTCGCCAAGAACCTGCCGGACGGCGCCCAAAGCGAGGCCGCAGCGCCCCGCCTCAAGACCAGCACGGCGGCGCTGCGCGACCAGATGCGCGACATCGACCATCGCATGGCCGAGGTGGAGAGCTTCGTCACCAGCCCCAACGCGCGCCTCGCGCAGGAAATCGACAGCCTGCGCTGAGCGCCGGCACGCAAGAATACGACAAGGGAGGAAGAACCATGAGCGAACCGACGATCATGCTGGCGATGGCGGGCTTCGGCCTCTTCGGCCTCGGCATCGCCCTTGCGGCGGCTCTCAAGGGCTGGGCGGGCTGGCTCGAACTCAAGCGGCTCGAACTGACCACGGCCGCCGCCGGCGGCCACGGCCACGCCGCCGAGCGCCCGCACGGCGGGGCGGGCGACCTGATCGAAGTCGCGGACCTCAAGGAACGGGTGCGCAAACTGGAAAGCATCGCATCCTGTGTCGATCTGTGACTTCCAGCTCCTGCCGCTGGCCGGCCCGGGCGAGGCGATCCTCACCCGCCCGGCCTACGGCACCCGGCGCCCCAACGAGGGCAAGGACGTGCCCGTCCGCCCGCACCGCCACCGGCTGGTGCCGCCGGGCTCGGTGAAGCCGGCGTGAAGGTCGGCGGCGGGAGCGGTAGGCTGCGGCCTCAGAGGCTCAGCGGCTCGGTCGCTCCGCCGTCTCTGGCGACCATCCATACGGTGCCGAAATCCATCTCCCCCAGCGGCGCCGGGCGCGTGCCGCCCAGGCCAGCGACGATGTCCGGCACGGTGTTGGAGTGGCCGACGACCAGCACCGAGCCCTGCTCCGCCCGCACCCGCGTTACCAGTCCGGCGGTGTCGGCCGGATTATATTCCTTTGGCGTCAGGCCGAGCTTGGCGGCGAGCGGCGCGGCGGTTTCGCGGGCGCGGCGGGTGGTGCTGACGTAGATCGCCGCCGGCTTCGTTTTGCCCTCAAACCAGGAAGCAAGCCGCTGCGCATTGGCCGCGCCTTCCGCACTTAAGGCAGGATCGGAGCCGCCTTCCGCCTTCTGGAGGTGGCGCATCACATAATAAGCCGCCGTCTGCCGCGCCGGCGCATCCTCCACCGTTGCGCACCCGCTCAGCATCAGCGCCGCGCCGAATACTCCAAGCAACATCTTCCGCATCGTCTTTGCCCTCTCTTCTGTCGCGGCGCGGCTTAGCAGAGTTCGTACGCCCTTACCCTCGCCCGAAATTGCGCAGAAGGGGCGGAGCCGCCGCCGTCCGCGGGCGTTGGCATGGGCAGGCAAATCTGTTTAGAGGCCCGGGCGCCCCCCGCGGCGCCGCGAAAAGAACCCCGGCGGCGTCCGCTGCCCGGAGGCGAAGGAGAGAGGATGACCACCAATCCAGAGCGTGCCAACCGGCCGGCGCTCTCGCTCCACGTTCCCGAGCCCGAGGCGCGCCCCGGCGACGCGATCGATTTCAGCCACGTATTCGTGCCCGCCGCCGGTTCGGTGCGCCGCCCCGATCCGTCGGTGCCGGCAAGCGACACCCACGACCTCGTTTACACCCTGGTCCGCGTGCTCGACGAAGACGGCCGCGCCGTCGGCCCCTGGGACCCGAAGCTCGATCCCGACACGCTACGCCGCATGCTGCGCGACATGATGATGGTCCGCGTTTACGACGACCGGATGTACCGCGCCCAGCGGCAGGGCAAGACCAGCTTCTACATGAAGTGCACCGGCGAGGAGGCGATCGCGGTGGCCGGCGCCCACGCGCTCGACCGCGAGGACATGTGCTTCCCGACCTATCGCCAGCAGGGCATCCTGGTCGCCCGCGATTACCCGCTCGTCGAGATGATGTGCCAGGTTTACTCCAACCGCGGCGATCCGCTTAAAGGTCGCCAGCTCCCGATCATGTATTCGGCGCGGGACCACGGCTTTTTCACCATCTCCGGCAATCTTGCCACGCAGTTTCCGCAGGCGGTGGGCTGGGCGATGGGCTCGGCGATCGCCGGCGACAGCCGTATCGCGGCGGCCTATATCGGCGACGGCTCGACGGCGGAGGGCGACTTCCACGCCGCCTGTACCTTTGCCGGCGTGTATCGCGCGCCGGTGATCCTCAACATCGTCAACAACCAGTGGGCGATTTCCAGCTTCTCCGGGATCGCCGGCGGCCAGCTCACCACCTTTGCGGCGCGCGCCGTCGGCTACGGCATTGCCGGCCTCCGGGTGGACGGCAACGATGCGCTTGCCGTCTACGCGGCGACGCAATGGGCGGCCGACCGCGCCCGCTCAAACCTTGGGCCGACGTTGATCGAGTTCTTCACCTACCGCGTCGAAGGCCATTCCACCTCCGACGATCCCACCGTCTACCGCCCGAAAGGCGCGGGCGAGGCGTGGCCGCTCGGCGATCCTGTCGCGCGGCTTCGCCAGCACCTCGTCGCGATGGGCGAGTGGGACGAGACGCGCGACACCGCCTTGCTTGCCGAGCTCGACGCCGAAGTCCGCGCC
>DASVUO010000049.1:0-4325 GCA_036386995.1 Allosphingosinicella sp. | reverse complement strand
AAACCGCCGTGAGATACCGCCGCGCGGGATCGCCGGCGGCGGCGACGCGAAGGGCGGGCTTAATCAGGTGATCCGCGCCGACGGAAGCGTCGAGACGCTCAGCGCGACCGCGTCGGCCGAGATGCGGGCGGGCGACACCTTTGTCATCGAGACGCCCGGCGGCGGGGGGTACGGCGCGGGATGACCAACTACTTTGTCCTCCTCGGCATCCTGATCGTTGTTGCCGGTTTCGCGCTTCGGCTCAATCCGATGCTGGTGGTGGCGGCCTCGGCGCTTGCCACGGGGCTGATCGCGGGGATGGACCTCAAGGAGGTGATCTCCACCTTCGGGAAAGCGTTCAACGACAACCGCATCATTGCCATCGTCTGGATCGTGCTTCCGGTTATCGGGCTTCTCGAGCGCTTCGGGCTTCAGCAGCGCGCGGCAACGGTGATCCGCGGCTTCCGCACCGCGACGGCCGGGCGGCTGCTGATCCTCTACCTCCTCTACCGGCAGGTCATCTCCGCGATCGGCCTGCATTCCACCGCCGGCCACCCGCAGACGGTGCGGCCACTGGTCGCGCCAATGGCGCTCGCCGCCGGGGAGAAGCAGCATGGCGAACTCGCCGAGGCTGAGAGCGAGAAAGTGAAGGCCTATTCGGCGGCCACCGACAATGTCGGCCTGTTCTTCGGCGAGGACATCTTTTTCGCGATAGGCTCCATCGTGCTGATCCAGCAGGTGCTGTCTACCTACGGCATCGTGCTTGCGCCGCTGGAGCTTGCGCTATGGGCGATCCCGACGGCGGTGGCCGCGTTTCTGGTGCATGGCGCAAGGCTGCTGATGCTGGACCGGAGCCTGGGCTTAGCAGCTTTGGACCGGGGGGAGGAACGGCCATGATCGGCGTTCATCACCTTTACGCGCTCGCCGGCGCGATGTTCGCGGCCTTTGCGCTGCTCAGCCTGCTCGACGGCAACCATCCGAAGCGCTTCGGCAATGCGGCCTTCTGGGGCCTGATGGCGCTGAGCCTGCTGGCCGGCGATTACCTCGGCGACTTCGGCAATGGCTTGCTCGTGCTCGCCCTCGCCGGGCTGGCGGGCTTCGGCTGCATCGGCCGCTCCAGCCCGCCGACGACGAGTGAGGAGGAGCGGGAGGCCTATTCCGAGCGGCTCGGCAACAAGCTGTTCCTGCCGGCGCTGATCATCCCCGGCGTCGCCCTGGTCGGCACCCTTCTCTATACCTACACCCCGCTTAAGGAGTTCGGCCTGTTCGAGGCGAAGCGTGAGACCTACGTTCTGCTCGGGCTCGGCGTTTTGGTGGCGCTCCTCCTCATCTTCGCCTGGCTTCGCCCCCCGGCGCTTGCACCGCTTCAGGAAGGGCGGCGGCTGATCGACGCGATCGGCTGGGCGGCGGTGCTGCCGCAGATGCTTGCCGCGCTGGGTGTGTTGTTCGCGGCGGCGGGCGTGGGCACGGCGATTGGCGAAATCACCAAGTCGGTCATTCCCGAAGGCAGCGTGTTCCTGACGGTGGCCGTGTTCGCGCTCGGCATGGCCTTGTTCACGATGATCATGGGCAACGCCTTCGCCGCCTTCCCGGTTATGGCCGCGGCGATCGGCGTGCCGCTGCTGATCCAGGGCTATGGCGGCAACCCGGCGGTGATCGGCGCGATCGGCATGTTGGCCGGCTTCTGCGGGACGCTGATGACCCCGATGGCCGCGAACTTCAACCTGGTGCCGGCGGCATTGCTCGAGCTCAAGGACCGCAACGGCGTCATCAAGGCGCAGATCGGCACCGCTCTGCCGCTGCTGGCGATCAACATCCTCTTTATCTGGATATTCGCGTTTCGATGACACACGCTCTCACCCCCGAAACCGCCGCGCGCTTTGCCGAGATCGCGCTTGGGCACGTCACGCGCGAATATCCGCACAAGCTGGATCATGTGATGGCGGGGGCGGAGGATGTGCGGGGGCCTCGCGAGCTGCACCCGATCTTCTTCGGGAGTTTCGATTGGCACAGCTGCGTCCACGGTTGGTGGCTGTTGCTTCGGCTGCGGCGGTTGTTTCCCGACATGGCGCCGGCCGCCCGGATCGATGCGCTGGCGGCGGAGCTGCTGACGGCTGAGAACGTAGCGGTGGAGCTTGCCTATCTAGCCAAGCCGTCTTCCGCCGGCTTCGAGCGGCCTTATGGCTGGGCCTGGCTGCTGGCCCTGCACCGGGAGGCGCAGCGGCACAGGGACGCGGGATGGGCGGCGACGCTGGAGCCGCTGGCGCGCGCCTTTGCGGATCGCTTCCACGCCTTCCTGCCCAAGCTCACTTACGCGATCCGCACCGGCACCCACTTCAATACCGCCTTCGCGCTGATCCTGGCGCTTGAGTGGGCTGAGGAGAATGACGCCGAACTCGCCGCGCTGATCGGTAAGCGGACGAGGGGCTGGTTCGCCGGCGACCGCGGCTATCAAGGGTGGGAGCCGGGCGGCGACGAATTCCTCTCCGGCGGCCTGTGCGAAGCGCTGCTGATGCGGCGGCTGCTCGGCCCGACCGAATTCGCCAGCTGGCTCGAGGCGTTCCTGCCCGACGCGGCTGTGGGCGAGCCGCGAAGCTTGTTTACCCCCGCCTTCGTGTCAGACCGGTCCGACGGCAAGATCGCCCATCTGGACGGACTCAACCTCAGCCGCGCCTGGTGCTGGCGCGGGATTGCCGGCGCGGTCGAGCCGGCGCTTGCCGAGCTGTTCCGCCGCACCGCCGACGAGCATCTGGGCGCCAGCCTGCCGCACGTCGCGGGCGACTACATGGGCGAACATTGGCTCGCGACGTTCGCGCTGCTGGCGCTCCAGGCGGCGTGACGTTCAGCAACGCGGTACGGCCGCTGACGGCGGGCGAGGTGGACCTGTGCCGCGGCATCTTCCCGGATGCGCTGCCGTATGACGACGTGCGGCTGGTCGACGGACCCGCGGTGAACGACCTTGCGGAGGCGGCCTTCCGCAACCTCAACACGGCGATCACCCTTCGCCGCACCCTCTACTTCCGCGTCCACTTCCAGGATGACTTCGCAGCCGCAGGCCGCGATGCACGGCGGCTGTTCGTCCATGAAATGACGCATGTTTGGCAGTGGAAGCGGCTCGGCGTCATCCGCTTCCTCCTCCGCTACGCCCGGGACCTCCTGTCCTGCCGGGGCAAGGCAACGGCGATGTACCGCTACGAAGACGACGTGCCGTTCGCCCGGTCGCGGCTTGAGGCGCAGGCGGAGATGGTCGGCGATTATCAGCGAGCGGAAGGCGAGCGGCGGGCGCTGATCGCGCGCAAGCTCGCAGGCACCGGCTTCTACGGGCTTTAACCGCAGGAAACCTCGCGTCCGCCTTTCGTTAGCTGTTCATGGCCGAACCTGCGGACCTCCATCGATGAGCCTCGGTCTCGCTATCCTCCGCTGGATCGGGCGGCACCTGCTGAGCCTTGCGTTCATTGTCGCGGTCCTGCTCCTGCTTCCGCCTGCGGTGCGGTGGATCACCGCGCAGGCAGACACGGCCGGCGCTCTGCCGAAGCAGCAGGCGGCGCATCAGGGGGCGCTGGAGCGCTACGACGTTTACGCGGCGGAGCGGCGCCAAACCGCGCAGGCGGAGGCGGCACGGCTTGCTCAAGCTCCCGTCGAGGCGCTGCAGGCAAGGCAGGCGGCCATTCCGCAACAGATCCGCGAGCAGGAGGCGTTGCGGCTTTCAACCGCTCGGCTGGCGCTCGCCGGCGCTAGGGGCAATAGCGATGCGGTGCTCGCCCACTATCGCGCCGGAGCGGAGATCGCGCTGCTGGAGCGGGAAGGGCGGATCATCGAGAGGCTGCTTGCCGCCCGTGCTTCGGGGGACCAGCGGCAGGCGCAGGTGGCGCGGGTTCAGGCGAGCTACCGAGATTGGGTCGCGGCGCGGGATCGGGTTGCTCAGCTCAACAGCCGCTTTCTCGCGGGCGCGAGGAATGAAGTTTGCCGCACCACCGCGTCGGCGCTGGGCTGCGGGCATTACCGTGCGCTGGTGGAGGCTCAGCGGCAGCGGGACGAGGCCGCGCGGATCAACCGGGGCGCACGCGCGGCCATTGCGACGATCGATGCGGCTGCGAAGGCGTCTGCGGCGGCGAACGCTGCCGATGAAGATGCCGGCGCCGTCATCAACCAAGAGCGGAGCCGCATCGCTGCCCAGATGGAGGCGCTCACCCGCACGGCGGGGCAGAATTGGCTGCTCTGGATCCAGGGGCCGATCCTGGAGGTGTTGCCGACCGCCTTGCTGATCCTGCTCGGCGCGATCCTCAGCCCGGCGCTGATCAAGGCCTTCCTATACTTCGTCGTCGCCCCCGCCGCCGCGCGACGGG
>DASVUO010000048.1:0-10413 GCA_036386995.1 Allosphingosinicella sp. | reverse complement strand
ATCGGCCGCTGCTGCTGAGCGGGCAGATGCGCGACATCCAAAGCATCGTGATCCTCACCGGCGCCGGGATCTCCGCGGAAAGTGGGCTGGCGACCTTCCGGGGGCCGGACGGCCTGTGGGAGGGGCACCGGGTGGAGGATGTCGCAACGCCCGAGGCTTTCGTGCGCAATCCGCCGCTGGTGCAGCGTTTCTACGACCTTCGCCGGGCGCAGCTTGCCGAGGTGGAGCCGAATTCCGCGCATGAGGCGCTGGCACGGCTCGATGCCGAGTGGCCGGGCGAGCTGCTGATCGTCACGCAGAATGTCGACGATCTTCACGAGCGCGCCGGCGCAAAGCGGCTGCTTCACATGCACGGCGAGCTGAAATCCGCCTGGTGCCTCGCCTGCGGCACCCGTTCGCCGTGGAGCGGCGGCTTGTCGGGCGATCCGTCCTGCCCCGCTTGCGCCGCGTCCGGGGAGCTTCGCCCCGACATTGTCTGGTTCGGGGAAATGCCCTACGACATGGAGCGGATCGACGACGCCATTCGGAACGCGGATCTGTTCGTTTCGATCGGCACCTCCGGCGCGGTCTACCCGGCGGCAGGCTTCGTGCAGACCGCGCGTTATTGCGGCGCGCGCACGCTGGAGATGAACCTGGAGCCGAGCCTTGGCAGCATCTACTTCGCCGAGACCCGCACCGGCCCGGCAAGCCGCCTGGTGCCGGAGTGGGTGGGGGAGATGCTGGCTGCTTGACCGCGCCGCCGCCCCACGCGAAAGCACCGGGCGATGAAGATCGGGAAGAAGAAAGCCAAGGCGAACGGCGCCAAAGGCGGCGGCGTCGGCGAAACCGTGCGCTTCCTGCTGCTCCTGTTCCTCTTCGCTTTGATCCTCAGGACGTTCGTAGTCACGCCCTTCTTCATTCCGTCGGGATCGATGCTGCCCCGGATGATGATCGGCGATTACCTGTTTGTCGCGAAATGGCCCTACGGCTTTTCCCGTTACTCGATGCCGTTCGAGCTTGGCGGCTTCGACGGCCGCGTCTTCGGCAGGGATCCGGCGCGGGGCGACGTGGTCGTCTTTCGCTGCCCCTCCGGCCCCGAGGATTGCGTCAAGCGCGTCATCGGCCTCCCCGGCGACACGGTGCAGATGAAGGCGGGCCAGGTCGTGCTCAACGGCAAGCCGGTGCCCAAGACCCGCATCGCCGATTACCTGATGCCGAACTCGCCGAACAGCCCGTGCAGCTACATCGCGGAAGAAGCCGCTTTGCCCCGGGTGCGGCAGGGCAGCGCAACCTTCTGCCGCTACCCGCGCTTTCGCGAAACGCTGCCCGGCGGCCGGAGCTACGAGGTGCTCGACCAATATGGAGGCGGCGAAGGCGACGACACGGAGGTCTTCACTGTGCCCGCGGGCCATTATTTCATGATGGGCGACAATCGCGACGACAGCGCCGACAGCCGGTTCGGCCCGGACCGCGACGGCGTCGGCTTCCTGCCGGCCGAGAATGTCGTCGGCCGCGCGCTGATTGTGTTCTTTTCCACCGACGGCTCGGCCGAGTGGCTCAAGCCCTGGACCTGGTTCTCCGCCGCCCGCTGGGACCGCGTCGGGGGCACCTACTGATGGCCTCGCTCGCCGCTTGGATCGAGGAGACGCTCGGCCACCCGCCCAAGGACGAGGCCCTGTTCTGCCGCGCCGTCACCCATTCCAGCCACAGCGACAGCGACGATTATGAGCGGCTGGAATATCTCGGCGACCGGGTGCTCGGCCTGTCCGTCGCCTCCTGGTTGTTCGAGCTCTTCCCCGCCGAACCCGAAGGCAAGCTCTCCCGCCGCTTAAACGCGCTGGTCGCCGGCGAAACCTGCGCCGAGATCGGCCGCGAGATCGGCGTCGCCGACCATCTGCGCCTGGGCAAGCAGGCGCGCGAGGACGGCGCGTCCGATAGCGACAATGTCGTCGGCGATGTTGTCGAAGCGCTGATCGGCGCGCTTTACCTCGAGCGCGGCTTCGAGGCGGCTTCGGCCTTTGTACGCCGCGCCTGGGGCGATCGGGTCAGCACCCGCGACAAGGCGCCGAAGCACCCGAAGTCCGCGCTTCAGGAATGGGCGGCGGCGAACAACCGCAAGCCGCCCGTCTACCAGCTCGCCGAACGCACCGGGCCCCACCACGCGCCCAAGTTCGTTGTCGAGGTGGAGATCCGCGGCATCGGCTCGGCAAGCGCCGAAGGCATGTCCAAACAAGAAGCCGAAACCGCCGCCGCGGCGAAATTGATGGAGCAATTGACGTGACAGTGCCAACCGCCCAACTCCGTTCGTCCCGAGCGAAGTCGAGGGGCGCACCTCAAGCGCCTGTGCAGCGCCCCTCGACTTCGCTCGGGACGAACGAGTTTTCTTCATGAGCCAGATGCAAAAATGCGGCGTCGTCGCGGTCGTGGGCGCGCCGAATGCGGGCAAGTCCACCTTGGTCAATGCACTGGTCGGCCAGAAGGTCGCCATCGTCAGCCCCAAGGCGCAGACCACGCGCACCCGGATCATGGGCGTTGCCATCGCCGAGACCGCGCAGATCATCCTGCTCGACACGCCGGGCATCTTTGAGCCCAAGCGCCGGCTCGACCGGGCCATGGTGGCGGCCGCGTGGGCGGGCGCGGCGGATGCCGATCTGATCGCGCTGGTGGTGGATGCCGAACGCGGCTTCAACAAGCGGATCGAGGAAATGGTCGATCGGCTGAAGGAGCGGCGTGAACCCAAGATCCTGATCCTCAACAAGGTGGATGCAACGCCAAAGGAGCCGCTGCTCGCCCTTGCCACGGAGTTGAATGAGCGCCTCCCGTTCGAGGAAATCTACTTCGTCTCCGCCACCACCGGCGACGGCGTCGCGGAACTGAAGGCGGCGCTCGCCGCGCGCGTGCCGGAAGGGCCGTGGCACTTTCCGGAGGACCAGGTCTCCGACGCCACCGACCGGATGGTCGCCGCCGAAGTGACCCGCGAGCAGCTCTACCTCCAGCTCCACGCCGAACTGCCTTACGCAAGCGCGGTCGAGACGGAGAAGTATGAAGAGAAAAAGGACGGCTCCGTCGCCATCCACCAGCAGATCCTCGTCGGCCGCGACACGCAAAAGGCCATCGTGCTCGGCAAGGGCGGGACCCGCATCCGCGCCATTGGGGAAGCGGCGCGCAAGGAACTGAGCGAGCTGATGGGCCGCAAGGTCCACCTCTTCCTGCACGTCAAGGTGAACCCGAAGTGGGAGGAAGATCGCGGCCTCTACCGCGACATCGGCCTCGACTGGGTCGAGTAGGCACTGCCCGCACCCCGCACAGGGCTGGCTTTCGGCGCGCGGCCTCCTAGATAGCCGGCACAGCAACATGGAGTGAAAAGCGGATGAGCGACGCCTGGGCGGTTCTTGAGCAAGTGGAGAGCCGGACGCTTCAACAGCTCTTCCCGGCAGAAGCCGACCGCCTTCCCCGCCTGACCTTGGAGGAAGAGGGCATCCGCTTCGATTTCTCCAAAACCCACCTCAGCGCCGAGGCGGTCTCGGCCTTTGAAGCGCTCGCCGAAGCGCAAGGCCTCGCCGCCGCCCGCGACGCATTGTTCGCCGGCGCAATCGTCAACCCGACCGAGGGTCGCGCCGCGGAACACACCGCCGAGCGCGGGCACGGCTCCCCTGAGACCGTCGCGCGCGCGCAGGCGCTTCACGCCCGCATGCGCGGCCTGGTCGACGCCATCGAAGCCGGCGCGTTCGGCGAGGTTCGCCACATCCTCCACATCGGCATCGGCGGATCGGCGCTCGGCCCCGATTTCCTGATCGACGCGCTCGGCCGCGACGCAGACCGCTACGACGCCGCCGTGGTCTCAAACGTCGACGGCAGCGCGCTCGAGGAAGCGCTCGGTGGCATGGACCCGCAGACGACCCTGATCGCCATCGCGTCGAAAACCTTCACCACCACCGAGACTCTGATCAACGCCCGCTCCGCCCTCGCCTGGATGGAGGAAGGCGGAGTCGAAGACCCCTACGGCCGAGTCATAGCCCTCACCGCCGCGCCCGAGCGCGCGGTCGAGTTCGGCATCGACGAAACCCGCATCCTGCCGTTCGGCGAAACCGTCGGCGGCCGTTACTCGCTCTGGTCCTCCATCGGCTTCCCGGCCGCGCTCGCGCTCGGCTGGGCGGATTTCGAGGCGATGCTGGAAGGCGCCGCGGCGATGGACCGCCACTTCCGCCTCGCCCCGCTCCACCGCAACGCGCCGGTGCTCGCCGCCTTCGTCGACCGCTATTATGCCAACGTCCGCGGCTGCCAGACCCGCGCCGTCTTCGCTTATGACGAGCGCCTCCGCCTCCTCCCCTCCTACCTCCAGCAGCTGGAGATGGAGTCGAACGGCAAAGGCGTGAAGCTGGACGGTTCCCCCGTCGGCCGCGCCACCTCGCAGATCACCTGGGGCGGCGTCGGCACCGACGCGCAGCACGCCGTGTTCCAGCTCCTGCACCAGGGCACCCACCTCGTCCCCGTCGAGTTCGTCGCCGCGATCGAGCCCGGCCACGCCTTTGACGAGGAGCATCACCGCCAACTTCTGATCAACTGCTTCGCGCAAGGCGCGGCTTTGATGGCGGGCAAGCAGTCGGACGACCCGCACCGTTCCTACCCGGGCGACCGGCCCTCCACCACGCTTCTGCTGGACCGCGTCGATCCGTTCACGCTCGGCGCGCTGCTCTCCTTTTACGAGCACCGCACCTTCGTCAGCGCGGTGCTGCTCGGCATCAATCCGTTCGACCAGTTCGGCGTCGAACTCGGCAAGGAAATGGCGCGCGCCATGGGTGATGGGGGCGACCTCAAGTTCGACCCGTCCACCGAGGCGCTGATCGCCCGTGCATTCGGCGAGGATTTGAAATGAGCTACGACTACGACCTCTTCGTCATCGGCGCCGGATCGGGAGGCGTGCGCGCCGCCCGGGTCTCTGCCGCCCACGGCGCCCGCGTCGCCATCGCCGAGGAGCACAAGGTCGGCGGCACCTGCGTGATCCGCGGCTGCGTTCCGAAGAAGCTGCTCGTCTACGGCGCCCACTTCGCCGAGGACCTCGCCGACGCGCGGCGCTTCGGCTGGAACGTGCCGCACTGCGACTTCAACTGGCCGGTGCTCCGGGACAACGTGCTCGCCGAAGTGACCCGGCTTGAAGGCGCCTATTCGGAGACGCTCGGCAACCACAAGGTCGAGATTATCAAACAGCGCGCCACCATCGCCGGGCCGCACAAGATTCGCCTGGGCGACGGTCGCACCGTCACCGCCGAGCGCATCCTGATCGCCGTCGGCGCGCGGCCGGTGGTGCCGAGCTTCGAAGGCAGCGAGCACGGCATCACCTCCAACGAGGTCTTCCACCTCGAGACCCTGCCCAAGCGCGTGGTGATCGCCGGCGCCGGCTACATCGCGAACGAATTCGCCGGCATCTTCCACCAGTTCGGCGCGCACGTGACTTTGGTGAACCGCTCCGACGTGATCCTGCGCGGCTATGACGAGCAGATCCGCGACCGCCTTCTCACCATCTCGATGATGAAGGGCATCGACTTCCGCTTCCACGTCACCTTTGAGAAGATCGAGAAGCGCGAGGACGGAAGCTTTCTTGTCCACATGAGCGGCTGCGATCCCATCGAAGCGGACCTCGTTCTCTACGCCATCGGCCGCGAGCCGAACACCGAAGGGGTGGGGCTGGAGAGCGCCGGCGCGCAACTCGACGACAAGGGCGCGGTCGTCGTCGATGCCGACAACAAGTCGACCTGCGACAGCATCTACGCGGTCGGCGACGTTACGAACCGGGTGCAGCTCACCCCCATCGCCATCCGAGAGGGCCAGGCGTTCGCCGACAGCGTGTTCGGCAACAAGCCGAGCCGCGTCGATTACGAAAACATTCCTTCCGCCGTCTTCAGCCACCCGCCGCTTGCCGGTGTCGGCATGACGGAAAGTCAGGCCCGCAACCGCCTGGGCGCGGTCAAGACCTACACGTCCGACTTCCGCCCGATGAAGAACGTGCTGGCGGGCCGCAACGAACGGTCGCTCTACAAGCTGGTCGTCAATGCCGAGACCGAGGAGGTGGTCGGCATCCACATGATCGGCCCCGACGCGCCGGAAATCCTCCAGGCGGCGGCGATCGCGGTGAAGGCCAAGCTCAAAAAGAGCCAGTTCGACGAGGTGGTCGCACTCCACCCCAGCATGGCCGAAGAACTGGTGCTGATGCGCTAGCCTTTCGGGGCCGCTCGCACAGCCGCCGCTTACTGCGTCCGCTCGTAGCGGCCCTGGCTCGGCTCGCCGACGGAC
Organism: Allosphingosinicella sp.; assembly: GCA_036386995.1. Classification (GTDB taxonomy): domain Bacteria; phylum Pseudomonadota; class Alphaproteobacteria; order Sphingomonadales; family Sphingomonadaceae; genus Allosphingosinicella. The sequence continues at coordinate 4,143 of DASVUO010000048.1, read as the reverse complement.
CCGATCGCAAAGGCTCCGGCCTTCGCACCCGCCGCTTCGAAATCCACCCGAAGCGCCGGGTCTTGCTCGAACGCGAAAGCATTGCCCCCGAGCGGGATCAGCCTGATGCGGGCGCGGGCGCCGCGCTGGTAATAAAGCTTGCCCTCGTCCGCGACGATGGCCCGCTCGCCATAGCTTCCGGCATAAGCGGCGAGCGCAAGCGCCGGCGCCCGGTTTTCAGCGCGGGCGGCGGTTGCGTCGGCGATCGCCTCCAGCCGGGCGCGCCCGGCGGGATCGGCGGTGGCGGCGAGCTTGCGGAGCGCATGCGCGTGGGCAGCGTCGAGCGCCTGCGGCACACCGGTTTTGATCGTCGGTGCGATCCCAACTGCTTCCCAGTCCTTTCCGGTCGAGGCGAGCACCGCCCGCCCGACCGAGACGCTGAGTACGAAACCAGGGCCGACCGGCACCAGTTCGTTGCGAAAACCCGCGCCGGCGGTGTTCTCGCCCACCAGCTCGCCGAGTTTGTAGCCCGCGACGTGGCCTGCGAATTCCTCCGCCGCCGACGCCGATCCGCCGCTGGTGAGGACGTAGAGCGGCTTGCCGACCATTCGACCCGCCGGCAGGTCGGCAAGCGTCGTCAGCCGGTCCGGCGCCGGCTTACCGTTCATGTAAAACGTCACCAGCGGCTTGTGGGCGGGCAGAAAGTGACTGACCAGATAGCGCACCGCTTCCGGGCTGCCGCCGCCGTTGCGGCGGATGTCGATGATCACCGCGTCGCCGCCGGCAAGGAAGCGCATCGCCGTGTCCAATGCGGCGGCGCTTTCCGGCCCGATCCAGTGGAAGCCGTCATAGGCCAGATAGCGGACATTGCCCGGCAGGAGCTTGAGTTCGGTGACGCCATGGTTGGCGTTGCGCACCTCCCGCTCGAAGCCGCTATGGTCGGGCTCGCTCTCGCGGTGGGCAGCGGAAAGCAGCGCCGCCTGCTGCGGATTGAACGAGAAGTTGAGATGACGGTCGTGCCCGGCGGTCTCCAGGTCCTGGTTGATCCGCTCGGCGAGCGCGCCCACGTCCTTTGTGTCGAAGCGGCCGGAGGCGAGCCCCTTGGCGAGGATCGCGTCCAGCGCCGGCCGCCGCTCGGGCAGCACGTAGCGTTCGGCGAGGATCCGCCGCACCTCGGCGACCACCGCCTTGCTGTCCAGCGCCGCCGGCGCCGCCGCCTGCTTCACCTCCTGCGCAGCAGCCGTCCCACCGGCCGCCGTTGTTGCCAAAGCCATTGCACTTGCCACCAACAATCCACGCATCTGCTCGTCGTCCTTTGCCATGTCGGCCTTGATTATTCCTTGGGCGCCGCAGCGAATTCAGGCAAATGAAGTGCTAAGGTTGCCAACTTCTGGCAAATGCGGGGAGCTTGTGAGTGCAAATTGGCAAGCGTCTGGATCGGCTCGACACGGCGTTGCTTACCTGCCTGCAGCGCGACAATCTCCAGACGGCGGAGCAGCTCGCCGAGCAGGTCGGGCGCTCGCCCTCCGCCGTCGCGCGCCGCGTCCGTCGGCTGCGCGAGACCAAGGCCATCGCCGCCGACGTTGCGGTGATTTCCGAAGAAGCAGCCGGTCACCCGCTCTCCGCAATGGTCCACGTCCAGCTCGAGCGCCACGCCATCCAGGCGTCCGACCTCCTTCGCCGCCGCCTCCACGCCAGCGACAACGTCCAGCTGTTGTTCGAGATTTCCGGCGCGTTCGACCTGCTTCTGCTGGTCGTCGCGCAGGACATGGACGCCTACAATTTGTTCGTGGATCAGGTGCTTGCCGACGATCCCGCCGTTCGCCGGCTGGAGACGAGCTTCGTCAAGCGCCGCGCCAAGGCGACGCTGGCCGTGCCGCTTTGGACTGGGGAGTGACAAGCGCCCGCGCGGCGCTAAGGGAGGAGCCATGAGCAGCGACGCCTATATGAGCGGCTTCGGCAATCACTTCGCCACCGAGGCGGTGCCTGGGGCGCTGCCGCAGGGCCGCAATTCGCCGCAGCGGCCGCCCTTCGGCCTTTATGCCGAGCAGCTTTCCGGCACCGCCTTCACCGCGCCGCGACACGAGAACCGCCGCTCCTGGCTGTACCGGATGCGGCCGTCCGCGGAGCATCCCGCCTACCGCCCCTACGAGGGCGCTCCGCGCTTCAGCGTCGACGATCTGCTCACCCCGCTGCCGCCGAACCGCCTGCGCTGGAACCCGCTTGAGTATCCGGAGGAACCCACCGACTTCATAGACTCGCTTGCAACAATGATGGCGAACGGCGGGCCGGAGGCTTTGTCGGGCGTCGCGGTGCACGTCTACCGAGCCACCGCCGACATGAAGCACCGCTGCTTCTTCAACGCGGACGGCGAGATGCTCTTCATTCCGCAGGACGGCGGTCTGACCCTCTACACCGAAATGGGGCGCATCGACGTCGGGCCGGGCGAGATCGCCCTCGTCCCACGCGGCGTCCGCTTCCGCGTCGGCCTGCCGGACGGCCGCGCTCGGGGTTATATCGCTGAGAACCACGGTGCGCTGTTCCACCTGCCCGATCTCGGCCCGATCGGCTCCAACGGCCTCGCCAATCCGCGGGACTTCCTCACCCCCGTCGCGCAATTCGAAGATGCCGAGGGCGAGGTGGAGCTGGTCCAGAAATATCTCGGCCGCCTGTGGACCACCACGCTCGATCATTCGCCGCTCGACGTGGTCGCCTGGCACGGCAACCTCGCACCTTGGAAATACGACCTTTCCCGCTTCAACACGATCGGCACGGTGAGCTTCGACCATCCCGATCCTTCCATCTTCACCGTCCTCACCAGCCCGAGCGAAACGGCGGGCCGCGCCAATGCCGATTTCGTGATCTTCCCGCCGCGCTGGATGGTGGCGGAGGACACGTTCCGCCCGCCCTGGTTCCACCGCAACGCCATGAGCGAGTGCATGGGCCTTATCGCCGGCGCCTATGACGCCAAGGCCGACGGCTTCGCCCCCGGCGCGATCAGCCTCCACAACCTCATGTCCGGCCACGGCCCGGACGTCGCGAGCTGGAAAGCGGCCAGCGATGCGGAACTGAAGCCGCACAAGATCGAAGGCACGATGGCCTTCATGGTGGAAAGCTGCTGGCCCTTCCGCCCAACCGCTTTCGCCATGGACTCCGAAGCGCTGCAGAGCGACTATGACGCCGCCTGGGGCGGCTTCCCGAAGGCGCAGCTGCCCTAGCGGAAAATCCTGGCGCGCGGCCGCACCGGCTCTGGCGCGAACGGCAGCGGCACCCGCTCGTCGCCGTAGCGCACGATCATCGGCACGACGCAGCCATCCACTTCATTGTAGACGCTGAGGATCAGGTCGCCCGGCGGCAGTTCGCCGAGCTTGCGCGCTTCCGCCGGCTTCGGCGTATCGGCCTGATGGACGTCGGCGCGCGTGCAGCTGCTCGCCGGCGGACGAGCGAAGGCATCGACGAGCGGCAGGGTCCGCTGGGCCACCCGCGGCGGTGCGGCGGTGGCCGAGGTGGCGGCGAGAATGAGGGGGAGGATCAACACGCGCATGGCTCACTCCTGTTCTGACGTGCTTCTACCATGATGCGCGCTTCGAAAAAAGCGCGCGCTGGCAGGGGCCGCGCGTGGCCCTTATGCTGCCGCCGATGAGCAGTTCCCAATGCGACGTCCTGATCATTGGCGCCGGCCATAACGGCCTGGTCTGCGCTTTCTACCTCGCCGCGAGGGGCCTGAAGGTGACAATGCTGGAGCGGCGCGGGGTCGTCGGCGGCGCGGCGGTGACGGAAGAATTCGCCCCCGGCTTCCGCAACTCCACCGCAAGCTACACGGTTAGCCTCCTCAACCCCAAGGTGATCGAGGACATGCGCCTCTACGATCACGGCCTGAACGTGGTGCTGCGCAAGGTCGACAATTTCCTGCCGACGCTGGGAGGGGATTACCTGCTCTCAGGCCGCAACGGCCTCACCCGGCGCGAAATTGCCCGGCACAACGAGAGGGACGCCCGGGGCTACGACACTTATTCAGCGGCGCTGGAGCCGGTGGTGGCGCTGCTGAAGCAGTGGATCCTGCGCGCCCCGCCCAACGCCGGCGGCGGCCTCTCCGACATCATCGCCGCGCTCAGCCTCGGCAACGGGGTGCGCGGCATGGATGCGGAGGCGCAGCGCAACCTC
>DASVUO010000047.1:0-2552 GCA_036386995.1 Allosphingosinicella sp. | reverse complement strand
GCGACATGCCTTGCTCCAGCGTTGCTGTCACCTTTATACGTGAACAGGCACGTTTGTACAAGGTGCAGGCAGCGATGATTACGTTCCGCGCGCGACGCCCCTTTTGTACAAGGGAACGGCAGGCGGTAATATTTTACCTTCCGCGAATCCCGCGATTTCGTTGACATTTTTGCGGGTCGCTGTCATTTGCCCGCTTGCAGCGCCGTCCGTTCCGCGGGCGGCGCGCTCATTTCATAGTGAGGTCCCGGGCCATGAAGGCGCTGATGAAGACCACCAAGGCGGCCAAGCCCGCCGAGGTGGAGAAGAAGTGGCATTTGATCGATGCCGACGGGCTGGTGGTCGGGCGTCTCGCCACGATCGTCGCCAATCTCCTGCGCGGCAAGCACAAGCCGAGCTTCACCCCGCACGTCGATTGCGGCGACCATGTCGTCATCGTCAACGCGGGCAAGGTCCGTTTCACGGGCAAGAAGCTGCAGGACAAGGTCTATTACAAGCACACCGGCTATGCCGGCGGTCTGAAAGAGACCACCGCGGCCAAGGTGCTGGAAGGCCGCTTCCCGGAGCGCGTGCTCGAAAAGGCCATCGAGCGGATGATCCCGCGCGGGCCGCTCGGCCGCGACCAGATGCGCAACCTTCACCTCTATGCCGGCACCGAGCATCCGCATGCCGGCCAGAGCCCTGAAACTCTCGACGTCGCGGGCATGAACCGCAAGAACAAGGTGGGTGCCTGATGTCCGACAATCGCCAGTCCCTTTCCGATCTCGCGAACCTGACCGGCGCGGCGGCTCCCGCTCCGGCGCCGGCGCCCGAGGCGGCCGACACGCCCGCCGCTGCCGGCGCTGAAGGCGGCGACGAAGCCCCGGCCGAGCCCGACCTCCACGGCGTTTCGACGCAGGGTCCGCAGATCCAGGCGGTGCTCCGCGAGCAGCAGCTCGACAAGCAGGGCCGCGCTTATGCGACCGGCCGCCGCAAGGACGCCGTCGCCCGCGTGTGGCTGAAGCCCGGCAACGGCACGATCACGGTGAACGGCCGCGACCAGAGCGTCTATTTCGCGCGTCCGACCCTTCGCCTGATCATCAACCAGGTGTTCGGGATCACCGATCGCGTGGGCCAGTATGACGTCGTCTGCACGGTGATCGGCGGCGGGCTTTCGGGCCAGGCCGGCGCGGTGCGCCACGGCATTTCGACGGCGCTCACCCGCTACGAGCCGACGCTTCGCACCACTGTGAAGCAGGCCGGCTTCCTGACCCGCGATCCGCGCGTCGTCGAGCGCAAGAAGTATGGCCGCGCCAAGGCGCGCCGGAGCTTCCAGTTCTCGAAGCGCTAAAGCGAGATCGTCGCCAAGTGGTCCTTGGCGCCGGATGGAAGAAGAGAATGGGCGGTCCTTCGGGGCCGCCCTTTTTCTTTGGCGCTCAGCGGAACGTGCTTTTGAGGGTGAGCCAGAAGGCGATGCCGCCGACGAGGCCGGAGGCGGCGAAGAGCGCGCTGATCGCCGGATCGGCTCCCGAGAAGGCAAGGGCGGGGATGCCGCCGCAGACGAGGCCGAGCGCCGCCGCGGCCCACCAGCGCACCGGCGTGACGGCGGCGAGCATCAGATAGAAGGGCAGAAAGAGCGCCAGCACGTGCAGGGCGGCGAGCGGCGCGCCGAACGCGACGACCAGGGGGAACAGCGCCGGTTCGGGCTGCGTCGCAAGCGAGATCAGGATCGCGACGAACGGCAGCGGCACGAAGATCGCTGCAAAAACCGCGCAGCCGAGCGCAGCGCCGCGGGGGGCCTCCTCGCTCATGCGGCAAGCGCCTTCGGAAGCGGGAAGGCGGCGGCGGCGGGTTCGACGGCGTTCATTCCGCGGCTTCGGAGTTGCGATTGACGCGGCGGCCGAAGACGGTGCCGGCGGCGAGGCCGGGAAGGCCAAAGAACAGAAGTGCGCCGACAGCGTCCTGCCCGACCGGGCTGCCGCCCTGCGCCAGGAGCGGGATGGGGACCGCGCCGAACAGGAAGCCGGCCATTGCGGCGACGGGCGTTGCGACCGCCTCGCGCGTGCTCAGCAGCCGATAGACGGGCACGGCAACGAGCAGGTGGATGCCGGCGATCATCGCCGCGGCGATGAAGACGCAGACGAGGATCACTGCGCCGAGCACGATTGCGTCCGGCGCATCCCAGCGCGCGGCGGGAACGAGCAGGAAGGCGGTCTCGGCGGCGGCGGCGGCGCCCGCAGCGGCGCAGGCGCGCAGGCATGCGCCGGGGAGCGGAGAGGGGACGTAGGTCATGCGGCGCGGGCCTCCGGCATGGCATCGCCGGCCGGGTGCGGGACGCCTGCCGGGACGAGCCACCCCGTATAGTGCACGACCTCTCCCGCGAGCGGCAGGGCGACGGCGACGTCGAAGCGGAAGCGGCCGGCTTCGTCCTGCCATTCGCGTGCTTCGATGCGGGGCGCGAGCGCGAGGGGGAGCCGGAGGCCGAAGACGGTCCAGCGGGTGAGGTGCATGGAAAGGCCTCCGGGGCCGGCGGGGAGATCGAAGACGAAGCGCAAGGGGCCGAAGCGCTCGGCGAC
>DASVUO010000046.1:0-4056 GCA_036386995.1 Allosphingosinicella sp. | reverse complement strand
CTACCACACCCTGCTCCTCCCCCATCAGCAGGAACGCGTGCTGATCTTCCTCAACCCCGAAGCCGATCCCCTCGGCTCCGGCTACCACCTCACCCAGTCCAAGATCGCCATCGGTTCCGGCGGCATCTTCGGTAAAGGCTTCCTAAACGGCACCCAAAGCCACCTCCATTACCTGCCCGAACAGCATACCGACTTCATCTTCTCGGCAATCGCCGAGGAGTGGGGGCTGGTCGGCGGCGTGGTTCTGATCGCCTTGTTTTTCCTCCTCCTCAGGTGGGGCATGGGCGTCGCAATGGAGGCCAAGGGCAAGTTCGAGCGGCTGACCGCGGCCGGCCTTGCGATGACGATCTTCTTCTACATCGCCATCAACCTGATGATGGTGATGGGCCTGGCGCCCGTGGTCGGCATTCCCCTGCCGCTCGTTTCCTACGGCGGATCGGCAATGCTGACGGTGATGATCTGCCTTGGGCTGCTGATGGCGATCGACCGCCAGAACCGCGCCGAACGAAGCCGCCGCTAGAGTCCCGCCACAAGCGCTTGCAATCGCCGCGGGCGCCGACTAGAGGGCGCGTCTGCCCAGCAAGGCGCGGACGCATAGCTCAGTTGGTAGAGCAGCTGACTCTTAATCAGCGGGTCCTAGGTTCGAGCCCTAGTGCGTCCACCATTCCCCCAAATAGCCGCTTCTCAGACGGTCCATACCAGCACGTTGCCGATCAGCACGGCGGCGGCGAGGAGCATCAGGGGGCCTTGTTTGCGGTTCCTCTTCGCGATCAGCAAATAGAGGCCGCCGGCGAGCAAAGCGAAGGCGGCGAGGACGGCGAGGGACAAAGCGGCGCTGGCGATGATCTGCATCTTTCCCTCTTGCCCGCGTCCGCTCACGGAAAAAAGCCGATAGTTTTTACCGGGCGTAAACCATGTTCGCTCTACGGTGCGGCAATGGCGGAGCCGGACATCGAGAAGAGCCTGGAAGAGGCGCTGGAGCGGATCGAGGCTGCGATCCTGCCGAGCCTGTCCATGATGCTCGATTCGCTGCTCGATGCGGCCAGCCTTGCGCGGCCGGGAGCGGATGCCGATGCTTATGCGGTGGAGCTTCGCACCCTTGCGCTGGAGCTGGAGTCGATTGCGCGGCAGGTCGAGGCGGTTTCGCCCGCGCGGGGCGCTTCTTCGGCTTACGCCGGCAAAGCCTCCGCCGCCTGAGCGGCTAGTATCGCGGCATACGTCGCCGGATCGACGTTGCCGCCCGAAAGCACGATCACCGTCCGCTCGCTGACGGCTCCCGCTTTCCCCGCCAGCACCGCCGCAAGCGCCACCGCGCCGCCGGGCTCCACCACCAGCCGCAAGTGCCGCGCGGCAAAAGCCATGGCGCCGGCGACCTCCTCCTCCGACACGGCAAGCGCCCGCGCGCCGTTCGCCTTCAGCGCGCCGAGCGTCAGCGGCGAGACGAGCTTGGTCTGCAGCGAATCGCAGCGCGTCGGCGGCGGCGGCTCGCGCACCGGCACCGGCACGCCCGCCGCCAGAGAGGCAGCCATGTCCTCCCAGCCTTGCGGCTCCACCGCGACCACCTGCGCTTCCCGCAAGGCGAGCGCGATCCCGCCGGACAAGCCGCCGCCGCCGCAGGGCACCAGCACCTTGTCCGGTGCGCCGCCAAGCTGCGCGCGGATTTCGACGCCGACGCTGCCCTGCCCTTCGATCACGTCGACATCGTCGAAGGAGGGGACGAGAACGGAACCCTGCTCGGCGGCCAGGCGGGCGCCGATCTCCTCACGGCTCTCGGTGTCCCGGTCATAGGCCACGATATGCGCGCCAGCGGCCGCCGTCGCGTCCCGCTTCACCGCCGGTGCGTCGGCCGGCATCACAATGGTTGCCCCGATGCCGAGCCGCCGCGCCGCGATGGCGATCCCTTGCGCGTGGTTCCCCGACGAGAAAGCGACCACGCCCCGCCCCCGCTCCTCGATGCTGAGCTGCAGCAGCCGGTTGAACGCGCCGCGCAATTTGAAGCTTCCGCCTTGCTGCAGGCACTCGGCTTTCACCCAAATCCGCTGGCCTTTCCAATCGAGCGGCAGAAGCGACGTGCGCGTCACGTAAGGGGCGACACGTTCTGCCGCACAGGAAACACCCTCTGGCGATGGCACTCTCTCTGTCACGCAAGCCTCTGACTTTCTTGGGGAAAAAGCATCTCTTTACACAGGGGTAAGCGGCCAATATATCACGCGCCGCTGCCCCAAGGGGACTTCCAATAACCGCAAGGCAGCCTTTGTCGCCACTACCCCGTTGGAGGTCCCTTGAATTGCACACGCACCATAGCGCGCTGGGGCTAGCTGTCGCCCCGTCCGGCAACCGTTCCGTTGCCGAGATTGCAAAATCGTCCCCGGTTCAGCCGGTCACGTTGCTTCGTCCGCACGCCGCCCGGCGCGCCGCCCGCTTCTTCGTCGAGAAGTTTCCGGGCCGCTCGCTTTATGCGGTAAAGGCGAACCCGTCGCCGGAGCTCCTCCGCATCCTTTGGGACAGCGGCGTGACGCATTACGATGTCGCCTCGCTTGCCGAAGTGCGGCTGGTCGCCGATACGCTGCCCGAGGCGCAGCTTTGCTTCATGCACCCGGTCAAGGCCGAGGAAGCGATCGCCGAGGCTTATGCGCTCGGCGTGCGCACCTTCTCGCTCGACACCATGGACGAGCTCGAAAAGATCGTCCGCGCCACGGGTGAGGCGGAAGACCTCAACCTGTGCGTCCGGATCCGCGTCTCCTCCGATCACGCCAAGCTCAGCCTAGCCTCGAAGTTCGGCGCGGAGCCCGGCGAAATGAAGGATCTGCTGTTCGCGGCTCGCCAGGCGGCGGATGCGCTCGGCATCTGCTTCCACGTCGGAAGCCAGGCGATGAGCCCGTCCGCTTATGCCGAAGCGATGGAGCGCGTCCGCGCCGCCATTGTCGAAGCGGCGGTAACGGTGGACATCGTCGATGTCGGCGGCGGCTTTCCGTCCGTTTACCCCGGCATGGAGCCGCCTGCGCTCGAAGCCTATTTCGAGGTGATCGCAAAGGCGTTCGAAAGCCTGCCGATCTCATACTCCGCTGAACTTTGGTGCGAGCCGGGTCGGGCTTTGTGCGCGGAATATGCAAGCGTGCTGGTGCGCGTGGAGAAGCGCCGCGGCGATCAGCTCTACATCAACGACGGTGCCTATGGCGCGCTGTTCGATGCGGCGCATATCGGCTGGCGCTTTCCGGTGAAGCTGGTTCGGGACGAGGATAGCGACACGCGCGACATGCCGTTCAGCTTCTACGGCCCGACCTGCGACGATCTCGACCACATGGCCGGGCCGTTTCACCTCCCAGCCGATGTCGGCACCGGCGATTATATCGAGATCGGAATGCTCGGAGCCTATGGCTGCGCGATGCGGACCGGCTTCAACGGCTTCGGAGTCACTCAAAGGGTGATCGTCGCCGACGAACCCATGGCGACCCTTTACGGCGACGATGCCGGCGAGGCCGCCGTGAACAACGTGGTTAAGCTCTAGGCAAGCCGCGTCTTTGTAAGGGGAACGGGACCTGCGTGGCCTTCGGGAGCCCGGGTCCCGTGCCTCACCTTTGTTGCGCAAAGTTTTCCGAAGGACCCGGCTCACCCCGGCGCGTCGCGGATATTGGAGAAAACAGTGAACAGCGAAACCAAGATCAACGACACCCGCAAGGCCGAACTTCTCGCCAACGTGGTGGAGCATATCGACATCACCAGCTTCGACGCGCGGCCGATCGTCGATGCGATGAAGAAGATGAGCTTTTCCAGCCGCGACACCGGCCGCGCCGCCGAGCTTTACAACACCATGCTCGCCGATCCCGATTGTTCGGTGATCCTGGTGGTTGCCGGCTCGACCTCGGCCGGCGGCTGCATGGACTTGTACGCCGAGCTGGTGCGCAACAACATGGTGGACGCGATCGTCGCCACCGGCGCCACCATCGTCGACATGGATTTCTTCGAAGCGCTTGGCCACAAGCATTATCAGGCGCTCGAGATCCCCGACGACGACACGCTTCGCTCGCTCTACATCGACCGGATCTACGACACGTA
>DASVUO010000045.1:0-1993 GCA_036386995.1 Allosphingosinicella sp. | reverse complement strand
CCGAAGGTATCGAATCGTCGCTCAATGCATTGGTGATGATCGACCACGAGGGGATCATCCACGCCTTTAACCCGACGGCGGAAAAGGCGTTCGGCTACAAGCGCGCGGACATGATCGGCGCTTCGGTGCGCGCCTTTCTGTCGGACGATCCCGAGCGGCGCGAGGAGCAGCAGGAGCTGCTTCGCTTCATTCTGGACGAAAGCCGGGGCCCGGGCGCCAAGCGTGCGCTGGTCGACGGCATCGCCGCCGACGGGCGGGTGGTGCCGCTGGAAGCGACGATCACCGCGCTCCAGATCGGCGGCGCCAAGCGCTTTCTGTGCAGCCTGCGCGACCTGTCGCCCGAGAAGCAGCATGACGAGGAGATGCAGGAAGAGCTTCAGCGGCTTGAGCTCGCCGTGGAAGCCGCCAAGCTCGGCACCTGGACCTTTGATCTCGAGAAACGGACGACCTGGTATTCCGACCGGTCCAAGGAAATGTACGGGGTCCCGCCTGAGACGGAGATGACGACGGAGGTGATCCACGCCGCCGTGCACCCGGACGATTGGAACGAAGTCGCCGACCCTTATTTGAACGGCTTCACCCGCGACCGGGTGGAGGTGGAATATCGGGTGCTGTGCCCGAACGGCGAGACACGCTGGGTCTATTCGCTCGGCGCCTTGGTGCGCGACGAAGCGGGTGTGGCGCGATCGGTGAACGGCATCCACCTCGACATCACCGACAGGAAGCGCGCCGAGGAGGAGCTGGAGGAGACAAGACGCCACCTGGAACTTGCGGTGGACGGGGCTGGCCTCGGCATCTGGACGCTCGATCCGCGCGACGGCACCACCTGGTATTCCGACCGCTCCCGCGACCTGTGGGGCGTCGATCATGAACTCCGCCTCGATGCCGAGAGCATGTGGACCTACATCCATCCGGACGATCGCGAAAAGGTGCTGGAGCCGATGCGGCGGGATTTCCCCGGCGACAGCGTCAACCTGGAGCATCGGGTGGTGTGGCCGAACGGCGACGTGCGCTGGGTGCAATCGGTCGGCAAGGCGATCAGGGGGCCGGACGGCGTGGTGCACACGCTGAGCGGCATCCACTTGGACGTCACCGACCGCAAGAAAGCGGAAGTGGAGCTCAGCCGCTCGCGCGAGGCGTTGCACCAGTCGGAGAAGCTTGCCGCGCTTGGCTCGCTGCTCGCCGGGGTGAGCCACGAACTCAACAATCCGCTCGCCGCCATCGTCGGCCAGGCGGAGATGCTGGAAGAAGATAGCCGCGGCACGCCGTTCGAGGCGCGGGCGAAGAAGATCAGCGCGGCGGCCGACCGATGCGCGCGGATCGTGCAGACCTTTCTGGCCATGGCGAGGCGGCGCGAGCCGCAGCGCAATCCGGTGGAGCCGAACCTGCTGATCGGCGACGCGCTGCAATTGGCGGAGTATCAGCTTCGCACCGCGGGCATCACGGCAACGGTGGAGTGTGATCCGCGGGTGCCGGCGATCCTCGGCGACCGCGACCAGCTCCACCAGGTGTTGGTCAACCTGCTGATCAACGCCCAGCAGGCACTGGAAGCGAGCGACACCCCCGACCGCCGAATCGTGATCCGCACTTCGGTCATCGGCGACGGCAAGGTGGCGATCGACATTTGCGACAACGGCCCGGGCATCGCGCCGGACCTGACCGGGCGGATTTTCGAGCCGTTCTTTACCACCAAGCCGCAGGGCGTCGGCACGGGCGTCGGGCTCTCCTTTTCGCACGGCATCGTCGAGGCGCATGGCGGGCGGCTTCACCTGCTGCCGAGCGAGCGCGGCGCGACGTTCCGGATCGAGCTTCCGGTGGCTGAAGTTGCCGAGGTGGACGCGGCGGCGCCCTCGCCTCCCGCGCCCGCGATGGCCGCCGAGGCGCGCCGGGCGCTGGTGGTGGACGACGAGCCGGACATCGCCGAGACGATCCGCGAGCTGCTGGAGCGCGAAGGCTTCGACGTCACCGTTGCGTCCGACGGGGCGGCGGCGTT
>DASVUO010000044.1:0-9333 GCA_036386995.1 Allosphingosinicella sp. | reverse complement strand
GCCGCACCCGTTCTCCTTGTCGAGGACGATCCCCTGCTTCTTCAAACCACCGCCGATCTCCTCACCGACAGCGGCTGCGACGTGCTCCGCGCCTGCAGCGCGAGCGAGGCGATGGCCCTCCTGGAGGCCGGCCCGGTCCCGCCGGTGGTGGTCACCGACGTCAACCTCGCCGACGGCTCGAGCGGCCTCGATCTTGCCAAAACCATCGCCGAACGCTGGCCGCAGACCCGGGTGCTGGTCGTCTCCGGCGCCTGCCGCCCGCCCGCGTCCGATTACCCAAAGAACGCCCTGTTCTTCACCAAGCCCTACGCCACCGGCGCGTTGGTCGCGATGGTGAAGGGCGAGAACTGGTAGCGGGGAGCGCCCGCTCCTATCTGCACCCTTGAGCCGCGCCTCCCCGCGCGCCGCCTCGAATCCAGGAGTTCGCCTTACATGATCCCCGCCCGCGCCTACGCCGTTCATTCTCCCGAAGACCGCTTCGCCCCCTTCTCCTTCGAGCGCCGCGACCCGCGTCCGGACGACGTGGTGATCGCAATTAAATATTGCGGCGTCTGCCACTCCGACCTCCACACTGCCCGCGGCGAATGGGCCGGCACCCGCTACCCCTGCGTCCCCGGCCACGAGATCGTCGGCGAGGTGACGGCGGTCGGCGATCAAGTCACGAAGTTCGCGGTCGGCGATCTCGCCGCTGTCGGCTGCCTGGTCGACAGCTGCAAATCCTGCGCCTCCTGCCAGGAAGGGCTCGAGCAATATTGCGAGCGCGGCTTCACCGGCACCTATAACGGCCCGGAGCAGGGCACCGGCGGCAACACCTATGGCGGCTATTCCGACCGCATCGTGGTGCGCGAGGATTTCTGCCTCAAGATCCGCCACGACGCAGGCGAACTCGCCGCCGTCGCGCCCCTCCTTTGCGCCGGCATCACCACTTGGTCTCCGCTCAAGCATTGGGGCGCAGGACCGGGAAAAACGGTCGGCATCGTCGGCATCGGCGGTTTGGGCCACATGGGCGTCAAGCTCGCCAAGGCCTTGGGCGCCCACGTCGTCGCCTTCACCACCTCGCCGTCCAAGGTCGAGGACGCCAAGGCGCTCGGGGCCGACGAAGTGGTCGTCTCGCGCGATCCGGAGGCAATGAAGGCGCAGACCGGCAAGCTCGACCTGATCATCAACACGGTCACCGTCCCCCACGATCTCGACGCCTACGTCTCCCTCCTCCGCCGCGACGGCACCATGGTGATGCTCGGTGCCCCGCCTGAGCCGCACCCGACGCCTTCCACCGGCCTCCTCGTCTTCAAGCGCCGCGCCATCGCCGGCTCCATTGTCGGCGGCATCGCGGAAACCCAGGAGATGCTCGATTTCTGCGCGGAGCGCGGCATCGTCTCCGAAGTCGAAACCATCCGCATGCAGGACATCGAAGACGCTTATGCCCGCATGCTGAAGAGCGACGTCAAATATCGCTTCTCCATCGACATGAGCAGCATGGATGGCTGACCTGCCTGTTCGGGAGCGGACACGTTGTTCGTTCCCGGACAGCCGCAAGGGTTTCAAATCAAGACCTTGCCCCGCTTTGCAGAGGGCCACGCCACCTGCTACGCTTGTGGCACGGTTCGTGCTGTAATGCCCTCAAGGCGCCGTTTCATGCGCCGTGAGGGGACATCATGACTGCTTTTTCCGCCGCCGGCCGCCTGTTGCTCGTATCGCTGCTCGCCGGCACCGCCGCGCCGCTCTTCGCGCAAGACACCGAAACCGGCGACGCCCCCGCCCCCGTCGCGCCCGATCCGGCGACGGTGGAGGGCCCCCGCACCTACACGCCCGCCGACTTCGCCCGCTTCGCGCCCAAGAACGCGCTCGACATGCTTCGCCAGGTACCCGGCTTCGTGATCAAGGAAGCGGCCCAAGAGCGCGGGCTCGGCCAGGCCACCGGCAATGTACTGATCAACGGCCAGCGCATTTCCGGCAAGTCGAACGACGTCCTGACCGAACTCGGCCGCATCCCGTCCGGCAACGTTTCCCGCATCGAGATCCTCGACGGCGCCACCCTCGACATCCCCGGCCTTTCCGGCCAGGTCGCCAACATTGTCGCCAAATCGGGCGGCGCGCTCAGCGGCCAGTTCGCCTGGGAGCCGAGCTTCCGCAAGTTCAACACCGATCCGGTCTTCACCCGCGCCAGCGCCTCGGTGAGCGGCAAGACCGGCGCGTTCGAATACACGCTCGGCATCCAGAACAACGCCAACCACAGCGGCGCGAGCGGCGGCACGATCATCTACAATCCGGACTATTCGGTGCGCGAATTTCGCGATGATCATTGGACCGGCGAAGTCGAAAACCCGCGGGTCAGCGGCCGCCTCACCTACGACGGCCCCGGCTCCTCCGTCGGCAACCTCAACGGCTCCTACCAGCGGGTCTATTACGACTATCTGGAAACCGGCTTTCGCACCGGCAATCCCAACGTCCCCGATCGCTTCCGCCTCCTGAAGCAAACGGAAGGCGGCTACGCCTACGAGATCGGCGGCGATTTCGAGTTCAAGCTCGGCCCGGGCCGCCTAAAGTTCATCGGCCTCAACAGCGTCGACGAGGTGCCCTCGGGCCAGGACCTGCGCACCAGCTTCGACGATGGCCGACCCGACACCGGCCAGCGCTTCGCCCGCACGGGCAAATCGAGCGAACGCATCGCCCGAAGCGAATATAAGTGGAAAGGCGGCGGCGCCGACTGGCAGATCTCCGGCGAAGCCGCCTTCAACAGCCTCGACAATGTCTCCGAGCTGTTCGAGCTCCTCCCCAACGGCGACTATCAGGCGATCGATCTGGACGGCGGCACCGCCCGCGTCGAGGAAGACCGCTACGAACTGATGGGCAGCTACGGCCGCACCCTGTCGCCCAAGCTCTCCTTCCAGGTCGCCGCCGGCGGTGAATATTCGAACCTTCGCCAGGCGGGGGGCGGCGGTCTCAGCCGCACCTTCTGGCGGCCCAAGGGCCAGTTCTCCGCCGCCTGGAAGCCGAACAAGAAAACCGACGTTAACATCCGCCTGCAGCGCCGCGTCGGCCAATTGAGCTTCTACGACTTCCTCGCCACGGTGAACCTCGGCAACGAGAGCGGAAATGCCGGAAACCCCGATCTCGTGCCCTCGCAGACCTGGCACGCCGAAGTAGAGGCGATCCGCAACCTCGGTGCCTACGGCTCCACCACCTTCCGCCTCTACGGCCAGAAGATCGACGACATCATCGACACGATCCCGATCGGCGCGACTGGCGAGTCGCCCGGCAACATCCCCAGCGCCAAGGTCTGGGGCGCCGAGTGGAAGACCACCTT
Source organism: Allosphingosinicella sp. (assembly GCA_036386995.1). Taxonomy (GTDB): domain Bacteria; phylum Pseudomonadota; class Alphaproteobacteria; order Sphingomonadales; family Sphingomonadaceae; genus Allosphingosinicella. The sequence continues at coordinate 6,026 of DASVUO010000044.1, read as the reverse complement.
CCAGTTCGATCCGATGGGTTGGAAAGGCGCCAAGCTCGACGCCCGCATTCAGATGCAGGGCAGCAGCCTCCGCGATCCGCTGACGGGCGAGGAGCGGCCGATCTCCAACACGCTGATCCGCTTGGGCACCCTGTCGCTTCGCCACGACATCCCGAACAGCGACTGGGCCTGGGGCGGCGCCCTGACCTACGAATGGTACAACAAGAATTACCGCCTCACCGAAGTCGGCCACCAGTGGGAAGGCCCGGTCTGGGGAAGCCTGTTCGTTGAGAACAAGGACGTGTTCGGCCTCACCGTGCGCGCGTCGGTCGGCAACATCGTCGGCGCGCGCAGCTATTGGAACCGCACCGTCTACCAGGGCCGCCGCACCGGCCCCGTCGCCTTCTACGAGCGCCGCGACCGGCTGATCGGGCCGTTGTTCAACTTCGCGATCCGCGGCAAGTTCTAGGAGGACGCGCCGGCCGCGGCCCGGGCTTTCTCCGCTTCGGCGGCAAGAAAGCCCGGCTCGCGCTCCGGCACCATCCAGCGGCTCTCGAAAATGTCGATCCGCTCGAACACGCCTTCGGTGAAATAGGGGTCGGCCGCGAGGTGCGCGTCCAGCGCCGCCCGTTCGGCGAAGTTGAACACGAACAGGCTGCCCGTCATCCGCCCGTCTTCAAGCAGCGGGCCGGCATAGATCACCGGCGCCTGGTTCTCCGCCACGAACTCGAGGTGCGCCGCGCGATGCCGCATCCGCGCTTCGCTTCCGGCCTTGTCCTTGCCGATGACGACGAACGGCATCAGCTCGACCTTTCGTGCGCGGCGTCGACGTCGATCGCCCGCTCCCCGTCCCCCTCCGGCTTCCCCGGCGCCGCCTCCGGCACGTTGCTCGGCTCCGGCGGCTGTTCGAGATCGTTTTCGCGGTTCATCGGCTTCTCCTATTCCGAAAGCACGAAGCCTTCGTCGGCTTCCACCATGGTCCGCGGATCGGGGAACAAGCGGTTGGCGATGTCGGCCACGTGCCGACCCTGGAAGCGCGCGCCCTCCAGCTCGTTCTCGCTCGGCTGCCGCGACCCGTCGCCGCCGGCGATGGTGCTTGCGCCATAGGGCGTGCCGCCGGTAATCTCGCCAAGCGTCATCTGCCCGGCGAAGCTGTAGGGCAGCCCCACCGTCACCATGCCGAAGTGGAGCAGGTTGGTGTGGATCGCCATCAACGTCGTCTCCTGCCCGCCATGCTGGGTGGCGGTGGAGGTAAAGGCCGAACCCACCTTGCCGTTCAGCGCGCCGCGCGCCCAGAGGCCGCCGGTCTGGTCGAGGAAGTTCGCCATCTGGCTCGCCATCCGCCCGTAGCGGGTGCCGACGCCGATGATGATCGCGTCGTAGCGCGGCAGCTCATCCACCGTCGCCACGGGATGCGGCTGATCGAGCAGGTAGCCCGACGAGCGCGCCACCTCCTCCGGCACCAGCTCAGGCACCCGGCGGATGTCGACGCGCGCGCCGGTCGACGCCGCGCCTTCCGCCACCGCCTCCGCCATCTGGAGGATGTGGCCGTAGGTGCTGTGGTAAAGAACGAGAACTCTGCTCATGCGGTGGCTCCGGGTGATTTCTTACCCAGCCAACGCGCCTGCGGCGTCCCGGTTGCCCGCGATCAGCGGCTCCGGCCGGCGAAAATTTCGCGGCCCGCGTAGCGCGCCATGGAGCCGAGCTCCTCCTCGATGCGGATCAGCTGGTTGTACTTCGCCAGCCGGTCCGAGCGCGCCAGGCTGCCCGTCTTGATCTGCCCGCAATTCGTCGCAACGGCGAGATCGGCGATCGTCGTATCCTCCGTCTCGCCGGAGCGGTGCGACATCACCGCCGTGTAGCGCGCGCGGTGCGCCATATTCACAGCTTCCAAAGTCTCGGTCAGCGTGCCGATCTGGTTGACCTTGACTAGGATCGAATTTGCCAGCCCGCTGTCGATGCCCATCTTCAGGCGCTTCGGGTTGGTCACGAACAGATCGTCGCCAACCAGCTGCACCTTGCCGCCGAGCGCGTCCGTCAGCGCCTTCCAGCCTTCGAAATCGTCCTCGGCCATCCCGTCCTCGATCGACAGGATCGGGTAGTCGCGCACCAGCCCGGCAAGGTAGTCGGCGTTTTCGGCCGGGGAGAGCACAGTCCCCTCCCCTTCCATCCGGTACGCGCCGTCCTTGAAATACTCCGTGGCCGCGCAGTCCAGCGCAAGCACCACGTCGTCGCCCGGCGTGTAGCCGGCTTCCTCCACCGAGCGCATGATGAAGTCCAACGCATCGCGTGCCGAGGCCAGGTTCGGCGCGAACCCGCCTTCGTCGCCGACGGAGGTGGAAAGCCCCGCATCGTGGAGCCGCTTCTTCAGAGTGTGAAAGATTTCCGCGCCGCAGCGCACCGCTTCCGCCAAGCTCTTGGCGCCGACCGGCATCACCATGAATTCCTGGAAATCGATCGGGTTGTCCGCGTGCGCTCCGCCGTTCAGGATGTTCATCATCGGCACCGGCAGCACCTGCGCCGACACCCCGCCGACATAGCGGTAGAGCGGCAAACCCCGCGCATCCGCCGCCGCCTTGGCCACCGCAAGGCTGACGCCCAATATCGCGTTTGCGCCAAGCCGCGCCTTGTTCTCCGTCCCGTCGAGGTCGATCAGCAGCGCGTCGATGTCGCCCTGATCCTCTGCGTCCATGCCGATGATCGCGTCGCTGATCTCGCCGATCACCGAATCCACCGCCTGGCAGACGCCCTTGCCGAAGTATTTTGCCTTGTCGCCGTCGCGCTTCTCCACCGCTTCGTGCGCGCCGGTCGAGGCGCCCGACGGCACCGCCGCCCGCCCGGAGCTTCCGTCTTCCAGGAGCACGTCCACCTCCACCGTCGGGTTGCCCCGGCTGTCGAGGATCTGGCGGGCATGGACGTCCAGGATTGCGGTCATTGTTACGGCCTCGTTTCGAACTATATCGTTGAAGCCGGGCTTATCGGCCGACCGGCGGAGACGCAACTTTCCTTGCCCGGCGCCGGAACGACAGGCCCGCTTCACAGGTTTCGCCGATCAAGAAGCCAGTAAACCTTCACAGTGGAGTACGATCATGCCCCCTCAGAACGAACTGCCGGAAGGCACCGATCACATCATCAACGGCGCCATGGAAACGGGTGACACCGGCGGCGGCACCGGCGGCGCCGGTGGCGCAACCGGCGGCGGCGTAAGCGAAGGCAGCGCGCTGGTCGCAACCGGCGGCGGCGACGACACCGGCGGAACCACCGGCGGCGGCTCGTCGGGCGGCGGTTCGTCCAGCGGCGGCTCCTCCTCGGGCGGCGGCGTCACCGAACAGTTGCGCAGCCAAGCGTATTCCCTCCGCGACCAGGGCGTCGACCGTGCCCGCGAATTCGCCACCGGTGGCAAGACCCGCGCCGGCGACGCGCTGGAGGAACTCTCCCGCGTCTTCGCCGACACCGCCGACACGATCGATGAGCGTCTCGGCCGCGATTATGGCGAATATGCCCGCAAGGCCGCCGACGCCGTCTCCGATTTTGCGGAATCGCTCCGCAACAAGGAAGTCGACGACATCTATCAGGACGTCAGCAACGCCGTGCGCAAGAGCCCGGGCGTCGCCATCGGGGTCGCCGCGGTTGTCGGCTTCGCCCTCGCCCGCGTGGTCAAGGCCGGCCTCAGCGACGGCGGAACGTCGGGCGGCAACGGCAGCACCGGCTCGATCGGCGGCAACACCGGCAGCACGTCCGCCGGTTCGTCCACCGGCGGCACCGGCTCGACGGGAGCCTGATCTTGGACTCGCCTCGTGGAGCGCCGGAGGCGTCGATCGGCGACCTGTTCACCCGGCTGACGGAAGACGGCAAGGCGTTTGCGCGGGCGGAGGTCGGCCTCTACCGCGCAATCGCCCGCCGCCGGGTCAGCAAGGCGTCCGGCGGCGCCATCGCGCTTGTCGCCGCCTTTCTGCTGCTCAACGCCGCCTTGATCACCCTCGTGATCAGCATCGCCGCCGCCATCGCGATCAAGCTCGGCCCGATCGCCGGCGGCGCGATCACGTTCGTCGCCATCGGGATCATCGCCTTCATTCTGGTGAAATGGGGCACGGCCAAGCTTTCGGCCCTGTCCGGCGACGAAGATGAGAAAGCGGCGCTTGCCGCGGGAGAAAGGCTGGCATGAGCGCGCCCGAAATCCTCCAAGCAAGGAAGCAAGCGGAGCTTGCCCGCCGCAACTTCCTCTCCACCGCCGGAGAGCTTCAGCGCCGCCTGAAGCCCTCCACCATTGCCAGCAACGCCTGGGAAGGCGTCACCGACAAGGCCGCCGACGTTGCCGACGGCGCGGTGGAAGCCGTCAAGTCCCGCCCGGTTGCCGCTTCGGCCGCGGTAGGCGCCTTGACCCTGTTCCTCGCCCGCTCGCCGATCCGCTCGGCCATGTCCTGGCTCTTTTCCAAAAAGCCGGACGCGAACCTCGTCACCACCCGTTTGGACAACACCGACGGACAATTCGACATCACGGCGCCCATCGCCGAACGCACATCTGAAGGAGCATCCGCATGAGCACCACCGACACCCGCGCCACGACCAGCGCAAACAACAGCGGCGCCGGCGACAGCGGCGGCAGCGAAGGCACCGGCGGTCGCCTGAGCGGCGTCAAGCAGAGCGCCTCCGAAGCCTTCGAAAGCGCCCGCGAGCGCACCAGCTCGGCGTATCAGGCGGCCCGCGAAGCCGCCGGCGGCGCGGTTGAAACGGTGCGCGACACCGCCCGCAGCGCCGGCCGCCGCACGGCCGACGGGGTTGAAGCCAATCCGGTCGCGGCCGTGGTCGGCGGTCTCGCCCTCGGCGTCATCGCCGGCGCGCTGCTCCCCAAGACCAGCGCCGAGGAAAAGGCATTGGGCACCGCTGGCCGCAAGGTCACCGACACGGCCCGCCAGGCGGTGCAGGCCGCCAAGGATGCCGGCCGCCAGCAGATCGACGAGCTGGGCCTCAGCAAGGACGGCCTCCAGCGCAAGCTCGGCGAGTTCACCGACAAGGCCGCCGGCGCGGTCCGCAGCTCGGCCGGCGCCGCAACCAGCGCCGTCTCCAGCAAGGGCAGCGGCGGCGGCAACGCTTAAAGGGAGTGCACGCCCCGGAAGCTTCTTGTTTTCCGGGGCGGCTCCTTTATCGGCTCCCCCATGAGCAAAATGCATCTCGTATTCGGCGGCCGGGTTAGCGACCCGCAAGGCCTCGACTTCAAGCCCGACACAATCGACGTCGTCGGCGTGTTTCCCGATTACGCCTCCGCCCTCGACGCCTGGCGCGCCAATGCCCAGCGCACCGTTGACGACGCGGAAATGAAATACGTCGTCGTCCACCTCCACCGCCTCCTCGAGCCCGAGCTCAAGTAGGGCGAGGACCACCCCGTATCCCAAGCCCGCTCGTTTCGAGCGAAGTCGAGAAACTTCCCTGAGGACTCAGTGCCCGCGTCTCTCGACTTCGCTCGAGGCGAACGGAAAGCAGGCGCTAAGCATGGGCCTCAGGCCCCCCGCCACCGCAGCAAGAGCAGCGGCCGCGCCAGCACCAGCCCGATCAAAAACCCGCCGATATGCGCGGCGATCGCCGTCTTCGGCCCGGTGCTGAACGCACCTGTAAACCCGATCAACAGCTGCATCCCCACCCAAGCCGCCGCCAGCCACAGCGCACTCACCCAAAGGGCCAGCGTGCGGTTGGAGAGCTTCACCTTGTCGCGCTGAAACAGGATCGCATAAGCGCCGATCACCGCCGACACCGCCCCGCTCGCCCCGATCATCGGCGCCATGCTCCCCGGCCCCGCCGCCCACTGCCCGGCGGCCGCGGCATAAGCTCCGACCACGTACAAAAAGCCCAGCCCCTTGCGGCCGATCACCGGCTCCACCGCCCGGCCGCAGATCAACAGGAACATGAGGTTGAAGATGAGGTGCACGAAGCCGCCGTGCAGCAAGGTGGCGCTGAGCGGCGTCAGCCACACCGGAAGGCCCGGCCAAGTGCCGCCCTCCACCCGCACCGGAATGAACCCGCCGCGAAGCGCCAGATAGTCGAGCGGCACC
>DASVUO010000043.1:0-3588 GCA_036386995.1 Allosphingosinicella sp. | reverse complement strand
GGAGCGGCTCGAGGCGATTGCCGCCGAAGTGGGCGGCGGTCACGTGATCGTCGCTGATCTGGAAGCGCCTGGCGCCGCGGCGCGGCTGCTGGGCGAGGTGGACGCCCTTGGCCTCCACATCGACACTTTGATCAACAATGCCGGCTTCGGGCTTGCCGGACGGTTCGCCGCGCTGGACGCCGAGCGACAGTCGGCTATGATCGATCTCAACGTCCGCCTGCTGACCGAGCTTTGCCGCCTCACCTTGCCGGGCATGGTGGAGCGGAAGCGCGGCGCCATCCTGAACGTCGCCTCCACCGCCGCTTTCCAGGCGGGGCCGAACATGGCGGTCTATTACGCCACAAAGGCGTTCGTGCTGTCGCTCACCGAGGCGCTGCACCAGGAGATGAAGGGTAAAGGGGTAAAGGTCACCGCCTTGTGCCCGGGACCGACGCTGACCGAATTCTTCGATGTTGCGGGCGCCGCGAACAGCCGCCTCGCCAAGATGGGCGCGGATGCGGGAAGCGTGGTGCGCGCGGGCCTGCGTGGGCTGGACCGCAACCGCGCCATCGTCATTCCCGGCGTCACGAACCGCATCGGCGCGCAGGCGAGCCGGGTGCTGCCGCGCGCGGCGATGCGCAGGATCATCGCCGCGATTAAAGTTTAGGCTTCGGCAAGCATCTCGTCGAACAGCCAGTCGTGGAAGATCTTCACCGGCCGGCGGCGTAGCGCCGAGCGGCGGCAGGCGAACCAGTAGCTGTACGGGCTTTCCACCTTGTGATCGAAGAGGCGCACCAGCCTCGGGTCCTTTGACGCGCTGAGGTGGCTTTCCAGCATGAAGGCGACGCCAAGGCCTTGGGCGGCGGCGTCGAGGATCAGCTGGCCGCTGTCGAAGCTGTCGATCGCGGCGGGTTGAAGGTCCGGGAGGCCAATCGCCTGCGCCCAGAAGGTGAAGGTTTCCGGCATGTCGCGGTGCAAAAAGACGGTGGTGCCGGCGAGCTGCGCGGGATCGCTGATCGCGTGCGGGCCTGCCTGCACCTCCCGGGAGCCGATCGCCACCACGCAATTGTTGTCGATCCGCCGGGCGTAGAGCGAAGGATCGATGTCGGTGGTGATCGCGATCGCGGCGTCCAGCCCTTCGTCGAGGCGGGTCAGGCGGTTGGGGCCGGTGTCGATGTCGATGTGGAAATCGTGGTGCTTGGCGCGAAGCGTCGGCAAAGCGGGCATCAGCCGCTGCGAGGCGAATAGAGACGGCACGGCGAGGCGCAGGCGCAGCATCTCGCGATTGCCGACGGCGCGGTCCATCGCCACCGCGAGCGCATCGATCGAAGGGCCGATCTCGGCAAGCAGGCGGTCACCGTCCGGGTTGAGGTGGACTCCGTGGTGGCGGCGCTCGAACAGGGTGTGGCCGACATAGCGTTCAAGCGCCTGGATGCGCCGGGTCAAAGCGGGCGACGACAAGGCAAGCGCTTCGGCGGCGGCCTTGAGCGAGCCCAGGCGGGCGACCTGCACGAAGGCTTCAATGGCGGTGAGCGGCGGCAGTCGGCGCATGGGAGGCGCTCCTCGGGCAGGCGGCGCAGCTTCGCTTCCAAGGATGGAGTGAAGTGCACTTCCTGCACCTGTAGCATGGTTCTTCGCACTTGCACAATAAACTGGTGCAGCGCAAAAAGACCGGGCCTTTCAGGCATCCTCTCCTAAAAAACTTCTTGGGTCGGTCCTTCGGGACCGGCCCTTTTTTTGCGCTTTTCGGACCCGGATGCTGGCACTGCCGTTACCCCACCTTATCTGATCGAACCGAAACGACGTTCAAAGGGCAGGCGCAGAATATGGCCGATGAGGAAAAGCAGCCGACGCGGCTCCAGGTGGCGACGATGCGGCCGGAGGATAGCGGGCGCGGGCTTGCGCGGCTGCCGCGGCGGCTGATGGCGGCGCTGGAGCTTGCCGAGGGCGACGTGATCGAGATCATGGGGAAACGCGGCACCCCCGCTCGCGCGGTGGGGCCGTACCCGGAAGACGAAGGTCTCGACATCGTCCGCCTCGACGGGTTGCAGCGCGCCAACGCCGAAATCGGTTCGGGCGACTTCGTGACGCTGCGCAAGGCGGAGTCCAAGGCGGCGCAGCGCGTGGTGTTCGCGCCGGCGCAGAAGAATCTGCGGCTGCACGGCTCGGCCCAGGCGCTGAAGCGCAGCTTCGGGATGAAGCCGCTTACCGCCGGCGACGTGGTGGCGACCACCGGGCAGCAGCAGGTGCAGCGCGGCGACATCCCGCCCGAGCTTCGCCAGATGCTCTACGCGCCGGCTTATGCGTTGCAGGAAATCCGGCTGACCGTCGTGTCGACCGCGCCCAAGGGCATCGTCCACATCGATGCCAATACGGAGGTGGAGCTGCTTCCGGAGTTCACGGAAGCGAGCGAAACGCGCCGCGCCGACGTCACCTATGACGATTTGGGCGGCATGGGCACGACCATCGACCAGCTGCGCGAAATGGTCGAGCTGCCGCTGCGTTACCCCGAGATATTCGAGCGGCTCGGCGTCGATCCGCCCAAGGGGGTATTGCTCTACGGCCCTCCCGGCACCGGCAAGACGCGGCTTGCCCGCGCGGTGGCGAACGAAAGCGACGCGAGCTTCTTTCACATCGCCGGGCCGGAGATCATGGGATCGGCTTATGGGGAGAGCGAGCGGCGCTTGCGCGAAGTGTTCGAGGAAGCGGCCAAGTCCTCGCCGGCAATTATTTTCATCGACGAGATCGATTCGATCGCGCCCAAGCGCGGCCAGGTGCAGGGGGAGACGGAGAAGCGGCTTGTCGCGCAGCTGCTGACCTTGCTCGACGGGCTCGAGCCCCGCCAGAATTTGGTGGTGATCGCCGCCACCAACCGGCCGGAAGCGATCGACGAAGCGCTCCGCCGTCCGGGCCGCTTCGACCGTGAGATCGTCATCGGCGTTCCGGACGAAGCGGGGCGGCGCGAAATCCTTGCGATCCACACGCGCGGCATGCCCTTGGACGGTGGCGTCAATCTGCCCGAGCTTGCCCGGCGCACCTACGGCTTCGTCGGTGCCGATCTTGCGGCGCTGACCCGTGAAGCGGCAATCGAGACGGTCCGGCGGATGATGCCGCAGATCAACCTCGCCGAAGGCACGATCCCGCACGAGCTGCTCGACAACCTTTCGGTCAAGGGATCCGACTTCGAGGAAGCGCTGAAGCGCGTGCAGCCCTCCGCCATGCGCGAAGTGATGGTGCAGGCGCCGACCGTCGGCTGGGACGATATCGGCGGCGTCGATGCCGCGCGCGAGCGGCTTCGCGAAGGCGTCGAGCTGCCGTTGAAGCAGCCGGAAGCGTTCAAGCGCATGGGCATCCGCCCCGCCAAGGGCTTCCTGCTCTACGGGCCTCCCGGCACCGGCAAGACGCTGCTCGCCAAGGCCACGGCGCGCGAGGCGGAGGCGAACTTCATCGCCACCAAATCGTCCGACCTCCTTTCGAAATGGTATGGCGAAAGCGAGCAGCAGATCGCGCGGCTGTTCGCGCGTGCACGTCAGGTTGCGCCGACGGTGATCTTTATCGACGAGCTGGACAGCCTCGTGCCCGCGCGGGGAGGCGGGCTTGGTGAGCCGC
>DASVUO010000042.1:0-19259 GCA_036386995.1 Allosphingosinicella sp. | reverse complement strand
AAATGGAGCGGGCGAAGGGATTCGAACCCTCGACCCCAACCTTGGCAAGGTTGTGCTCTACCCCTGAGCTACGCCCGCTCGTGCGCAAAGCCGGTGGGAACCGGCTGAGGTAAGGCGGCGGCTGCTAGCATCGACTTCCCGGCCCCGCAACCCCCATCATCGCGGGCTTGGCAGACAGGCGCGAAATCCCACATAGGCGGCAACAGAGTGACGGTTGCGGGAGATTGAGTTGTGGCGACATTGGGCATGAGCGCGGCCGAGAAGGACGCGCTGGAGCAATTCCGCCGCGACGTGGTCGAGCCGTCGATGGACAGCCTGGTCATCCTCGATTTCTGGGCGGAATGGTGCGGCCCCTGCAAGCAGCTTGGGCCGGTGCTGGAAAAGGTTGCCGCCGATTATGCGGCGCGGGGCGTCAAGCTGGTCAAGATCGACGTCGACGCCAACAAGATCGTCGCCGCGCAGTTCCGAGTGCAGTCGATCCCGACAGTGTACGCGCTGTTCCAGGGGCAGCTCGTCGCCGACCTCACACCCGCGCGCACCGAAGGGCAGCTTACCCGAGTCCTCGACCAGATCCTGGCGCAGCTGCCGATCGCCGGCGAAGCGCAGCAGCTGGAGGCGGAAATCGAGCCGCTGATCGCGATGGGCGAGGAAGTGCTGGCTGAAGGCGATGCGGAGCGGGCGCTCGGCATCTTCTCCCAGCTTCGCGAAATGGCGCCGGACAATGTCGAAGTGCTTGGCGGACTCGCGCGGGCGCTGATCGGCGCGGAGCAGCTCGATGAAGCGCGCGCCCTGCTCGCCGAGGTGCCGGAGAAGCACGCCGGCGATCCTGCCATCGCCCGCGCGCAGTCCGCGCTTGCCCTGGCCGAGATCGCGCCGGCCAATGCCGAAACTGGCCCGTTCGAGCAGCGCATCGCCGCCGATCCCGACGATCACGAGGCGCGGTACGAACTGGCCGGGCTGCTGATGGCGTCGGGCGACCGCGACGGCGCCGCCGACCAGCTTCTGGAAAGCATCGGCCGGAATCGCGAGTGGAACGAAGGCGCGGCGCGTAAGCGCTTCCTGCAGTTCCTGGAAGTGGTCGGGCTCGAGGACCAATGGGCGCGCGACCAGCGCCGCCGGCTGTCAGCGATCCTGTTCACCTGATGGGCGAACCGCTCCGCATTCCGGTGTTTCCGCTGTCCGGAGCGATCCTGCTGCCGCGCACGCAGCTCCCCTTGCACATCTTCGAGCCGCGCTACCGGGCGATGGTCCGCGACGCGCTCGCCGGCGACCGGCTGATCGGAATGGTCCAGCCGCGCGATTCGGGGGAGCTGCCGGCTTTGTACGGCACCGGCTGCCTCGGCCGCATCGAATCGGCCGAGGAACTGGAGGACGGGCGCTTCAACATCGTGCTGGAAGGCGTCGGCCGCTTCCGGGTGGTGCGCGAGTTGGAGGCCGACACGCCGTACCGGCAGATCGAGGCGGACTGCGGCGCTTTCGAAGATGCCGAAGAGGAAGAACCGCTCGGCCTCGCCCACCGCGCCGATCTGGAGCAGGAATCGCGGCGCTACGCCGACGCGCTCGGCTATTCGGTGGATTGGGAGGCGGTCAGCCGGCTCGACGACGAAACCCTGGTCAACGGCATCGTCCAGATCGCGCCGCTCGACCCCGGCTCCAAGCAGGCCTTGCTGGAAGCGCCCGACATGGCGGCGCGCTGCGAGCTGCTTGTCCAGTTCATGCAGTTCCAGCGCATGATCCCGGGCGGCGCCGACGGGCCGGAGACGTTGCAGTGACCGACGAACTCGCCGCTCTGCTGGTCTGCCCGATCACGCGGACGACGCTGCGCTGGGATCAGGAGGGAAGCCGGCTGGTCTCGGATGAAGCGGGGCTTGCTTATCCGGTGCGCGACGGCGTTCCGGTGCTGCTGGCTGAAGAGGCGACGCAGATCGAACCGCAAGGCTAGGGGGGAAGATGGCCGAGCCTGAGACCGAAGCTTTCGATCCCACCGATCCTTACGAGCGGCAGGCGCAGACCTTTCCCAGACTGAGCACGGCGCAGGTGGAGCGGATCGCGCAGTTCGGCACGACGGAGCATTATGCCAAAGGCACCGCCCTCTTCCGGCGCGGCGAGCGCGGCGTCGACTTTCTGGTGGTGATGGACGGCGCGGTGGAGATCTTCGATCCGGGCGCCGGCGGCGCGGCGATCCACGTTCACGACAGGGGCCAGTTCACTGGCGAACTCGACCTGTTCAACGAGCGCGAAATTTTGGTCAGCGCCCGCACGACGGCGGACAGCCAAGTTATCCGCGTGCCCCGCGCCGCCTTTCGCCGGCTGATCGAGGCCGAGCCCGACATCGGCGAGATCATCATCCGTGCGCTGATCCTGCGCCGAGTCGGGCTGATGCGGCACGCCCAAGGCGGGGTGGTGCTGATCGGCTCGTCGCACAGCGGCGACACGTTGCGCATCCAGCGCTTCCTGACCCGCAACGGCTATCCGCACCGGATGCTCGACACAGACGCCGATCCCGATGCGGAGGGTTTGCTGTCCTGCCCGCAGCTTAAAGGCGCAGCGCTGCCGGTGGTGCTGATGACCGGCCACGGTTTTCTGTCCAACCCGGCGACGCCGACGGTTGCCGATGCGCTGGGGCTGACGGAGAGCTTCGACGACAGCCGCGTCTACGACCTTGTGGTGGTCGGCGCCGGGCCGGCGGGCTTGGCCGCGGCGGTGTACGGCGCTTCGGAAGGGCTCGACACGTTGGTGATCGAGCCGCTCGCACCGGGCGGGCAGGCGGGGACGAGCAGCAAGATCGAGAATTATCTCGGCTTCCCGACCGGCATCTCGGGCCAGGCGCTTGCCGGCCGGGCGCAGATCCAGGCGCAGAAGTTCGGCGCCCGCCTCGCCATCTCGCGCAAGGCGGTGGCGATCGACTGTTCGGAGCGGCCTTACCGAGTTGAGCTGGAGGACGGGGTGCGGGTCGCCGGCCGGTCGGTCGCAATCGCCACCGGCGCACGCTACCGGACGCTGGACGTGCCCGGCTTCGCCGACTTCGAAGGGCGCGGCATCCATTATGCCGCGACCTGGATGGAGGGAAACCTCTGCAAGAATGAGGAAGTGGTGGTGGTCGGTGGCGGCAATTCGGCCGGCCAGGCGGCGGTGTTCCTCTCCGGCCACGCCAAGATGGTCCACATCCTGGTCCGCGGCGAAGGCCTCGCCGCGACAATGTCCGAGTACCTGATCCACCGCATCGAGGCCTCTCCCCGAATCACGCTCCACCCGCACAGCGAGATTAGCGGCCTCCACGGCGGCGAGGCGCTGGAGGAGGTGGAGTGGACCCACCGCCACACCGGCGCGGCGACCCGGCGGCCCGTCTCCAACCTCTTCACCATGATCGGCGCGGTGCCGAACACCGATTGGCTGAACGGCTGCGTGCCGCTCGACCGCGGCGGCTTCGTGATTACCGGCCGGGATGAAGAAGGCATGGCGCTCGCCTCGCCTTACGCGACGGCGCGGCCCGGCATCTTCGCCGTCGGCGACGTCCGCTCCGGCTCCACCAAGCGGGTGGCGTCAGGCGTCGGCGAAGGCTCGGTGGTGGTCTCCGCCATCCACAGCTTCCTTGCCGAAAACGGCTGAGCTTAGATCGGCAGCCCGCGAAGCAGCAGCGGCAGGTCGCCGGTTTCGCCGCGCGCTTCCGCCATCAGCTGGTCGCGCAAGGGGCCGACGCGCTGGACGATCCCCATTCCGAAGCGGCGGATCGCCGACGCGGTGCGGCCAGGGACCGAATAGATGCGGGTGAGCGCATCAGTGGCGGCGGCGACGGTGAAGGTGTCGAGGCTCCGCCACCTTTCGTAGCGAGCGAGGAGCTGCGCATCGCCTGCATCGAGCCCGAGCCGCGCGCCCTCAACCAGCACCTGCGCGAGCGCGGCAGCGTCGCGGAAGCCCAAGTTGAGGCCCTGGCCGGCGATCGGGTGAATGCCGTGGGCCGCGTCGCCGACCAAAGCGAGGCGCTCGGCGGTAATCGTCGCGGCGTGGTGAAAGCCGAGCGGGTATGACCAGCGCTGTCCGGCAATACGCACATTGCCGAGGAAGCCCCCCATCTTCTTCTCGATCTCCGCCGCCATCGCGCGGTCGGGAAGATCGACCACCGCCGCCGCATCCCCCTTCGGCACCGACCACACGATTGCGGAGCGGGTACCGGGAAGCATGGGCAGAATCGCGAACGGCCCGCTCGGGTAGAAAATCTCGTAGGCGATATTCTCGTGCTGACATTCGTGCTCCACCGTCAGCACGATCGCGGCATGTTCATATTGCCAGCGCGCCATCGGGATCGCCGCGGCCTCGCGGGTCGGCGAGTTGCGCCCCTCCGCACCGACCAGCAACGGCGCCGCGCACAGCCGCCCGTCGGCAAGCGCGACCCTGACGCCATTGCCGTCGCGCACCACTTCGGCCGCTTCGGCGGGCATCAGCAGGCGGATGTGTTCGGCGTCCGCCGCGGTTTCGCGCAGGACCTGGCGAAGCCGCCGGTTCTCGAACATCATGCCAAGCGGATCGTCGCCTTCGGGCGGATCGAAGGCGATCCCGCCCGGCTCAAGCCCGTCGCTGACCCGGATCGCGCGGATCGGGCAGCCTTCCCCCTCCAGCCGAGCACCGACACCGATCGCTTCCAGCAGCCGCCACGACGCGCTGGCGACGGCGGTGGCGCGGCCGTCATAAGCCGGCGCGATCTGCGTTTCCGGGTCGGCGCGGTCGATGACGATGCTGGACAGGCCGTGCCGGTCCAGCGCGATGGCGAGGGTGAGGCCGACTAGGCCGCCGCCCAGGATGATGACGTCTGCGCGCTCCATTTTGCCGCCTTACCGATGCACGGGCGCAACGCCAAGCGCTTGACCGGCGAGTCCGGCCGGGCGCATGAAAGCTTCAAGGAACATTTGGGGCACGGGACATGGCGGCATCGGTAGCGCAAGGCGCCCGCGGCGAACGGCTGGCGCAGTGGCGCGCAGGGGTGAAGCGCGGCGCGCGGCGCAGCTGGGACATGGCGCGCGGCGGGCTGCTGATCGCGGTCGCGGCGGCGGCGGCGCTGGCGCTTGCGAGCTACCACCCGACCGATCCTTCGATGAATACGGCGGCGGCGGGGCCGGTGCTGAACTGGCTCGGCACGCCGGGTGCCTTCGTCGCCGACCTCCTGCTGACGCTTTGGGGCCTAGGCACCGCCTTGCTGGTGCCGCTGGTCTTCGTCTTCGGCCTCCGCGTCGCACGCGGCGCGGGCGCCGGGCGGTGGGTGAAGAGCCTGCTCCTCACCCTGCTCGGCATCACCCTCATCGGCGCGGGCACGGCCTTGCTGTCGGGCGGGGGCGTCAACGGCCTTCCCGCCGGCTGGGGCGGTGCGCTCGGGCTTGGCCTTGCCCGGCTTGCCGGAGCGGGGTTGGGCGCTCTTGGCGACGCATCAATCGTTGAACCGTTCCGGCTTGTACTGGTCGCGCTGCTTGCTGTGGGCGGCCTGATTGTCGTGTGGCTCGGCCTCGCCTTGCGTTCGGAAGAGCGCGGCTGGATCGCCTCGCGCCGCCTGCCCCGCCGCGAACCGCGCGCTGCCGCGGAGCTTCACGGCTACGATGACGAGGACGAGGAAGAGCTCCTCGATCCCGAAGAGCGCCCCGCCCGCCCAACCGTGGTTCCCCCCGCCGACAAGCCGCGCACCGTAATCGCCGACCGTCCCGCCCAGCCGGAAAAGCGCCGCCCCCCCCGCGACCGCCAGCCGTCGCTTGCGCTCGGCGATTCCTACCAGCTGCCGCCGATCGAGCTTCTCTCCCCCGCGCCGCCGCCGATCAACGTCGCGCTCGACAAGGCGGCGCTCGAGCGGAATGCGCGGCTTCTGGAATCGGTGCTCGACGATTTCTCCGTGAAAGGCGAGATCGTCGAGGTGCGCCCGGGGCCCGTGGTCACCATGTACGAGCTCGAGCCCGCCTCGGGCATTAAAGCGAGCCGGGTCATCAGCCTTGCCGATGATATCGCCCGCAACATGTCCGCACTCTCCGCCCGCGTCGCCACCATCCCCGGCCGGAGCGTGATCGGCATCGAGCTCCCCAACGCCAAGCGCGAGATGGTGGTGCTCTCCGAACTCGTGTCCTCGACCGCCTTCGAAGATCAGGTCGCGGCACTTCCGATCATTCTCGGCAAGAACATTGCCGGCGATCCGGTCGTCGCCGATCTCGCACCGATGCCCCACCTGCTCGTTGCCGGCACCACCGGCTCGGGCAAATCCGTGGGCCTGAATTGCATGATCCTGTCGCTGCTCTACCGGCTGACGCCCGAGCAGTGCAAAATGATCATGATCGATCCCAAGATGCTGGAGCTCAGCGTCTATGACGACATCCCCCACCTCCTCGCCCCGGTCGTCACCGAGCCCGCCAAGGCGATCCGCGCCTTGAAGTGGACGGTGGAGCAGATGGAGGAGCGCTACCGTATGATGGCCAGCGTCGGGGTGCGCCAGCTCTCCTCCTTCAACGCCAAGGTGCGCGAGGCCAAGGGCAAGGGCCAGTCGCTCGGCCGGCGCGTGCAGACCGGCTACGACCCGGAAACCGGCCAGCCCAAGTATGAGAATGAGGAACTGGACTACGAAGTCCTGCCGCAGATCGTGGTGGTGGTCGACGAACTCGCCGACTTGATGATGACCGCCGGCAAGGAAGTGGAATTCCTGATCCAGCGCCTCGCGCAAAAGGCGCGCGCCGCCGGCATCCACCTGATCATGGCGACGCAGCGCCCATCGGTCGACGTCATCACCGGCGTGATCAAGGCCAACCTGCCGACGCGCATCTCCTTCGCCGTCACCTCCAAGATCGATTCGCGCACAATCCTCGGCGAACAAGGCGCCGAGCAACTGCTCGGCAAGGGCGACATGCTCTACATGCCCGGCGGCAAGCAGATTGCCCGCGTCCACGGCCCGTTCGTTTCCGACGAGGAAGTTCGCGCCGTCGCGGAGCATTGGAAGGGCCAGGGCCGCCCCGATTACATCCAGGCTGTCACCGAGGAGCCGGAAGACGGCGGCTACATGTTCGAAGGCCAGCCGACCGGCGAGGACGATCCCGAGGCGCAGCTTTACCGCAAGGCCGTGCAAACCGTCGCGGAAAGCCAGAAGGCCTCCACCTCCTACATCCAGCGCCAGCTCCGCATCGGCTACAACAACGCGGCCCGCCTGATCGAGCGCATGGAAAAAGACGGCTTCGTCAGCGCCCCCGACCATGTCGGCCGCCGCGAAGTGCTCCTCGACCCGGACGGGCGCCCGCTAAGCTGAGGCGTTCAGCCAAGCAGAAGACTCGGCTCGACGTGTGCCGGATTCTCCCTGTCGCGCCGCCCTTGCGCTGGCGGCGGAATGTGCGATTCTGTAGTTGAAGTGAGGAGCTCCCCATGGACGCAGATCGTCAGCGACAGGAAGTCGATCTCAATTACGACGCCTTTGTAAGGGTTCTCGGATCCATTCTACCGGAGCATCAGGACCAACTTGCACTTATGCGTGACCGGCAGATCGTTGGCTATTTCAGCACGCCTCGCGAGGCGTTGCGCGCCGCCCATGAGCGCTTCCCCGACGGCATATTCTCGGTTCAGGAGGTCACCAACGAGCCGCTCGATCTTGGCTTCTGGTCTCATGTCGGTTCTTGAGTGGACTCGAGAGCCGCGCCGTATCCTTCTGTCTGTCTTGTTGCTTCGCCCCTATCCAATTGAGGACCTTTCAGGATTTGAGGCCACCGCTTTGCTGGACACAGGCTCCTCTGTCAGCGGAGTGGCCGTTCGCCTGGCGGAGAAGATGGGGCTGAGCCGCCTCGGGAAACGGCCGCTCACCTCCGCACAGGGACAGGGACAGGTGGAACGTTATGCCTTCCGTTTCGGCCTTGGCAGCGGCGACATTGCGACAGGCGCTCCAAGCTTCCCCTTCATCTTCGAAGAAGTGATTGGTATCGAACTCACCAACGCCTTCGAGTTCGATGCCCTCCTCGGCATGGACATCCTCGGGCAGTGTGACTTTCAGATGCACCGCGACGGCCGCTGAGCTGAGGCGCCCGCTAAGCTGAACGGGGCGGAACCGGCGGGTTCACTGGGCATTCAATGGGGCATCCCCATATCCCACCCAAATAAACCGTTCAGGAGTTCCAATGATGTTGCGTATGAAGACGCTCGCCCTACTCGCCGCGCCGGTTTCGGCCACCGCGTTGCTGGTGCCGCAGGCGCCCGTCGTCGCCCAGGCCTCCGCGCCGCTCAACCAGGTGCAGGCGCACCTTCGCGCGGTGAACACAATGACCGCGAACTTCAGCCAAACCGACCGCCGCGGCCAGACGCTGACCGGCCAGTTCACTTTGAAGCGCCCCGGCAAGATTCGCTTCGCCTACCAAAAGGGCGTGCCGATGCTGGTCGTCGCCGACGGACGCCGGCTGTACATGATCGATTACGAGACAAAGGACGTCCGCAACTGGGGCATCGGCAATTCGCCGCTCGGCGTGCTGCTCGATCCCAACCCGAACCTCGCCCGCATCGCCAAGATCGTCCGCAACGATCGCCAGACTCTGCTCGTCCAGGCCAAGGATCCGAAGCGGCCGGAATATGGCACGGTGACCCTCGGCTTCGCCAAGGTGGCGAGCGCGCCGTCCGGGCTGCTGCTGCAGGGCTGGACGGTGATCGACGCCCAGAACAACCGCACCACCGTGAAACTCTCCGGCCAGCGGTTCAACGTGCCGGTGGCGGACAGCGCCTTTGCCTGGGCCGATCCGCGCCCCAAGGGCAAGAAATGACCACAATTCATTCATGAGCGCGACAGGAAGAGGTGGCTAAAAACTACCTATCGATTGCGGAGGGTTGCTCCCGGATTTTCCCCCTGTTGTCCGGGGTGGCCACCACAATCGGCCTCGCGTGAACAACGCCTGGTTGGCCCTCGCTCCACGCCCCCGGAGCGGGGGCCTTTGGCGTTTAGGGCCGGTGGCAACATCGACAGAACGGGGGCCCACCGCTAGAGCCCCAATATGCGTTCCACTCTCAAGATCGCCTCCTGGAACATCAATTCGGTCCGGGCGCGAAGCCATATCGTTGAGCAATTCCTGCGTGAGCAATCGCCGGACATATTGTGCCTGCAGGAAACCAAGGCGTGCGACGCGGATTTCCCCGCCGGCTTCTTTCACGCCCTTGGCTACACCCACCAGGTGCTTTGCGGGCAACGCATGCACCACGGCGTCGCGATCCTCAGCCGCCTGCCGATGCGCGAAGAGGAGCGCCACGATTGGCAGGCCAACGGCGAGGCGCGCCATGTCGGCGTCCGCCTCGTCCACAGCGGCATCCGGTTGGAGAATGTCTACGTCCCCGCCGGCGGCGACGTGCCGGACCGGGAGGTGAATCCGAAGTTCGGCCAGAAGCTCGATTTCCTGTCGCGAATGACGGCGTGGTCGGAAAGCTGCGCCTGCCCGACGATCATGGTCGGCGATTTCAACGTTGCGCCGCTGGAATGCGACGTCTGGAGCCACAAGCAGCTGCTTTCGGTGGTGAGCCACACGCCGGTCGAGGTGGAGGCGCTGACTCTCCTTCAGCAGAGCGCCGACTGGGTCGACCTTGGCCGCCGCTTCCACCCCGCACCGGGGCGGCTGCACACCTGGTGGAGCTATCGCTCGCCCGACCACAAGGTCAACGATCGCGGCCGCCGCCTCGACCATATGTGGGCGACGCCCGACGTGGCGAAGCTCGCCACCCGGCATGTGGTGCACGAAGACTGCCGCTCGTGGACAAAGCCGTCCGACCACGTGCCGCTCGTCACCGAGTTTGAGGTTTGAACGCAAACCGGCAGGTCGCGCGGGCGCTTGATTCGCTGAAGCGCGGCTGGGCGGTGCGGATCGGCGGCACCGGCTTCCTTGCGATCGAAACCGCCGACGACTCCGCCCTTGCATCGTTTGACGCCGAGGCCCTGTCCGACCTCCTGATCTCCGGCCCCCGCGCCGCCACCTTGAAGCTCGCCAACCAGCGCGAGGCGGTACCCACCGGGCCGGTGCGCATCACCCGCACCGCCTGGCTCGACCTCAACGAAGCGATCGCAATCGCCGACCCGGCCCGCGACCTGTCCTCGCCGCTCAAGGGGCCGTTCAGAACGCTGCCCCTTGGCTGCGAAGCGGAAGCGGAGGCAGCGATCGCCCTCGCCCGCCGTGCCGGCCTGCTCCCCGCCTTCTTCATCGGCGGCGATGCTGGGGACGACGCGGTTCAGGTGTCGGCGGAGGAGGTCGCCGCGTTTGCGTCCGAACCGAGCCTCCGGATTGCTTCGCGCGCCAAGCTGCCGACGGCTTCGGCCGAAAAAGCCGAAATCGTCGCCTTCCGCGGAGAGGACGGCGCGGAGCATGTCGCTCTTCTGATCGGCGCCCCAACCGGGCAGCCGCCGCTGGTGCGGCTGCACAGCGAGTGCCTCACCGGCGATGTGCTCGGTTCCTTGAAATGCGACTGTGGGCCGCAGCTGAATGGCGCCCTCTCCGCCATTGCCGAGGCCGGCTGGGGAATCCTGCTCTACCTGCGCCAGGAGGGCCGCGGCATCGGCTTGGTCAACAAGCTTCGAGCTTATCAGCTTCAGGACCAGGGCTTCGACACGGTGGACGCAAACTTGCGCCTGGGCTTCGGCGACGACGAACGCAGCTTCGAGGTGGCGGCGCTCATGCTCCGCCTGCTCGGGCAGGACAGGGTGCGCCTGCTCACCAACAATCCGCGCAAGGTCACAGGGCTTGAGACGGCGGGGGTGAAAGTCGCGGAACAAGTGCCGCTGAAGGCCGGCGCAAACCCGCACAACCAGGCCTATCTCGACACCAAACGCCTGAAGAGCGGGCATCTGCTCTAACTCTCACTTCGTTAGTCGCGGAGCCCCAGCAGGTCCTCTACCTCCTCGAAGCTCCGGGCCAACGCGTGCACTCCAAGCGTCTGCAGCCGCTCGCCGTGTCCGGCAAGGCAATGCCGCCCCGCGCACAGGCCGATCACGAAGGCGCCCGAGGCCACCGCGCCGGTGACGCCAACCGGCGAATCCTCAACGATTGCAACGCGTTCCATCGGCACGCCAATGGCGTCAGCGGCGTGAAGGTATAGGTCGGGCGCCGGCTTGCCGCGCGCGACATGTTCGTGGCCGCTGAAGATCCGGCCTTCGAAATGGTGACGCAGGCCGAGATGATCGAGGTGGGTCTCGATCCAGCGGGTAGTGCTGGACGAGGCGATCGCCTTGGGCAGCTCCGGCGGCAGCGCCTCGACGAAGCGCACCGCCCCCGCCACCGCCTCCAGCCCCTCGGCAAGGACCCGCGCATCCTCTTCGGCACGAACGGAATGAAAGCTCTCCGGCAGCGGCCGGCCGATCCACCGCTCGATCGCCGCCAGGAAGTCGCGCCCGCTCAGCCCCATGAAGTTCGCCATCGACTCCTCAGGGGTGGTCGGATGGCCGATGCCGGTCAGATAGTCGGCGATTTGCTTGTTGCCGGCATATTCGCTTTCCAGCAGCACGCCGTCGAAGTCGAGGATCAGCCCGTCGAACCTCAATCCCGCGCCCCGAACAAGGCGGTGCCGACGCGGATGTGGGTGGCGCCGATCGTTACCGCCGTCTCGAAATCGCCCGACATGCCCATGCTGAGGCCGGACAGGCCGTGCCGCCGCGCAAGCTTGGCGAGCAACGCGAAATAGGGCGCCGGTTCGACGTCGGCGGGCGGGATGCAGGTCAGCCCCGCCACCGGCAGCCCGGCCGCCTTTGCCGCTTCGATCAGCGCGGGAAGCTCGGCCGGGATACAGCCGCCCTTTTGCGGTTCCTCGCCGATGTTGACCTGAAGGAAGCAGTCGACGCGGCGATCCGCCTTGGCCATCGCCTTGCCGATCGCTTCCACCAGCGAGGGCCGATCCACGGAATGAATGGCGTCGAACAATGCGACCGCCTCCTCCGCCTTGTTGCTTTGCAGCTGGCCGATGAGGTGAAGCTTCACGTCCGGATAACGCGCCTTCAGCGCCGGCCACTTCCCTTGTGCTTCCTGCACCCGGTTCTCTCCGAACACGCGGTGCCCGGCGGCGAGCAGCGGCTGAATCGCGTCGGCGCCGTGCGTCTTCGAGACGGCGATCAGCGTGACGTCATCGGCTTTGCGCCGCGCCAGCGGCGCCGCTTTGGCGATGCGGGCGCGTACGTCGTCGAGCGGCTTGTGGGGAGGTGCAGCGTTCATCGCGGCTGCTATAGAAACGGCCATGCACCGCCGCCAGTCCCTGCCGCGATTGTGGCTGTTCACCGACGAGCGACTCGGCGACCGTCTGGTCGGCGCGCTGGAGCGACTGCCGCGCGGCGCGGGGGTAGTGTTCCGCCACTACAGCCTGCCCGCAGCCGAGCGCCGCGCATTGTGGGAGCGGGTGCGCTTGGTGGGCCGCCGCCGTGGCCTCACCCTGATCGTCGCAGGCCCGGCCCTTCCCAGCGCCGACGGAGCCCACAACCGCCGCGGCGCGGGCATCCGCACCTGGTCGGCGCATAACCTGCGGGAGCTTCGCGCCGCCGAGCGCGCCGGTGCCCACCTCGTCTTCCTGTCGCCGGTCTACTCCACCGCCACGCACCCGGGCGCAGCGTTTCTGGGGCCGCAGCGGTTCACCTCCCTTGCGCGCAAGGCAAAGGTGCCGGTGGTGGCGCTCGGCGGGATGGATGCGGAGAAGGCGCGGCACCTAAGCGGCGCCTATGGCTGGGCCGGGATCGACGCCTGGGCAAAGCCGGCGGCGGGTTAGAAGCGGAAGGCGGTTCCGACGTAGACGGCCTGGCTGTCGCGGCGCTGGTCGGCGAGCGGCTCGAGCCGGTCGCGCTGGATCTTGTAGCGCACGCCGCCGGTGACATCGATGTTGCGCGCGATCCGGTACGAACCGCCGACGCCCACCGAATAACCCGATTCGATCGGCGTGATCCGCGCGGCGACATCGTCCGTCTTGTCGACGCCCGCTTCGACGCGGCCGGTGAAGCGCTTCATCGAATAGCTGACCCCAACCGCGGCATTGCGCCGGGTACCGGGAACCGCACCGCCCTTCACTTCGGCGACGTCGCCGGAAAGTGCGAGGCCGCGCCAGCCGACGGTTGCGCCGATATTGTAGGCGGTCGGAGTGACCGCGGTAACCGCCGGGCCGGAGGTTTCGGAGTTGCTCACCGTCCGCATTGCGGCGGCCGGCGTTGCCGCCCGGGCCCGAACCGCGACTCGCACCGCGCCGCTCTTGGCGGAGGCGGACGCAGTGGGCGTGAAGCGGAAGCTGGTGCCGTTCAGGCCGCGGCGGGCAAGCTCTGCGGCAAGCGACGGATCGGCCACCGCAGGGGTGAAGCTGCCGCCGATGCTGCGGAACGACGGCGCAATGCGCTTCTTGCCCGGGGCCGGCGGCGCCGCGAGGGCAGGCGCAAGGATCAGGGTAAGCGCGGCAAGCGCCCCTCCAACCACTCCAGCTCCTGCCAGTCTCATCACGCCATTCGACTCCCGTAACGAAGCGGATGTAGTGGCTCCCAACGCGTCAGGCCAGCTAAGTGCCGCAAAGACACTACGAATCATCCACCCTGTTGCACCTAATCCACAACCCTACCTTTCCCGCCGATGAAGCGGCCGCCGTGACTCCGCCTTCGCTCTGGCGGAGAGACGGCTTGCCGCTTGCGCCGCACCTTCTATAACGGCCCTCAACCCCCGCTTGTTTCAAGGACCGCCTCTGATGGTACGCGCTGCTTCCTTCGTTCTTCCGGTCGCCATGGCCCTGTCGCTCGGCGCCTGCGACTTCGTTCGGGACGATATCAACCGCACGCTCGGAAAGGCGCCCGACGACCGGGTCCGCCAGTCGGATCTCGCCGCCTCGCAGATCACCACCATCGGCGTGAACTCCTATCTGTGGCGCGCCGCTTTGGAGACGCTCTCCTTCGCGCCGCTGACCCAGACCGATTCCAACGGCGGCGTGATCGTCACCGACTGGTATTCCAACCCCAACTCCCCGAACGAGCGGGTCAAGGTCACCGCCACCATTCTCGACGCCGATCTTCGCGCCGATGCGCTTCGCGTCGCCGCCTCGCGCCAGGTGCTTCAGTCCGGCCAATGGGTGGATGCCCCGGTCGCCGCCGCAACCGTTCAGCGGCTGGAAG
This sequence comes from Allosphingosinicella sp., assembly GCA_036386995.1. GTDB lineage: Bacteria > Pseudomonadota > Alphaproteobacteria > Sphingomonadales > Sphingomonadaceae > Allosphingosinicella. The sequence continues at coordinate 5,170 of DASVUO010000042.1, read as the reverse complement.
AAATCATCCTGACCCGCGCCCGCGATCTGCGCCGGAATGCGATCGCCGGCTAAAGGAGCTCCACCCAACATGGCGGCGCGTTTCAATCCGCTCGAGGCCGATGCGCATTGGCAGAAGGTCTGGGAGGAGCGGGGGACTTTCCACGCCTCGGATTCCAGCGGCAAGCCCAAGGCTTATATCCTTGAGATGTTCCCCTATCCGTCGGGGCGCATCCACATGGGCCACGTCCGCAACTACACGATGGGGGACGTGCTTGCCCGCTTCCGCCGGATGAACGGCTTCGAGGTGCTCCACCCGATGGGCTGGGACGCCTTCGGAATGCCGGCCGAAAATGCCGCCATGGAAAAGAAGGTCCACCCCGGCGCGTGGACCCGCTCCAACATCGAAACCATGAAGGCGCAGCTGAAGCGAATCGGCTTCGCGCTCGACTGGAGCCGCGAGATCGCGACCTGCGATCCCGATTATTACGGGCACGAGCAGGCGCTGTTCCTCGACCTCTACGAAGCCGGCCTGGTCTACCGCAAGCAGAGCGAAGTGAATTGGGATCCGGTCGATATGACCGTGCTCGCTAACGAGCAGGTGATCGACGGCCGCGGCTGGCGCTCCGGCGCTTTGGTCGAGCGGCGCAAGCTTAGTCAGTGGTTCCTGAAGATCACCGACTTTGCCGACGAGCTGCTCGATGGCCTCGGCGAACTCGATCAGTGGCCCGAGAAGGTCCGGCTGATGCAGGAAAACTGGATCGGCAAGAGCCAGGGCCTGCGCTTCCGCTTCGACTTGGTGGAGCCGGTGGTCGATCACAACAGCTTCGAAGTCTTCACCACCCGGCCGGACACCATCTTCGGCGCGAGCTTCGCCGCGATCGCCGCCGATCACCCGATCGCGCAGGCGGTGGCCTCCATTCGCGAAGACGCGGCGGCCTTCATCGAGGAGTGCAAGAAAGGCGGCACCACCGCCGCCGAACTGGAAACAGCCGAGAAGAAGGGCTTCGACACCGGCCTTCGAGTTCGCCACCCGCTCGATCCCGACATCGCGCTGCCGCTCTACATCGCCAACTTCGTGCTGATGGATTACGGCACCGGCGCAATCTTCGGCTGCCCGGCGCACGACCAGCGCGACCTCGATTTCGCCCGCAAATACGGCCTTCCGGTCACCCGCGTCGTCGCCCCTTCCGTTGAGGAAGCGGCCGATCCGATCGGCGGCGAAGCTTATACCGGCCCCGGCCGCCTGGTGAATTCGCGCTTTCTCGACGGCCTCACCGCCCAGGACGGCATCCGCGAGGTAATAGGCCGCGCCGAGGCCGAGGGCTGGGGCGAAGGCACCACCGTCTGGCGGCTTCGCGACTGGGGCGTCTCGCGCCAGCGTTATTGGGGCACGCCGATCCCGATCATCCATTGCGACGCCTGCGGCGCGGTGCCGGTACCGCGCGAGCAGCTTCCGATCGTTCTGCCCGAAGACGTCAGCTTCGACATCCCCGGCAACCCGCTCGACCGCCACCCGAGCTGGAACAAGGCCGACTGCCCGCGCTGCGGTGCCTCCGCACGGCGCGAGACCGACACGCTCGACACGTTCGTCGACTCAAGCTGGTACTTCATCCGCTTCGCGAGCCAGCCCGCCGACGCGCCTTTCGAGCGCGCCGACGCGGAAAGCTGGCTGCCCGTCGATCAGTATATCGGCGGCGTCGAGCATGCGATCCTTCACCTCCTTTACGCCCGCTTCTGGACCCGCGCGCTCAGCCGCATCGGCCGCTTGGGTGTCGAGGAGCCGTTCAAGGGCCTCTTCACCCAGGGTATGGTGACTCACGAGACCTACAAGGCGCCCGACGGCCGCTGGCTCGCTCCCGACGAGGTGGAAAGCCGCGACGGCGCGCTGATCGTCGCCGCCACCGGCGAGGCCGCGGAGAGCGGCCGGGTCGAAAAGATGTCGAAGTCGAAGCGCAACACGGTCGATCCCGAACCAATCGTGGACCAGTACGGCGCCGACGCGGTGCGCTGGTTCATGCTCTCCGACAGCCCGCCCGAGCGCGACCTCCCCTGGTCTGAAGCCGGCATCGAAGGCAGCTGGCGCTTCGTTCAGCGCTTGTGGCGCCTTGCTTCCGAGGTTGCGGAAGGCTCGCACTCAAGCTGGCTCGGCGGCGACGCGGAGGACAAGCCCCTGCTCCGCAAGCTCCACCAGACCATTGCCGCGGTTGCAGCCAACATCGAGGCGCTCGCCTTCAACAAGGCGGTGGCGAACATCTACGAGCTCGCCAACGCAATCGAGAAAGCCGCGCCCTCACCCACCCGCCAGTCGGCGATTGAGACGCTCGTGCTGCTGGTCTCGCCGATGGTGCCGCATTTGGCCGAAACGGCCTGGGCGGCAATGGGCCGCGACGGCCTGGTCTCCGACGCGGCCTGGCCCACAGTCGACCCCGCCTTGCTGGTCGAGGACGAGGTCACCATCGCCGTGCAGGTCAACGGCAAGCTTCGCGACACGCTGATGGCCGCAAAGGGCGCCGCCAAGGAGGATCTGGAGGCGCTTGCCCTCGCGTCCGACAAGGTCCAGCGGGTGCTCGAAGGCAAAGCGCCTCGAAAGGTAATTGTGGTGCCGGACCGCTTGGTGAACATCGTCGCATGATCCTCCGCGCCGCCCTCCTGCTCGTGCTCGCGCTCCCGCTCGCCGGCTGCGGCCTTCGCCCGCTCTACGGCGGCGGTGGCTCGGGGCCGGTGGCGCAGTCGCTCCGCTCGATCGAAGTGGGCCCGATCGGCGGCCGCGCCGGCTGGCTGGTCCGCACCGCGCTTGAGGACCGGCTTGCTGGAGGCAATGGCGCCAAGCGCTACCGGCTCGAGGTTGAGCTGGACGACCAGATCATCGGCTTCGGCGTTCGCGCCGACGATGCCGAGACGCGCGAGCGCCGCACCCTGCGCGCCCGCTACCGCTTGGTGGAGCAGGACAAGGGCACCGTCGTCCTTGACGCCACCGCCGGCTCCGACGTCGGCATCGACGTGGTCAGCTCCGAATATGCCGTGGTGGCCGCCGAGCAGACGGCGCTCGAGCGGCTCTCCAAGGAACTTGCCGACCAGATCGTCACCCGCCTGGCGCTTTTCGCCTCGCGCGGCGGCACCGCGCAGTGACGGCGGCGTGGTAAAGGCCGCCAAGGGCCAGATCGACCGCGCCGTCCGCGCGCCCGGCGAGTGGCGCTTCTTTCTCCTCTACGGCCCCGACGACAGCGGCTCCCGCGCCCTCGCCAAGGCCGCCGGCAAGGCGATGGGCGACGAGGCGGAGCGGATCGACCTGAGCGGCAGCGAGCTCAAGAACGATCCGGCCCGCCTTCCCGATGAGGCCTCCTCCATCTCGCTGTTCGGCGGCGCCCGCTACATCGTCGTTGAGCCGGCCGGCGACGAGTGCCACGCCGCGGTGGAAGCGCTCCTCCAGTCGCCGCCGGCCGGCAATCCGGTGATCCTGGTGGGCGGCGCACTGAAGCCGGCGTCGAAGCTCCTCAAGCTGGCCCTCGCCGAGCCGACCGCCCTCGTCCACGCCAGCTACGCGCCGGAAGGCCAGGAAGCCGACCGCCTCGCCATGGACAAAGCGCGTGAGCTCGGCCTGATCATCCGCCCCGACCTCGCCCGCCGGCTGGCCAGCGCCTGCGGCGGCAACCGGGCCGTGCTTGCCAGCGAGCTTGAGAAGCTCGCGCTCTTCGTCGATGCCACGCCGGAGAGCCCGAAGCAGGCCGACCACGACGCGCTCGACGCGATCGGCGCTGCGCAGGAGGAAGGCGATCTTTCCCGCTTCGTCGACGCGGTCAGCGCCGGCCGTCCGGACGTGCTCGGCGACGAGCTTGCCCGGCTTGCGAGCCAAGGCATTGAAGGCATTCCGCTGATCCGCGCAGTCCTGCGGCGAATGACCATGCTCTCGCGCCTTCGCGCCGAAGTGGACCGCGGCAACAATCCGGGCGCGGTGATGGCGTCGCACGGCAAGGCGATCTTCTGGAAGGAGAAAGACGCAATCGCCGCCCAACTGCGCAGCTGGCGCTCCGACCTCCTCGCCAAAAGCGTCGGCCGCCTGCTGGAAGCGGAACGGCAGGCGAAAGCCAGCGGCGGACTCGGCGCGGCGGCGGTGGACGAGGAAATGTTCGCTATCTGCCGCCAGGCAGCGCGCCTGCGCTAGATCTTCTCGCCGCTCAGCCGCTGGCAGATCATGTCGAGCTGATCCAAACTCGAATAATGCAGCGCCACCGTGCCCCCGTCCGGCCGGTGGGTGATCTTGACGTTGAGGCCGATCATGTCGCCCAGCTGCCGCTCCAAAGCGTCGATGTCGGCGCTTGCGCCCTTATATTCGAGCTTGCCCTGCCGCTCGCGCCCGGGCTTGCCGAAACGGGCGAGCTTCTCCGCCTCGCGCACCGAAAGGCCGCGGCGCACCACCTCGCCAGCGATCGCCTCGGGATCGGGCGCGGAAGCAATGGCGCGGGCGTGGCCCATGCTGAGCTCCCCCGTCACCACCATCTGCCGCACGGAATCCGGCAAGCCCAGCAAGCGCAGCAGGTTGGCGATGTGCGGACGCGATTTGTTGACGATCTTGGCCAGCGCCTCCTGGGTGTGGCCGAACTCGTCCATCAGCTTGCGATAGGCTTCGGCTTCCTCGATCGCGTTGAGGTCGGCGCGCTGAATATTCTCCAGCAAAGCGACCTCAAGCGTCTCCGCATCGCTGAATTCCCGAACGATCACAGGGACTTCGTGCAATTGCGCACGCTGCGCCGCCCGCCAGCGGCGCTCGCCGGCGACGATCTGATAGCGGTGGCCGTGCGGCCGAACCACGATCGGCTGGATCAGCCCGCGGGCGCGGATCGATTCGGCAAGCTCCGTGAGCTTCTCCTCGTCGAAATGGCGGCGCGGCTGATCGAGGTGCGGCTCGATCGAGGACACCGGCATCATCTGCACGCCCGACCGCGGGCCGCCGCCCTGCACCTGGCCCCCGCCGCTGACCGGCGCCTCCTGGGCAACCTCGCCGAGCAAGGAGGAGAGCCCCCGACCAAGCCCCGACGGCCTCTTGCGGCCGGGCGTGTCCTCGCTCATGCCGCCGCCGCCGGCTTGGGCAGGCGGCCGATCGTCTCGCGGGCAAGCGCGATATAGGCTTCGGAGCCGGAGCAGCGATGGTCGTAGATCAAAGCGGGAATTCCGTGGCTCGGCGCTTCCGA
>DASVUO010000041.1:0-16914 GCA_036386995.1 Allosphingosinicella sp. | reverse complement strand
GCATGAAGGCGAACAGCCCCATGGCGAGCAGGAAGGTGAACAGAACGATCGGGATGACCGGGTTCCGGATGGCCCAGCTCGAGATGTTACGCATGGTTCATCAACTCCAAATCGGCCTATGGCCTAGCGCGCCGCCGCCGCCCGCTGGGGACGGACCTTCTCGCCCGGGTTCAGGAACGCGCCCGCCGACTGGACGACACGCTCGTTGCCTTCGAGGCCCTCGGCGATCACCACGCCCTTGTCGGTCACCGATCCGGTGCGGACCGGGCGGCGCTGTACCGTGTTGTCCTGCGCGACGATCAGCACGTAGGTTCCGGTATCGTCGGTCAGAACCGCGGATTCGGGAAGCAGCGGCGCCACCGTGGCGCCTGCCCTGATCGAGGCGGACGCGAAGCCGCCGGGCCGCAGTTCGCGGTTGTACGGAATTGCGATACGCGCCTCGCCCTGCCGGGTCTGCGGATCGATGATCGGCGAAATCTGCCACACCGAACCCTGGTAGGTTTGCAGCGAACCGACGGGTGTAACAGTGACCGGCACGCCCACCGAAAGGGTGGAAAGATCGGTTTGCGGCAGGCGGGCGACGAGCTCCATCAAGCCGCCCTGGGCGATGCGGAAGAGCGCACCGGAGCCGGCGCTGACCACCTGGCCAGGTTCGACCTTGCGGTCGAGAACGAGGCCTGCGGCCGGCGCCCGGATGTCGAGGCGACCGATTCGTGCGCGGGAGGCTCCCAGCTGCGCTTCCGCGACCCGGACCCGCGCGTTGGCCGCGTCGCGAGTGGCGGTGCGGCGTTCGACATCGGCCTTGGACACGAAGCCCCGCGCCACCAGCGACTGCGCGCGCTGCAATTCCTGCTGGGCGAGCCGCGCATCGGCGCGCGCGACTTCGATGCTTGCGGCGAGCTGCTGCGCTTCCTGGGACTGAACCGAGCGTTCGATCACGGCCAGCGTCTGGCCTGCGCTGACCCACTGGCCCCGCTCCACCAGCACCCGCGCGATCATTCCGCCTTCGCCGGCAACGCCGACCGGCATGTCGCGGCGCGCGGCCAGCGTTCCGGTTGCCGACATGGTGCGGGCAACCTGCTGACGGCCGGGGACAACCACGGTAACGGCGGGCGCTTCGGCCGCTCCGCCCTTGCCGGCGCCTGCGGGACCGGCTTTCTCCTCGCCGCCGCCGCGCCCGAAGACGAGGTAAAGGGCGATCGCGAGCACCACCACGGCAAGAACCGCGATGATGATGTTACGCCGCCGCCGGCGCTGCACCACGATGACATCCGTCTCGGTGGATGTGCCATCGAGTGCGCCGCTGCGCCATTTGCTCGATTCGATGTTCATAGCGTCCATGATCCCCAACCCGCTCGCCTGGCAGCGCTTCCGCTCCGGCTAGTGTATTAGCCTGATAAGACACCGGCAACAAGCATTAACTGTCGCGCGTGCCCCCAGGCGCGGAACCGCATCTGTACATTCATTGTTGGATATTGACCATCGGGCATGTTGCGGCCCCGGAAAAGCGAGCAAGGGAGGAACAGCGATGAACCTGTTGACCGATCATGGTTGGTTCATGTGGATCGTCATCGGCGCCTTGGCGGGCATCATCGCCAAGGCGATCATGCCGGGCAAGGACCCGGGCGGGTGCATTGTCACCATCCTGCTCGGCATCGCGGGCGCGCTGCTCGCGGGCTTCCTCACCCACTTGATCGGCCTCGACCGTGGTAATTCGGGCGCAGGCTTCTTCGGCGCAATTATCGGCGCGATCATAATTCTGTTCATCTATCGCCTGGTCGCCGGCCGCCGCCGCTAGGCGGGGCGCTTCGGGCGGGTCGCCGCCTTCATCTCGGCAACGAAGGGGCGCACCGCGTCCGCTTCCGCGCCGGGATTGGCGGCGATCAGCCGAACGATCGCCGAGCCGGAGATCACCCCCGCCGCGCCCGCCTCCAGCGCCTGCGCGACGTGGCCAGGCTGCGAAATGCCGAAGCCGAACACCGGCGGCGGTGCGCCGAACGCCTTCAGGGTCCCAAGCATCTGCGAGTGGCCGAAGCGCACTTGCTCATCCGCGCCGGTGACGCCGGCGCGGGCGACGCAATAGGTATAGCCCTCGCCTTCAGCCGCGATATTGCGGAGCGTTGCGTCGGGCGTGTTGGGCGCGGCGATCAGCACCGGCGCCACCTTCGCGTCCTTTGACGCGCCGAGATAGGGCGCTGCTTCGAACATCGGCACGTCGGCGACGAGCACACTGTCCACCCCAGCCTCTGCGGCGGCGACGTAGAACGCCTCCCGGCCGCGCGCGATCACCAGGTTCGCGTAGGTGAGAAGGCCGACCGGCACGTCCGGATGCCGCCCACGAAAGTCCTTGAGGAGCTCGAAGCAGGCGGCGGGCGTCACCCCCTGCTTCAGCGCCCGAACCGCCGCCGCCTCGATCACCGGCCCGTCGGCGACCGGATCGGAGAAGGGAATGCCGACCTCCAACATGTCGGCGCCGCCTTCGACCAAAGCGTCGAGAATGCGCGCACTGGTCTCCAGATCGGGATCGCCGAGCATCACGAAGGCGCCGAACGCCCCCTCCCCGCGCGCCGCCAGCGCCCGGAACATCGTGTCGTAGCGGTTCACGCCGCGCCTCCGCCGAGCAGCCGCTGCGCCTGCTCCATATCCTTGTCGCCGCGCCCGGAGAGGTTGACGACGATCACCGTCTCCTCCTTGGCCGCTTCCGCCATCTTGAGCGCGTGCGCCAGCGCATGGGCGGATTCGAACGCGCAGACGATCCCCTCCGATCGTGCCAGAAGGGCGAAGGCATCCAGCGCCTCGCGGTCGGTCGCGCCGACATATTCGGCGCGGCCGCTGTCCTTGAGGAAGCTGTGCTCCGGCCCGACCGCCGGGTAATCGAGCCCTGCCGAGACCGACCAGGTGTCGGAAATCTGCCCGTCGGCGTCTTGGAGCAGATAGGTCTCGGAGCCATGGAGGATGCCCGGCCGACCGCACAGCAGCGTTGCGCCATGCTCCTCGCCATCGAGGCCCCTGCCCGCCGCCTCGACGCCGATCAGCCGCACGCCCTCGTCGCCGACGAAGTCCGCGAACATGCCCATCGCGTTCGATCCGCCGCCGACGCAGGCGACCACCGCATCGGGCAGCCGGCCTTCTTCCTCCAATATCTGCTCGCGCGCTTCCTTGCCGATCACCCGCTGGAATTCGCGCACCATCAAGGGGAAAGGATGCGGCCCGGCGACGGTGCCGAGCAGATAGTGGGTGTCTTCGAAGCTCGCTGTCCAATCGCGCAGGGCTTCGTTTACCGCGTCCTTCAGCCCCTGCCCGCCCGACGTCACCGGAATCACCTCTGCGCCCATCAGCTGCATCCGGAAGACGTTGAGCTTCTGCCGCTCTACATCGTGCGCGCCCATGTAGATGCGCGTCGGCAGGCTGAACAACGCGCCGGCAAGCGCAGTTGCGACGCCGTGCTGGCCCGCGCCCGTTTCCGCGATCAGCCGCGTCTTGCCCATCCGCCCGGCGAGCAAAGCCTGGGCAAGCACCTGGTTGGTCTTGTGCGCGCCGCCGTGGAGCAGATCTTCGCGCTTGAGGTAAATGCGCGCTTTCTCCGTCCCGAGATTGCGGCAGCGGGTGAGCGGCGTCGGCCGCCCGGCATATTTGCTGAGCAGCTCGCCAAGCTCCGCCTGAAAGGCTTCGTCATCCTGCGCGTTGAGGAACGCCTGCTCCAGCGCTTCCAGCGCCGGCATCAGGATCTCGGGCACGTAAGCCCCGCCGAAAGCGCCGAAGCGCCCGTCCATCTTCATAGGTTAGTTCCTCGTACAGGCACCCGAAGCGCCTTGAAAAATGCCCGGAGCTTGGCCGGGTCCTTGGTCCCGGGGCTCGCCTCCACCCCCGAACAGACGTCCAGAGCATAAGCGCCCAACGCCGCCGCTTGTGCCGCGTTGCCCGGGTTGAGCCCGCCGGCGACGATGCCGGTGGCAAGATCGTCGCGCCCAGCAATCCGGCTCCAGTCGAACACCTGGCCCGTGCCGCCGGAAGTCTGCCCAGCTTTGGTGTCGAACAAGGTCCGATCCGCACCGAGGCGAGGCGCGGGCAAGTCCGCGCCCACCGCCGCGACGCCCCAAATCTCCGTACCCTCGGGCAGCAGCGGCCGAAGCGCGCGGATGTATGCCGCGTCCTCCTCGCCGTGGAGCTGGACGGCGGCTAGGCCGAGCGCCCGCGCCGCGTCCGCCACAACCATCGGCTTCTCGTTGCGGAACACCCCGAGGGTGGGAATGCCCGCCGCAGCGGCAATCGCTTCCGCGTCGGCGCGGCTCACCGCGCGGGGCGTACCCGGCACCATGATCAGCCCGGCAAAGGAGGCACCGCTCGCCGCCGCGAGCCGCGCATCGTCCGGACTCGTCAGCCCGCAAACCTTGACCAGCCCGAACGCAAGCGCCCTTGCGGCAAGCGCCGGATCGTCGGCGCGCATCAGCGACGAGCCGACCAGAAAGGCGTCGGCATGGCCGGCAAGCCGCTCCACGTCGGCACGGCTCTCGATGCCGGATTCGGAAATCACCAGCCGATCCGCCGGCACCAGCGTGGCAAGCCGCTCGGTTACGGCGAGATCTACGCTCAGGCTCTTCAAGTCGCGGTTGTTGATGCCGACGATTTCCGCCCCAAGCGCCACCGCCCGCGCGATCTCCGCTTGGTCGTGAGTCTCGACCAGCGCGTCCATGCGGAGCCGCCGCGCTTCGGCGATCATGGTCGCCGCCCTTTCGTCGTCCAGCACCGACAGCATCACCAGCACCGCATCGGCGCCGTGCAGCCGCGCTTCCGGGACCTGGCGCGGGTCGATCACGAAGTCCTTGGCGAGGATCGGGCCGTCGAACTCCCGCCGCACCGCCGCGAGGTCGCCGAGCGAGCCGCCGAAATAGGGCGTGTCGGTCAGCACGCTGATCGCATCGGCAGCACCGCGATAGGCACGGGCGATCGCCGCCGGGTCGACGGCCTGGCGAAGCACGCCGTTGGACGGCGACGCCCGCTTCACCTCCATCACGAAGCGCGCGCCGGGCGCGGCAAGCGCGGCCTTCAGGCTCCTCGTCGTCGGCTCCGCCCGTCCACGCAGGTCGTCCAGCGACACCCCGTCCAGCCGCGCCGCGACGTCCAACCGCTTGCTTGCGACGATTTCGCCAAGCACGCCGCCAATCTCACGCATTGGTGATCTCGGCGAGGCGCTTCAGCCGCTCAAGCGCTGCACCGGACGCAATCACGTCCTTCCCACGGGCCACCGCATCTTTCAGCGTCGGCTCGAGCCGCGCGGCGAGGAGCAGCGCGCCGGTGTTGAGCGCCACCGCATCGGCTTCCGCCTCCGATCCCTTACCGGCGAGCAACGCGCTAAGCCGCGCGGCATTCTCCGTTGGATCGCCGCCGCGCAAGTCATCCAGCGGGCGACGTGGCAAGCCGGCATCTTCCGGGGTCAGGGTCAGCGGCTCCAGGCTCCCGTCGAGCACCCGCACCGCCTGCGTCTCGCCGTGCAGCGCCATTTCATCGATGCCCGACCCGTGCACCACCAAAGCATTGCGCACGCCAAGCGACACCAAGGTCTTGGCCACCGGCTGGAGGTGCCGCGCTTCGGACACGCCAAGCAACTGCACCTGCGGCTCGGCCGGGTTCAAGCAGGGGCCAAGCAGGTTCATGATCGTGCGCACCTTCAGCGCCCGCCGAACCACAGCGGCGTGGCGCAGGCCCGGATGGTAAAGCGGCGCAAGCAAGAAGCAGACGCCCGCTTCGTCCAGCGCCCGGCGCGACACGGCCGCGGACACCTCAAGCTTCACCCCCAATTGCTCCAGCACGTCGGCCGATCCGCAGGGGGAGGTGACCGAGCGGTTGCCGTGCTTGGCGACCGGCAAACCTGCGGCGGCGGCAACAAAGGCGACCGCCGTCGACACGTTGATCAGCGACGACCCGTCGCCGCCGGTGCCGCAGGTGTCGGCGAACAGGTAATCGGGCCGCTCAAACGGCGCGTCGGCGGCGCGAAGCGCGCGGGCGGCGCCGATCATTTCGTCCGCAGTCTCACCCTTGAAGCGCAAGGCGATCAGCATGGCGGCGATCGAGGCTTCGGGGAGTGTGCCGGCGACGAGCCGCCCGAACAGGAACTCCGCCGCCTCCTGCTCCAGCGACTCGCCGGCATAGAGGCGCGCGAGAGTCGCGTCGGGGCTGGGCGCGAGCGCTTCCTCGGGCGGAGCGGCGAAAGCGAGACTGGTGTTGGCGTTCATGGGAAATCCTGATGGCGTAGGGACAAAAGAAAAGGCCCGCGGGTGGCGGGCCTTGCTTCGAGTGTTGAGACTGAATGCGTCCCCTTCACCATCGATGCACGCACGCCTCCGCGGAGCCGGTCCACCACCAACGCCATGCCCCAGCGCCCGCCGCGGGTGCGGCAGCGTCGAAGCCGGAAAAAGTGTCGTGCATCTGCATGTCCCCCGCAATTTCCAGCTAAACCCTTTGCGGTCAAGCGGAATCCCGATGGCGCACGCCAAAGCGACCCAGGGGCACGCAGACCCGTTCAGAAACGGTGCAGCCAGTGCGGCGTTAGGAAGAACCGGGTCCGTAACGGCGGGCCAGTTCCAACCGGAGTTAGTATGAAGATCATGCGCAGCCTTTTCACCGCCTCGCTGCTGGCGCTTGCCGTCGCCGCGCCGGGCGCCGCTTCCGCCCAGAACGCCACTGCGCAGACCGTCGCCGGCACGCGCCTCGACATCGTCGCGACCGGCGAAGTGAGTCGCGTGCCCGATATCGTGCGGATCGGCGCGGGCGTCGTCACCTCCGCCCCCACCGCGTCCGGCGCGCTTCAGGATAATGCCCGGCGAATGGAAACGGTGCGAGCCGCCTTGCGCAGGGCCGGCATTGCCGAGCGCGACATCCAGACCAGCCAGCTCAACCTCTTCCCCGATTACCGGCAGGATCAGAATGGCGGCAATCCGCAGCTGATCGGCTATCGCGCAAGCAACGAAGTCACCGTCCGCTTCCGCGACATCGCCGCGACCGGCAAGATCCTGGATGCCCTGGTTGCGCAGGGCGCCAACCAGATCAACGGCCCCATGCTGGGCATCGACAAGCCGGAGGGTGCCCTTGACGAAGCCCGCACCAAGGCGCTCGCCGCCGCCCGCGCCCGCGCGGAACTCTACGCCCGCGCTACCGGCAAGCGGGTCGGCCGCCTGCTGTGGATCAGCGAAGGCGGCGGTGGAGGAGGCCCGATGCCGATGTACCGCGACGGCGGCTTCTCCGCGACGGCGGTGAGCAAGACGGAGATCAGCCCGGGCGAACAAAGCCTGAGCGTCACCCTCAACGTCAGCTACGAACTGGAATAGACACAAAAAAGGGCCGCCCAGCCAAGCCGGGCGGCCCATTCTTTCGCCTTGCGACCGGGTTTAGCGGACGCGCTTACGGGTGAAGAGGTTGACGATGGCGAGCAGGATCACCGCGCCGACCAGAGCCGCAAGCAGCGTCGGGAGGCTGAGCGGCGATTCAAGGATATTGCCTTCGGCGCCGAACAGGCGCCCGAGCAGGAAGCTGCCGAGCAGCGAGCCCACGATGCCGACGACGATGTTGAGCAGGATGCCCTGCTGCGCGTCGCGGCGCATGATGATGCTGGCGAGCCAACCGATGATGCCGCCGATAATGAGTGCGATGATGAGATTGATCATGGGCTTCCCTCCTGTGTGTACGACGCCGACGAACCGAGACAATGGCGCGACGTTCGGAACCTAAGACGCGCGATCCGCCAGCTTGTTCCTGCCCCTCAACGACTGGGCCGGTGCCGACCGAGCGGCAAAGCGAGGAATAACAGTTACGGGAGCGTACCGATAGCCGCTTCCTCTGGCGCGGTGCCGCGGCGCGCTGTACCGAGGCTCCGCCCCCGCTTTCGGAGTTCCCATGCGCAGAAAAGCCCTTCTTCTCATCGCCTTGCCGCTTCTCGCCGCCGGCCCCCACGCGCATGCGCAGAAGATCGGCGAACGCACTGGGGTACCGGAAGAGCTGTTTTCCGGCATCGGCGAAGGCACTGGCGACGCGGAGCTCGAACAGGCGATCGCCGCCGCGGCGGCGCATCCGCTCGGCACGCTCGCCAACCCGGTACGAGTCGGCGGACCGGAAGGCGCACGGGCCTATATCGGCCGCCTGCGCTGCGCCGACGGGTCGACGCCCAAGGTCGCGCAGCAGGCGGACGGCGGCGTGGGCGCCTATGGAACGGTGACCCAGCTCTACGCGCTGGACTGCGGCCGCGCCGCTCCAGGGAAGGCGGCGCTGATCGTCGACATCTATCATGAGGAGCACCGTGAAACCTCGGCGCCATTGGGCTGGACCATCGCCCGCTAAGCCGCTTGCGCGCGGGGAGCGCCGCCGCCAATAGCCCGGCGATGCGCAAGATCCTGCGGCGGGCCGGCACCGCACTCCTGTTCGCCCTGGTTGCGCTCTGCTTCGCGCCGAGCCTGGGGATGCCGTTCCTGGACCGGATCTACTACTCAGGCCCGCCGAGCGGCCATTTCGACGGGGAGCGCTTCTTCAACCCCGGCGACGCGGCCGGGGGAAGCCACGCAAGCCCGTCCCGCTTCTTTAGCCGCTGGTTCGGCAGCCGCGCCGAGCGCGCCGTCTGGCCGAAGCAGGTGCCGGTCACCCCAAGCGTCCCGCCGAAAGCCGTCTCCGGCGACGAGATGCTCGTCACCTGGATCGGCCACGCCACCGTTCTGATCCAGGTCGCCGGCCTCAACATCCTCACCGATCCGGTGTGGAGCGACACGGTCTCCCCCTTCCCGCCGATCGGCCCTGAACGGGTGCGCGCGCCCGGCGTCCGCTTCGAGGACCTGCCCAAGATCGACCTCGTCCTGATCAGCCACAACCATTACGACCATCTCGATCTGCCGACGCTGAAGCGGCTCTGGAAGCGCGATCGGCCAGCGATCGTCACCAGCCTCGGCAACGATACCATTCTTCGCAACGCGGGTGTCGACGCGACCGCACATGATTGGGGAAGCGGATGGGCTGTCTTCAACAACTGCTCGACGCCAACACCGTGCGGCAGCTGGCAGGTGGACGTGATCCGCAATCACCATTGGTCGTCGCGCTGGGGCACCGACCGCAACCGCGCTTTGTGGTCCGCTTTCGTGATCCGCACCGAAGCCGGCAATATCTTCTTCGCCGGCGACACCGGCTGGGGCGACGGCCGCTGGGTCGACGAAGCGGCGGCGAAAGGGCCTTTCCGCCTGGCCCTGATCCCGATCGGCGCCTACGAACCGCGCGACGTGATGAAGGGGAACCACATCAACCCCGAGGAAGCGGTTGCGGTGTTCGAGAAGCTCAAGCCCAAGGCGGCGCTCGGCATCCACTGGGGAACCTTCCAGCTTACCTTCGAGGCGATCGACGATCCGCCCCGCCGCCTCGCCGCGCTGCGCAAGGCGCGCGGCATTGCCGACACCGCCTTCCGCGCCACGGAAGTGGGGCAGAGCTTTCGGGTCCCCTAGCCGCGGGCTCCCGCCAGCGCCGCGACCAGCCGCTCCTCGTCCGCCACGTTATTGTAGAGGTGCGGCGTGATCCGCATCGTCTCGCCGCGCAGGCTGACATGGACGTTGGCCGCTGCAAGCCGGCTCTCAACGTCCTCCGGCATTCCGCCTTCGAACCGCACCGGCAGGAAATGCGGCGCCCGCCCCGCTTCTGCGGTGATGCCGAGCGGCGCCAGCTGCGCCTCCAGCCGCGCCGTCGTCGCCCCAAGCGTCTCCGCGATCCGCTCCGGCTGCCACTCGAGAAGCTGCTCGATGGCGGCGCCTGCCACGGGGAGAAGTGCGAAGTTGGCGCGCTCGCCCATGTCGAAGCGGCGGGCATTAGGCTGAAGTGCGTCCGGATAGCCGGTGAGGCGGCGGAAATCCTCCGCCCCGGCTCGGGTCATCCAACCTTCCTCCAGCGGTGCGCCTCCCTGATGGCGCGGGGCGACATAGAGGAAGCCCAGCGAATAAGGCCCGAGCAGCCACTTGTACGACGCCGCCACCATATAGTCCGGGTCTACCGAAGCGAAGTCGAGCGGGTAGGCGCCCATCGACTGGGTGGTATCCAGAACCAGCGCTGCGCCCACCGACCGGCAGCGCCGCGCCACCGCCTCCAGATCGATGACGACGCCGTGCATCCAGTGCACATGCGGCGCGACGACGAGCGCCGTGTCGCCGTCAATCGCATCGAGCAAAGCGGCGGTCCAATCCGACGCCTGCTCCGGCTTGGCCACGACCACAATGTCTGCCTCGGCCTCCTGGGCCAGCGCCCGCGCCGCATAGACGCCGGAGGGGAAGTCCTCGCCAAGCGTGACGATGCTCTGACCCGCGCTCACCCGCACGTTCTTCATCGCGGTCGCCATGCCGTAGCTCACCGACGGCACGATCGCGACATCGTCCGCGCCTGCGCCGATCAGCCGGGCGTAGAGCCCGCGCACCTGCTCCGATTCATCGAAGAAGTGCGCGGACTTGACCTTCCAGGGATGCGCCTTGCGCTCCAGCCCGCGCCGCCCCGCCTCCGACGCCGCATTGAGCATCGGCGACATCTTGGCGCAGTCCAAATAAGCGACCTCGTCCGGAATATCGAACAGCGCTCGCTGGCACGCAATCAGCGACACTCAGGCGGCTTTCTTTTCCGCCCCTCCGGCCGGGTCGGCGCAGGCGGCGCCGGTTTTGCGGCCGGTGATCTTGCGCGACATCTCGAAGTCGCCCGCGCCGGGGAGATAGGTGATGGTGCTCACCGTGCCCTCAAACGTCGTGCCGGTATAGCTGCCGTCGACGCTGTGCATGATGTCGCCGCTGATCCCCGGGCGGCTGCACTTCAGCGACGCGCTGATCCGGCCGTTGCGGATGAAGCTGGTCTGGGTGGTGCACTTATAGTCCGGCCCGGCGAACAGCTCGGCCGGCGGCTTGCCTTCGCTTCCCGCTGCGATGCAGGCGCCGCCGGTTTCCTTGTCTCCAGCCTTGGCCTTGAGCGCCGGCGTGGTCTTGTCGGTGGAGCGGATGCCCGTCACTTCCAGGGCGGTTTCCCACTGCCCCGCTTCCATGGTCGCCGCCTGCGCCACGCCCGCCTTTTTCTCCTCGCCCCCTCCGCACGCGGTTGCAAGCAGGCAGGCGGACAGGATGAACAAGTGGCGCATGGTGGCATTCCCCCTTTGATGTTGCGGCCACGCTAGCGTTGGCGGCGGGGAATGACCATATGTCTCCCTATGGCAATCGCGATCAGAACCGGCCTTGCCGAGCCCGAAACGGGCGCGGATTTCGTCCCCCACCGCCCGCAGCGCCCCGAAAAAGCGGAAGGCGGGCGGCCGTTCAAGCTCGTATCCGAATATTCCCCCTCCGGCGATCAGCCCACCGCCATTGCAGAGCTGACCAAATCGGCGCGCGAAGGCGAGCAGACCCAGGTGCTGCTCGGCGTCACCGGGTCGGGCAAAACCTTCACCATGGCCAAGGTGATCGAGGAGCTGCAGCGCCCTGCCTTGGTACTCGCCCCCAACAAGATCCTCGCCGCCCAGCTTTACGGCGAGTTCAAGAGCTTCTTCCCGGACAATGCCGTTGAGTTCTTCGTCAGCTATTACGATTATTATCAGCCCGAAGCCTATGTCCCGCGCTCCGACACCTATATCGAGAAGGAAAGCTCGGTGAACGAGGGCATCGACCGGATGCGCCATTCGGCCACCCGCTCCCTTTTGGAGCGGGACGACGTGATCATCGTCGCCTCCGTCTCCTGCCTCTACGGCATCGGCTCGGTTGAGACCTATTCGGCGATGGTGTTCAGCCTGAAGAAGGGCGACACGGTCGACCAGCGCGAGATCATCAGGAAGCTCGTCGCGCTTCAGTACAAGCGCAACGACCAGGCCTTCGCGCGCGGCAATTTCCGCGTGCGCGGCGACAATCTCGAAATCTTCCCCTCGCACTATGAAGACACCGCCTGGCGGGTGAACTTCTTCGGCGACGAGATCGAGGAGATCGTCGAGTTCGATCCGCTGACCGGCAAAAAGGTCGCGAGCCTCAACAGCGTCAAGGTTTACGCCAATTCGCACTACGTGACGCCGGGGCCGACGCTGAAGCAGGCGATGGGGGCGATCAAGCACGAGCTCGAGGAGCGGCTCAAGGAGATGGTCGCCGAGGGCAAGTTGCTCGAAGCGCAGCGCCTGGAACAGCGCACCAACTTTGACCTCGAAATGATCGCCGCAACAGGCAGTTGCGCGGGAATCGAGAATTACAGCCGCTTCCTCACCGGCCGCCTGCCCGGCGAACCGCCTCCTACGCTCTTCGAATACCTTCCAGAGAACGCCCTCCTGTTCGTGGACGAAAGCCACCAAACCGTTCCGCAGATCGGCGCCATGGCGAAAGGCGATCACCGCCGCAAAATCACACTTGCCGAATATGGCTTCCGCCTGCCGAGCTGCATCGACAACCGCCCGCTGCGCTTCAACGAGTGGGACGCGATGCGGCCGCAGACCTTCGCCGTCTCCGCCACGCCGGGGAATTGGGAGATGGAGCAGACCGGCGGCGTCTTCTCCGAACAGGTGATCCGTCCCACCGGCCTGATCGACCCGCCGGTGGAGATCAAGCCGGTCGAGGATCAGGTGCAGGACCTGATCAACGAAGCCAAGATCACCGCGCAAAAGGGTTACCGCACCCTTGTCACCACCCTCACCAAACGCATGGCGGAGGACTTAACCGAGTTCATGCACGAAGCGGGCTTGCGCGTCCGCTACATGCACTCGGACGTGGAGACGCTGGAGCGTATCGAGCTGATCCGCGACCTGCGGCTCGGCGTCTACGACGTGCTGGTCGGAATCAACCTGCTGCGCGAAGGCCTCGACATCCCCGAATGCGGGCTGGTCGGCATCCTCGACGCGGACAAGGAAGGCTTCCTGCGCTCCGAAACCTCGCTGATCCAGACCATCGGCCGCGCCGCCCGCAACGTCGAGGGCCGTGTCATCCTCTACGCTGACCGGGTCACCGGATCGATGGAGCGCGCGCTTAACGAAACCGACCGCCGCCGCTCAAAGCAGCTCGAATATAACGCCTCCCACGGCATCACGCCGACCACCATCAAGCGCAACATCGCGGACATCATCGCCCACGTGTCCAGCCGCGACGGCGTGGTGGTGGACACCGGCGATGAGGAGCGCCCGCACCTCGTCGGCCACAACCTCAAGGCCTATATCGCCGACCTCGAAAGCCGCATGCGCAAGGCCGCCGCCGATCTGGAGTTCGAGGAAGCCGGCCGCCTGCGCGACGAAATCCGCCGCCTGGAAGCCGACGAACTCGGCATCCCCGACGGCGAAAAACGCGCGCCGGTGATCGGCAATTCCTCCGAAGGCAAGCCGGGCACTAGGAAGACACGCTACGGCAAGCAGCAACAGATGCGCATGAACAAGCGGGCAGGCGCAGGGAGCCGGCGGTAAGCCGCGGCTTGCAACCGCGCGTTGCCTGCACCTCCCCGTTTCTTTATCCGCGACGGCTGGAGGCGATGTTCTGAGACCGATTCTCCGCGACCCGGCCGCGCAAGCGCTTTTCGATGAGAAAGGCTACGTGCGCCGGCCGATGCTCAGCGCGGAGGAGGTGCGTTTCGCGCTCGCCAGCATCGCCGAGATGCGACCCGGCGACGATTTCGCGCCCCAGTCAACCAGTTGGACCTACCATTGCTCCTTTCTCGACACCGATCTGGCCTACCGGCGCGAAGCGTGGGCGCTTGGGACAAGGCTATTCACCCGTTTCGTCGAGGAAAGCTTCCACGATTACCGGATCGTTCAGTCAAACATTTACGTGAAGCCCCCACGAACGGGGCAGTTCGGCCTGCATCAGAACTGGCCCGCCACGGCCGATCTCAACGAAACGACGCTTACCTTGTGGTGCCCGCTGGTCGACGTCGACGAGGGAAACGGCGTGGTGCAGTTCCTGCCCGGCAGCCACAAGCTGCTGCCCCACGTGCAAGGGCCGCAGTCCAAATCCTTCTTTGAAGACCTGATCCCCGATCTTCGCCCTCACCTGGAATGGGAGCCGCTGCCCGCAGGCGAGGGCATGATCTTCGACGATTCCCTTCTCCACGGCTCCGAACCGAACCGCTCGGCCACGCCGCGCATCGCCATTCAGCTGATCCTGGTGCCGGCGGAGGCCACGCCCGCTTTCTTCCACAAGGTGGATGACGAGACGTTCGAGATCATCCGCGCCGACTGGGACTTCTGGCTTCGGCACCAACACCGCGACCTGCTGAGCCGCCAGCCCGAGTGGGAGCATCTGGCGTTCGTGAAGAGCCAAAACCGGGCCGTGTCCCTTGCGGAATTCGAGACGCTTCTGGCCGCAGGGGCAGAGATCCGGCGGCGCGGCCTCTCCCTCGAGCGCGTCCCGCATGCCCATACGGGACCCCTGGGAGGCAAGGGGTTCTTGCGCAGGCTGCTCGGGCGGGCCTAAGGGCGGCGCGGCTCAGCCGTCCGAAACATTTCTAGCATAAGTTGAACTTCCCCATGGCTGCCCCCGTACTCGCCTTCGAGAATCTCGGCCTTCTTCAGGGCAATGGCTGGCTGTTTCGCGGCATCGACATCTTTGTCGGCCAGCGGGACCGGCTGGCGCTGATCGGGCGCAACGGTGCGGGGAAGACTACGCTGCTCAAGTGCCTTGCAGGCACCATCGATGCGGACGAGGGTCGGCGGACGATTCAGCCCGGCACCAAGGTAATCCTGCTCGAGCAGGACCCAGCGGTGGCGAAGTTCGAGACGCTTCGGGATTATGCCCTTTCCGCGCCGGACGCGCCGCCCGAGCATGTCGTCGATGCGATCGCCGACCAACTCGGTATTAACCTCAACCGGCCGGCCGCGACGGCCTCGGGCGGCGAGCGGCGCCGTGCGGCCATCGCCCGCGCGGTGGCGCAGGAGCCGGACGTGCTGCTTCTCGACGAGCCGACCAACCACTTGGACGTGGCGGCGATCGAGTGGCTGGAGGAATGGCTAAGCCGCTTCACCGGCGCATTCGTCGCAATCAGCCACGACCGCGCATTCCTCAAGCGGCTGACCCGCTCGTCGCTCTGGCTGGAGCGCGGGAGCCTTCGCCGCGCGGAGATCGGCTTCGGCGGCTTCGATGCCTGGACGGAGCAGGTGTTCGCCGAGGAAGCGCGCAACGCCGCCCGGCTCGATGCAAAGCTGAAGCTCGAATACCATTGGCTGGAGCGCGGCGTCACGGCGCGACGCAAGCGCAACCAGGGCCGCCTCGCCAAGCTCCACGAAATGCGCGCCACCCGCGCCGCGATGATCGGCCCCGCGGGCACCGCTAAGCTCGGCCTCGCCAATGACGACGCCAAGACCAAAGTGGTGATTGACGCGGAAGGCGTGACCAAGCGCTTCCCCTCGACGTCGCTCGGGACAGGCGGCGAGCGGGCGATCATCAAGGATTTCACCCTGCGCATCACCCGCGGCGACCGGATCGGCGTCGTCGGGGCGAACGGCGCGGGCAAGACGACCTTGCTTAAGCTGCTTACCGGCGAGCTTGAACCAGACGAAGGACGCATCCGCCGCGCCAAGACGCTCCAAGGGATCATGATCGACCAGCAGCGCCGCCTGCTCGATCCCGCCAAAAGCGTGCGCGACATCCTGGCGGACGGCGGCGACTGGGTAGAGGTCCGCGACGAGAGGAAGCACGTTCAGGGCTACCTCAAGGAATTCCTGTTCGAGCCCGGGCTGGTGGATGCCAAGATCGGTACCCTCTCCGGCGGGGAGCGCTCCCGGCTGCTGCTTGCCCGCGAGTTCGCGCGCAAATCCAACCTGCTCGTGCTCGACGAGCCGACCAACGACCTCGATCTCGAAACGCTGGACCTCCTCCAGGAGGTGATCGGCGACTATGACGGCACCGTCCTCATCGTGAGCCACGACCGCGACTTTCTCGACCGGACTGTGACGATCACGCTCGGCCTCGACGGCTCCGGCAAGGTGGATGTGGTCGCCGGCGGCTATGAGGAATGGGTGCGTCAGAGGAAGCAGGCGAGCGCCGCGGCATCCAAAACATCAGCTTCGTCGAAAGCAGCGGCGGCGCCTGCCGCGCCGCGCCAGCACACCAAGCTCACCTACAAGGACCAGCGCGACTACGATCTGCTTCCCAAGCGCATCGAGGAACTGGAAGCCCAGATCGCCTGCGACGAACAAGCGCTCGCCGATCCGGACCTCTACTCTCGCGACTTCGCCCGCTTCCAAACGCTCACCGCCGCCATCGAACAGGCTCGTGCCGAGCGCGACGCGGCCGAGGAACGCTGGCTGGAACTTGCTGAGAAGGCTGAGGCGCTGGCGGGCTAAAATGCTTCCTGTCGAGGGGAGGATTATTAGCTCACCGGCACGTGCTCCCGGCGCCCTCATCCAAATCCAGGCAGCGGCCGTCGATCGTGCCCGGCGTGATCGGAACGTTGATCAGCGCGGCCAGCGTCGGGAGGATGTCGGCCGTTTCCACCGCCAACGGCTGCTCGAACGGAGTCATGCCCTTGCGCCAGAACAGGATCGGCACCTTGCGGTCGTAATCCCACGGGCTGCCGTGCGTTGAAACATAGCCGCGGTTTGTGTCGTAGATCGGCGTCACACGCGGCCGGAGTTGGACCACGAAATCGCCGGAACGCTCCGGATCGAAGCTCGCTTTCGCCCGCTCAAGCATGCTCCACTGATCGGGCGCGCCCTTGGGCTGCGGCGAGGTCATGATTTCGGCGCGGGTGAAAACGGCGGCAACCTGCGGGTGCGCCTTGTAGGTGCGCACCGCTTCCGCCGTCACCCGCTGACGCTGGGCGGCAGTGAGCTTTCGATCGACATACATGTCGCCGAACGCGCCGTCGCCGTAGAGCACTTCGCCCTTGAGCTTGAGCTTGGCGGCCAGCGCCTTGGCCATGTTGCCCGAGTTCAGCGCCGGATCGACGCGCTGCGCCTCGGTGATGGCGTGG
>DASVUO010000040.1:0-25430 GCA_036386995.1 Allosphingosinicella sp. | reverse complement strand
AGGTCCGGCCGGCGCGCGAGCATGGCGAGCACAATGGCGCGCGCCCGATTAAGCGCGGCGTCAGGGACGCGCGCGGAGGCAATGATCGGGATGCCGGAAGCGTCGAGCTGCTTGGCGTAAAAGACTTCGACGGCCGCGGCCGGCGCACTTTGCGCGGCGCTTTGGCCACTCGACAGGGCGGCACACGCCGCCAACAAGATGGGGGGAGCAAGCCAGGGGAAAATACGCATCCTCTCCATGGTGCAACCTAGTGGCTAGGCACGCGCGGGGGACGCCGCCGGCACCGCCCTCCACCTGATGACACCGATCACCAGCCGTGCCGTCATCGCCGCGCCGACGGCGATGCCGATGGCGGTGGCCATGTTCGCCTGTGCCGGAACAATGGCGCCCCACGCGCCGCACGCATACCTTACTAGGAATACGCAAATGTACAGGATCAGCGGAAGCCATGACCCTGGCTGACGGACCCGCCCGTTTGCCAGGCGCTCGCCTCTCGGCTCCGGCAGAAACACGCCGCTCGCCCCGCCGCAAAGCGCACCGGCGACCCATGCGGCGACGGCAAGCGCCACCCCCGTATGCGCAGCAAAGGCACTCGCGCCCACCACGCTCCAGATCAAGAACGCGGCGGACGGAATTAGCGCGACCAACAGCGGCGTTTCGCGCGTCTTCAGCCGGCGTATGCCAAGCGCCACCAGCGCGGCCAGGAGGATGTACACCCAACCCGGGGCCCCGGTCGCGATGTTCGTGGCGTGCATGTCATGTCCTTAGACGAAGTCCCGGCGCAACAATGCGCCTGCTCAGGCTGCTTAGCCATCCTATAAAATAGTTCGCAGCGGAGCGCGTCACGCCAGTTTCAGATGCAAAGCAGCACGTGAACTGGCGATTGCCGCGCGTGAAGCCTCATCAATCGAGCGGCGTTAGACCGAGCGAGAGCCGGACCGCCACGTGGATGCACAAGGCAATCAAATAGCCGGCGGGAATGGTGGCGAGAAAGAGCAGCGCGGGTCGCCAGCACCTGGCGGCAAAGAAGCTGAACAGCACAAGCCAGAGGAGCCCCGCCGGGATAATCAAATAGGGTGGAAGCACCCAACGCCGCCCCAGGTCCGCGATCGCAAACAGCAACGCTCCGCCCGCGTACAACGCCCACCCTCTACGGCGGCGGGAGCGAATTTCTTCGGGCGAGGGAGGCGCGGTCATCGAATCCTTCTGGTTCTGCGGAGTGGAACGCGCAACCGCCTTCGCCCGAAGGTGCCCGCCGCGCCCGCACCCTTAGCTTCCCACGCCAGCCTTTGCCTTTCGCACTGCCAGCCTCTATTCCGCGACTCAACAGCCTCTCCCGCTTGCGAAGCGGCTGAAATCGCGCCTGAAACGGAGAACTGCCCGATGAAGAAAAGCCTCGCTTTCGCCGCCTCCCTCCTCGCCCTTGCCGCCGCCGCGCCCGCCGCGGCCGCTCCCGCGCACGAGCATGCCTGCGTCGACGACGCCTGCACCGCGGTGAGCATTCTTGGCGGCGAGCAGGGCGGCGCGAACGGGGCGGCTGGCTCGGTGGAATCGCCGCGTTACGGCAGCTGGGGCTTCGACATTGCCGGAATGGATCGGTCGGTGAAGCCCGGCGACGATTTCAACGCCTTCGTGAACGGCAATTGGGCGAAGACCAACACGATCCCGGCCGACCGCTCCTCATTCGGCGCCTTTGCGGTGCTCCGCGACCTCTCCGAAGCGCGCCTTCGCAAGCTCGTCGAAGGCTATAACGCCGGCGATCTCGCCTCCGGCGCGGAGCAGGCGAAGGTCGCAACGCTTTACCAGGGCTTCATGGACGAAGCGGCGGCCGAGCGCACGGATGCGATCCCGCTCCTCACCCGCATGGCGCCGATCTTCCAAGCCAAGAGCAAGGACGACATCGCGCGGCTGATGGGCCGCTCGTTCGGCGGCTTCGGCTCCAGCTTCTTCGGCCCCGGCGTTTCGGACGACGCCAAGCAGCCCGACATCTACGCCCTTTACCTGCGCCAGTCCGGGCTCGGCCTCGGCGACCGCGACCTCTACCTCGATCCCAAGTTCCAGCCGCAGCGCGAACGCTACACCCAGTACGTGGCGCAGATGCTGGAGATGGCCGGCTGGCCGGGCTCCGCCGACGCCGCCAAGAAGGTCATGGCGCTCGAAACCAACATCGCGCAGGCGCACTGGACGCGCGCCGAAAGCCGCAACCGCGACAAAACCTACAACCTGATGACCCGCGCCGAGCTGGAAAGCTACGCGCCCGGCTTCCCCTGGGGCACTTTCCTGGACGCGGCCGGAGTCGGCGGCGCCGGCAAGTCGATCGTCGCGCAGAACACCGCTTTCCCCAAGATCGCCAAGATCTTCGCCGATGCGGACCTTCAGACGCTCAAGGCCTGGCAGGCATTCCACACCGCCGACGACGTTTCCCCGCTCCTGTCAAAGCGCTTCGTCGATGCCAATTTCGAGTTCCGCTCCAAATTCCTGAACGGCCAGCCGCAGCAGCGCGAACGCTGGAAGCGCGGCGTCACCCTGGTCGAAAACGCGATGGGCGAAGCGATCGGCCGCGATTATGTGCGCCTTTATTTCCCGCCTGAATCCAAGGCGAAGATGGACCAACTCGTCCTCAATCTCCGCTCCGCTCTCGGCGCGCGCCTGCAGCGGCTCGAATGGATGGGTCCGGAAACCAAGGCGGAAGCGCAAAAGAAGCTCGAGGGCTTCAACGTCAAGATCGGCTATCCGGACAAGTGGCGGGATTATTCCGCGCTCACCGTCGTCCCGGGCGATCTCGTCGGCAATGCCGAACGCGCCGGCCGCTTTGAATGGGACTATCGCCGCAACCGCATCGATCAGCCGGTCGACAAGGCGGAATGGGGCATGACCCCGCAAACGGTGAACGCTTACTATAACAGCGTGAAGAACGAGATCGTCTTTCCCGCCGCGATCCTTCAGGCGCCGTTCTTCGATCCCGACACCGATCCTGCGGTGAACTATGGCGGCATCGGCGGCGTGATCGGCCACGAGATCATCCACGGCTTCGACGATCAGGGCCGCAAATCGGATTATGCCGGCGTGCTTCGCGACTGGTGGACCCCCGCCGACGCCGCCAAGTTCGAAGCGCAGGCGACCAAGCTCGGCGCGCAGTACGAAGCCTATACCTTCCCCAACCTGCCCGGCGTCCACATCAACGGCCGCGCTTCAATGGGCGAGAATATCGGCGATCTGGGCGGCATCACGCTGGGCCTCGAAGCCTATCGCATGTCGCTCGGCGGCAAGCCGGCGCCGGTGCTCGACGGCTTCACCGGCGATCAGCGCGTATTCCTGGGCTGGGGCCAGGTCTGGCGCACCCTGTTCCGCGACGAGGCGCTTCGCCAGCAACTGGTCGGCGATCCCCACTCGCCGGGCATGATCCGCGCGGTGGCGCCGCTTCGCAACATCGACGCCTGGTACGAAGCGTTCAACGTCCAGCCCGGCGACAAGCAATATATTGCCCCCGCCGACCGGGTGCGCATCTGGTAACCGAGGACGGGCGCGGCAACTTTGCGGGACGCTGCGGGTTGAACGGCTTCGGCCGATCGCCCGCGGTGCTTTCCATATCGCTGCCGCGCCCCTTCTCCCCCTAAAGGAACTGCCAACAACATGAAGTCGTACAAGGATCCGTCTTTCCAGGACCGGACCGGCCGCGCCGCCGAAGCCAAGCAAAAGGCGCTCGATCTGCTGCGTTCCAAGCCGCCGATGGACGAGGCCGCGGTCGCGGAAAAGAAAGCCGCCCGCGAACGCCGCGAAGCCGCCGAAGCGGCCAAGCGCGAAGCCAAGCGCGCGCAGGAGCAGGAAGCCGCCGACGCAAAGGCCGCCGAGGCTGCAAAGGTCGCCGCCGCCCCGGCGCCGCTCACCGAAGAGGAAAAGAAGCAGGCCCGCGACGCGCGCTACGCCGCCCGCAAGGCCCGCAAGTGATCCCAGCCAAGCGATGAGCAGAAAAAGCCCCGCCACGCTGGAGGTGCGCCAGGCGCGCGCCGGCGACGTACCCGCGATCCTCGCGCTCATCGGGCGCGCGTATCCGGGCATCGAAAGCTACAGCCCCGGCCAGATCCTCGGCCAGATCAACAACTTCCCGGAAGGCCAGTTCGTCGCCGTCTTCGAAGACGCGATCGTCGGCTACTGCGCCTCCTCGCGCATCGACGAAGCCGTGGCGCTTGCGCCGCACAATTGGTCAACCATCTCGGGCAACGGCTTCGGCAGCCGCCACGACCCGACCGGCGACTGGCTCTACGGGATCGAAATGGCGGTGGACGAGCGCCAGCGCGGCCTGCGCATCGGCAAGCGCCTTTACGAAGCGCGCCGCGCCCTCGCCGAGCGGCTGGAGCTTCGCGGCATCGTCTTCGGCGGCCGCATGCCGGGCTTCGCCCGCGCCCGGCCCAAGGCGAAGAGCCCGGAGGAATATCTAGAGCGCGTGGTGGAAGGCCAGCACCGCGATCCGGTGATCGGCTTCCAGCTCGCCAACGGCTTCACCCCGATCGGTATCCTGCGCGACTATTTGCCCTTCGACAAAGCGTCGGGCGGCTATGCGGCGCACATGGTGTGGCGCAACCCGTACGTTGATCCCAGCGAACCGCCCGCTTTCCGCGTCCCGCGCGACGTCGAAAGCGTCCGCTTGGCCACCGTTCAGCTCCAGGCGCGGGCGGTGAAGGACTTCGCCGAGTTCGTGAAGAACGTCGAATATTTCGTCGATGTCGCCGCCGACTACCGCTCGGACTTCGTGGTGTTTCCCGAACTGTTCACCATGTCGCTGCTCTCGTTCGAGACTGAGACGCTGTCGCCGATGGCGGCGATCGACCGGATGACCGAGCACCGCGCGCCGATCGTCGCCGAGCTCTCGCGCATGGCGCTTCGCTACAACATCAACATCGTCGGCGGATCGCATCCCACCCGCACCGACGACGGCAGCGTCCAGAACGTCGCCTACGTCTGCCTGCGCGACGGCTCCGTCCACGCCCAGGAGAAGATCCACCCGACTCCCAACGAGGCCTATTGGTGGAAGATCAAGGGCGGAAGCTCGGTGGACGTGATCCAGACCGACATCGGCCCCGTCGGCGTCCTCATCTGCTACGACAGCGAATTCCCCGAACTCGCCCGCCGGCTTGTCGATGAAGGCGCAAGGATCATCTTCGTCCCCTTCTGCACCGATAACCGCCAAGGCTATATGCGGGTGCGCTATTGCGCGCAGGCGCGGGCGATCGAGAACCAGTGTTTCGTGGTCCTCTCCGGCAATGTCGGCAATCTTCCGGGTGTCGACAATATGGACGTGCAATATGCCCAGTCCTGCATCCTTACGCCCTGCGATTTCCCCTTCGCCCGCGACGGCATCGCGGCGGAAGCGAGCGAGAATATCGAGACTTTGACCATCGCCGACGTCAACCTCGCCGACCTTACCTGGGCGCGGGCGGAAGGCACGGTGCGCAACCTCTCCGACCGCCGCTTCGACCTGTACCGGATCGACTGGAGCCGCGGCCGGCGCGGAGAGCAGGCGTCGCCGCCGCACGGCCGCCCGATGGGATCGAAAGCGCCCGGCGGCGGCTGAGGCGGTCAGGCGCTCAGGCGCGCGCGGTCGAGGGTCACAGTTACGATCAGGCCTTCTTCCGACCAATTGTGATCGATGCTTCCGCCCAGCTGCCGCGAAATGCTGCGCTGGACGAGCTTGCTGCCATAGCCTTCGACGTCCGGCGGCGTCACCACCACCGGCCCGCCGCGCTCCATCCAGATCAGGGTCAGCTTTTCGCCGCAGCCCCGTGTTGAGACGTCGAGCGTACCCGCCTCCGACGACAAGGCGCCATATTTGAGCGAATTGGTGGCAAGCTCGTGCACCACCATGGCAAGGCTGGTCGCCGCCGCTTCGCCGACCCCCATCCGCTCCACCGCCACCCGGATCCGCCCGCTGAAGGCGCCGAGATCGTCATACGGCGCAAGCAGCACCGAGAGCAGATCGCCGAGAAGGGCCGCCGATCCCTGTCCGTCCGGAAGCGGCCGCACCAAATCGTGCGCGCGCCCCAAGGCGGTGAGCCGCAGGATCAGCTCGCGCGCCATTTCCTGCGTAGATTTGGTCGTCCGGGAAGTGATCTCGGTAAGCCCGGAGGCGATGGCGAGCAGGTTCTTCACCCGGTGGCTCATTTCGCCGGCAAGCAGCTCATGCCCTTCTTCCGCCTGCTTGCGGTTGGTGACGTCGAGGAAGATGCCGAACATCGTTCGCCCGACGATGCCGACATCCTCGCCCTGCCCGCGCGTCGCGATCCAGCGGATTTCGTCGCCCACGATGATCCGAAAGTCGGTCTCGTACGGTCCAAGCACCGCCCGCGTCGCCGCAAAGGCTGCGCGCACCCGGTCGCGGTCGGCGGGATGGATGTGGTGCGAAAGCTCCTCAAACGTCACCCGGTCGCGCCATGGGAGGCCCCAAAGGACAAAGCCCTGCTCGTCCATTGTGAAGCGGTCGTCGTCGACGTTCCACGCCCACAAGGCGACGCCGGCCGCCTCCACGGCAAGCCGCAGATGCTCGCTACGCCATTGGTGGGGCTGCGGGCCGGAGGACGCGTCGGTCATGAATAAGGCCCGGAATATAAGGAGCTACTGCCGGTACAGGCACCGGCCCGCCCCGGCAATGCGCGAAAGCGCGCGAGGTCAGCCGCCGCGGCCATGCTCGGCCGGCGGCACGAAGCCGACCCTGGCAAGCCGCCACGCCCGCTCCGGAGGCCCCGGCCACAGCGCGTTGAGATCGAGCGGCAGCTTGGGCGGATAAGCGCCCACTTCCGCGCAGATCACCCGCCCCGTTTCGCGGAGCCGCACCTCGGCATCCGGAAAGATTTTCTCGAGCTCGTCGCGCAGCAGCTTTGCCTCGTCAGCGATTTCGTCCTTCTCCAGCTTGCGCGGCGCGCCATCGATCAGCTCGGCCGTTGCCGAGCGAAGGCCGCTGATCCCGTCGTGGAGGATGCCGAACGAGATGAGGCCCGCCGCCGCCGCGTCCGCCCACCACAGGCCGAAGCCGATGCCGATCACACCGCCGATCGCGGCAAGGCCGGTCATCCAGTCGGCTTTCTGCATGTCGGCATCGGTGTGCAGCACCTTGTCGTTGATTTCGCGGGCGATCGGCAGCTTCAGCCGCCCCAGGATCATTGACGGAATGGTGCTCCACAGCAGCACAGCGATCATCGGCCAGCCCATCCAGATGTCGCGCCCGAAGATCCGGCGGGTGCCGACGGTGGGATGCTCGGTCATGGCAAGCGTCATCACTGCTTCGAACAACAGGTAGACGCCCATTGCGGCGAGCGCGAAGGCCGCGATCACGAAGGCGACGCCGTTGGCGCGGTCGAAGCCGAACGGAAAGGCTTCGGTTCGTCCTTTGCGCTCGAGCCGCGCGGAGACAAGGAACACGATCGGCGGAATGAAGCCGAGCATGTCCTCCATCCACACCGTCTTCATCGCCTGGCTGGAGCCCATCACCACCGCCATCAGCGGCACCACCGTGACGATCCAGGCGATTGTCCAATATTCGAGCCGCTTCGCCTTTGCGATCCCGGCTTCGACGTGGGGCGGGTAAAGCTCGGTCATCGCGCCTGCTCCGCCACGTCCCGCGCTTCGCGCTCGACCAGCGAGATCCAAGCATTCTCGCCATTGCGCATCGCGGCCGTGAGGTGGATCGCCGTCTTGCCGCCCTTCTCCACGCGCAGCGGCGGCGCGAACGTCACCAACGTCGACCACGGGCTCTTTTTCTCGAACCGGCCGAGCACGAGATCGAGCTCGCCTTTCTGCAGCCGGTCGAGCAGCGGCTCGGCCGGGCCCTGCTCCAGGCGCGGGCTCGCCCCCGAGCGCTCTGAAAGCCGCCGAAGCAGCTCCCGGGGCTCGGCTTCCATCGTCTCAGCACCGAGTGGCGCAACCAAGCCGACGCGGAAGACCCGCTCGCTCTTCACCCGCTGCAACGTTCCTTCAGGGTCGCGCGGATAATTGTCGCAGCCGCTCAGCAGCAAAGCGAGCACACATAAGGGGAGCGGCCATTTCATTACGGCACCAGAACGCTATGCTCCCGATGCGGTTCCAGCCGCCCCTTGCGGACGGGTTGCGCACGCGGCGCTGGTGCTGGTGCTGGTGCTGGTGCTGACGATGGGGGGAGAAAATGGTGGGCGTGGCAAGGATTGAACTTGCGACCCCTGCGATGTCAACACAGTGCTCTACCACTGAGCTACACGCCCACTCGGACCGCGCATTAGCGGGGGGTTTGGGCGCGCGCAACCCGCTTCGCGCGCCAATCGCGCCGCCGGCGGTTAGAGGCGGCTGTGCTGGTCTTCGCTCTGGAACAGGCGGTCGACCTCGCCCACCAGGTCGCGCAGGTGAAAGGGCTTGGAGAGCACCTTGGCGGACGGCGCCGCCTTGCCGGCCTTGAGCGCGACTGCGGCAAAACCGGTAATGAACATCACCCGCATGTCGGGCGCGATCGCGGCGGCTTTCTGGGCGAGCTCGATCCCGTCCATTTCCGGCATCACGATGTCGGTGAGCAGCAGGTCGAAGCTTTCCGCCTCGATCAGCGGCAGGGCGGCCGTGCCGCAATCCACCGCCGTGACGTGGTAGCCGGAACGCTCAAGCGCGCGCGCGAGGTAGGCGCGCATCGAGCCGTCGTCCTCGGCAAGCAATATCTTGATCATGTGCGCGCCGCGCCCTTCAAACATTGCCGCGCCCAGCTGCGCCGCGTGCCGGAACTTATGCCGCAACAAAGCGTCCGATTCCAGCGCGCGCGGGCTCTTCGGGCGCCCAAATCCCCACGAAAGCGATTGCGTGCCAAAAGCGGACTACTTACCCTCAAGGTGCGAATGAACGATCCCTCCAGCTCCCCGCCCTTCCGGCGCCTAGGGCCGCCGGCGCCCCTGCTCCCGGTGGTGCTGTCGGTGCCGCACGCGGGGCGGATCTACCCGCCCGCTTTGCTTCGCGCCTCCCGCCTGCCGCTTGCCCGGCTGGAATCGCTGGAGGACCGGCTGGTCGACCGGCTGATCGGGCCGGCGGTGGAGGCGGGCGCCTGCGCCCTTGTCGCCGACGCGCCGCGCGCCGAGATCGACCTGAACAGAGACGAGCGCGAACTTGATCCGGGCATGGTTTCCCCACGCCCCACGACCGGCGACCTGCTCGACACCCCCCGCCTGCGCGGCGGCCTCGGCCTCATCCCCGCGCGCATGTCCGGCACCGGCAATATCTGGCGCGACCGCATCCCTTCGGGCGAGGTCCGGCGCCGGGTGGAGGCGATCCACCGGCCTTACCACGCCGCACTCGCCGCCTTGCTTGAAGAAACCCGAAGCCGCTTCGGCATCGCCATCCTGCTTGATTGCCATTCGATGCCGCCGCGCGGCGCCAATGACGAGGAATCGCAGGTCGTGCTCGGCGACCGCCACGGCAGCAGCGCCGCCCCCGAGCTCAGCGAAGCGGCCGAACGGGCGGTGCGCGAAGCAGGCTACGGCGTGGTGCGCAACGTGCCTTATGCCGGCGGCCACATCACCGCCACGCACGGCAAGCCGGGCGCCGGCATCCACGCCCTCCAGCTCGAGCTCGATCGCTCCGCGTACCTCGGCCCCGACCTGCGCAGCCCCGGCGCCGGCTTCGACCGCGCCGCGCGCATGATCGCGTCGCTGACCCGGGCGCTGGTCGCCGCCGCCATCCCGCCGCACGGCATCGCCGCCGAATAAAAAAGCCGCCCCGCAAATCCATGCGAGGCGGCCCAGGTTCAGGGAGGAAGCGCCCCGAAGAGCGCTAACACGCCGCCGTAAAGGGGGGATACGTCGGCGCGCCCCATCAATGTAGGACCGGGCTAATTGGTTTCAACGGCTCGGAAAATTTCGCGGCGCTCAGCGGCCGCCGGTGCCGCGCAGCGACATCCGCCGCAGCAAATGCCGGTGCCCCTCGAAATGGTGCTTCAGCGCGCCTGCGACGTGGAGCAGGATCAGCGCAATGGCGAGAAACGCGAGCAGCTCATGCGCTTCGCCGAACAGAGCGCCCGCTTCCTTGCCGCGCGCCACCGGCAGCGGCGGGACCCCGAACAAGCCCCAGAAGCTGGTCACGCGCCCGCCGGAGGAGGACAGCATCCAGCCGCTCAGCGGGATCGCGATGAGAACGAGGTAGAAGAGCCAGTGGATCAGGGTCGCCAGCGCCCGCTCCCAGGCCTTCAGCACCGGATCGAAGACCGGCGGCCGGTGCGTCAGGCGCCAGCCGAGCCGCGCCAGGGTCAGCGCCAGCACCGTCAGCCCGCTCGCCTTGTGGACGAACATGATCCACGGCGTTGCCGCCTTGCCGAAATCCTCGTGAAAGAAGCCCAGCAGCAAATTGCCGATCAGCACGACGGCGATGATCCAGTGCAGGGCGACGGCGACGCGTGTGTAGCGCGCCGCCTCCTGGCCCGTCATCGCCGCCGCACTTGCCATCAGGCGTTGCCGGCCGGCGCGCCGAGATTGGCCTGCGGACCCTTGCCCTGCTGCACCTGCTTGGCGAAGATTTCGCGCACCAGCGACAGCGAGAAGAGATGGGCGACGATCAGCGGCAGCATGCCGTTGGTGTTCATTTTCCGAAGCTCGTCCCCGCGCAAATCGCGGAACTTCTCTTCGTTGACCATCTGGAAGCCGCGATACACGAACGGCTGCTCGGAACCCGTCGGCTGAATGGAGACTTCGCCTTCCATCAGGAGGTCGGCCGCCATGAGTTCGTTAACAAAGGCAACGGTGCGCTGCGCAGACATTTCGAACTCTTCGCAGAACTTCAGAACATTGTTGGTCTGCTCGCTCGGCTTGCCGTCGTCGTCGAAAAGGCGGACCCCATCGTCAAAGCCCCTGCCGATCAGGTCGCTGGTCGGATCGAAGCACAAGGAAAGCTCCTGCGCCTCGGGCGCGGTGCGGGCGAGCATGAAGGGATAGCGGCGCACGTAGGCCGGGATATAGGTCTCGCCGATCAGCGCGCCATCGGCCTCGACGAACACGTTGATGCCTTCGTTGAGGCCCATCAGCGCCAACGGCACCGGGTTTTCGCCGGTGGAAAACACGATCGGGAAAAAGCGCTGCGCGGCAACGAACTCATCGATGGTGACCGGCACGGCATGGGTGTTGACCATGTACGGCGCCTTATCGGCCGGGCGGCTCTGGAAGTCGCCGTGGATCTGCGAGGAAAGCGGCTCGAGACCGCCGTAAAAGATCGGCAAATTGTTGGCCGGCGGCTGCGTCGCCATGTGATTGTCTCCCCAAAGGTGAAGGTGGTTGGCCGCGCGCGCGGCCTCTTGCGGCCCCGTCTATTTGCCGCAAACGCTTTTCGCAAGCGGAGTCGGCCTGTCGTCCGCCTTCGGCCGCTTGGCCCTCCTCGCTTACGCGCGATAAGCGCTGCCGCGCTTCGGGAAACAGAGGAAAAGTATCTTTCGCCGGTTGCGGCTCGCTAACTTCGTTAACGTTGAACTGCCGTCACAATATCTAGGCGAAGTTCCCCGGCTCACGTCGGCTGCCTCAAATCGTCACTAGGAAGGCTCTCGCCGCTCGGTCGGCGTTCACGCACCGCTGCGACGCCCACACCGCCCAAGAAGGAGAGGAGATGCGCCTTCGCAAGGGATCGCAGCGCTGCGTTAAGAGAAGTACTTTGCCTCACCTCCATCAAAACGAACAATCCAAGAAACCCCTTCCCGCTTTTCTAAAACACGATTGCACCGGGCTGCGAACGAACGTATCAGCTCGTTCAATGCGCGTCGTTCATCGGGGGTGCATCGTCGTGGGGGCAACGACAGGGGCAATGATCTGTGGACGCAAGCACGCTGGGGGCGCTCTTCGAGGCAGCGCCGTGGGCAGCCGTAGCAGCGATTTTTTTATGGCCCGAAAAGGGCGTTGCGGCAACGTGGCTCAGGACCAGACACGAGCAGCGAATGAAGGAGCTCGAGAGGGGCAAAACACACAAGGAACTTGTGGAGGCGGTGAAACGTCGACACGGGCAGCAGCAGCTGCCTCCACCACTTGGCTCACCACCTCCTTCCTCGCAGGAGCAAGATGATGACAGCAACAATGATTAGCGGCCTTGTCGCTGTTGCAATGTCGCTCGTTCTGTGGGCGGCCCTTCGTGCTCGCGCCCGTCACATGCGCAAGGGTGTGGAGTTCTTGGCCGAGTACCGGCTGCTGGTAAAGGAACTACTTGAGCACGAGATGCCGGAACCACTCTTCCGCAAAATCGTCGTGTTTTCACACTCAATGGGCAGTGGACATGTGACTCAGCGCCTGTTCTCTCAAATGTTTGAAGGCCGGCTCGCGGAGCCGATCAATCGCGATTTTGTTCACGCGAGCAGGAAGGAGTGGGAAGGCTTCCACAGCCAGACGCGCGTCTTGTACGTGCGGACCTTCTTTTCAGGTCTGAGAGCGGACTCATATTTTGCAGGGACTATTCGCGGAACGCTGTTTCGGCGTGCGGTATTTTACCTCAATGCGGATCCCGCAGAGATCGCACATGCCGTTGATGCATTGGAAACTCGTATCCTTTTGCTAGGCGCGGAACGGGCCGCCGAGAGGTTGGCGGCTTCCGATCCGCAGGTTTGTCAGTCGCCGTTAGCTCCAGCTTGAGCTGTTGGCTGTGGAGGATGGCATTTTCAACCCCCTGCCGCGGCCGCTAATGCGGCCGAGCGTCTTCCCGCGCACTGACCGATGAGCTACTTACTTGGACTAGCCGGATTGATCCTGGTTTCTTTGCGGTAGCAGCTGTTGAACTGGTCAGGGGCGGTTACCACCGTGAAAGGCTGGCACGAGGCGCCAGCCCTTCCCACCGGCTCCTTTCGAGTTAAGCCCGTGTTCAAGCGCTTGGGGGCAGACGCTGTTTCATGGCTAAAGGTTCACGGTTGAAATTGGGCGCGGGTGCGTTGCTCGTGCTGGTCGGGGCAGCGCCCCCTCCGGCCGCGCCCGCGGAGCCGGAGCAATATGCCCAGCTTGTGATCCGCGAACAGATCATGGTCCGCGTCCAGCAGCGCCCCGCCCCTACCCCGCCCGTCGCGTATAAGGAGGGCAAGGGCCCGAAATGCGTGTCCGCCCGCGCCATTCTCGGCGCTTCCCTGCAGGGCCCGGACAAGGTCGATCTCGTGCTGCGCGACCGAAGCCGGGTGCGCGCCAAGCTCGACAGCTCCTGCCCGGCGCTTGATTATTATTACGGCTTCTACATCCGCCCCAATGCCGACGGCATGATCTGCGCCGACCGCGATTTCATCCGCTCCCGGGTCGGCGGCCAGTGCGGGATCGAGCGCTTTCGAAGCCTTCAGGCCGTGGCCCGCAAATAGGCCGAAGCGGGCGATAAACTTGACATTTTGCCTGCGCTAGTGCCCTAGCGCAGGCGGCACCTGCCCTTCCTTGCGAACGGCAACCTCTTTTTACCCGGACCCCCCATGACCTTTGCCGATCTCGGCCTTTCCGACGAGTTGCTCCGCGCGATAACCGAATCCGGTTACGACGAGCCCACCCCGATCCAGCGCCAGGCGATCCCGTCGGTGCTGATGATGCGCGACCTGATCGGCATCGCGCAGACCGGCACGGGCAAGACGGCGAGCTTCGTGCTGCCGATGATCGACATCCTGGCGCAAGGCCGCAGCCGCGCGCGCATGCCGCGCTCGCTGATCCTTGAGCCGACCCGTGAGCTTGCCGCCCAGGTCGCCGAGAATTTTGAGAAATACGGCAAGCACCACAAGCTTTCGATGGCCTTGCTGATCGGCGGCGTTTCCATGACCGATCAGCAAAAGGCGCTCGAAAAGGGCGTGGACGTGCTGATCGCCACGCCGGGCCGGCTGATGGACCTGTTCGGCCGCGGCAAGATCCTGCTGAACGGCTGCGGTTTGCTGGTCATCGACGAGGCCGACCGGATGCTCGACATGGGCTTCATTCCGGACATCGAGGAAATCTGTTCCAAGCTGCCCTCGACCCGCCAGACGCTTCTCTTCTCGGCCACCATGCCCGGCCCGATCAAGAAGCTTGCCGACAAGTTCCTGACCAACCCCAAGACGATCGAGGTCAGCCGCCCGGCTTCGTCGAACCTGCTGATCGACCAGCGGGTGCTGAAGGTCGATGCGCGCAAGAAGAAGCAGGTGCTCACCGATTGGCTTGCCGGCAACGACGTGCGCACCGCCATCGTCTTCTGCAACAAGAAGACCACGGTGCGCGAGCTTGCCACCAGCCTGAAGCGCTCCGGCCTCAACGCCGGCGAAATCCACGGCGACATGGAGCAGGCGGAGCGCATCCGCGAACTCGACCGATTCAAGGACGGATCGATCAACATCCTGGTCGCCTCCGACGTCGCCGCCCGCGGCTTGGACGTGAAGGACGTGAGCCACGTCTTCAACTACGATGTGCCATGGCACCCGGACGATTATATTCACCGCATCGGCCGCACCGGCCGCGCCGGCCGCACCGGCGTTGCGATTACCTTCGCGACCAGCTCCGACGCCGAAGCGCTTGAAGCGATCGAGAAGCTGACCGGGGCCAAGATCCGCGCCGTGGACGACACCGCAGTTGCCGCGCCCGCCAAAGCACCCGAAGCGGATGCCGAAGCGGAGCCGGCTGCCGAGCCGAAGGCCCGCCGCGCCCGCGCGCCGCGCGAGACGCGTGCGCCTCGGGAAGCCCGTCCGCCTCGTGCCCCGCGCGAAGCCCGTCCGCCGCGCAATGCGGAACCGGAAGAAGCTCTGGTGGAGGCACCGCAGCGCGAAGAGCCCCGCCGCGAGGAAGCACGCGCCGAGCGCCAGCCGCGTGAGGATCGCCGCCCCGGCCGCGACGAACCGCGGCGCCAGCCGGAGCCCGACAGCGTCGATGACGGCTGGAACGGACCGGTCCCCGGCTTCCTGTCGCAAGGCTTCGGCGGCTAGTTCGCCTTAGCCGGCGAGCGTTTCCAGAAGCTCCCGCACCACGTCCAGACGGCCGTCGTCCGCCTGCGTCTCGCGGCGCAGCAGCAGGCGGTCGCCTTTCTTCTCAAGTCCGTTCGCCTTGGCCGCGATCCGCGCGCCCGGCCGCGGCGTCAGTGCGATCGCCGCCGGGCCCGCATCGACCCGCGCGATCCGCGCGTCGCGCGCCAGCCGGCGAAGACCGCCAAGCGTCAGCAGCCGCGCCGCCTCCTCCGGCACGGTCCCGAACCGGTCCTCCCATTCGGCGGCAAGCGCTTCCTCCTCCGCCGCCGAAGCCATGCGCGCGATGCGCAGGTAGAGGTTCACCCGCAGATCCTCTTCCGGCACCCATTCCTCCGGCACCCGGCCGGTAACGCCGAGCCGCAGGTCGGGAAGCCAGCTTTGCGCCTCCTCGCCCCGCGCGGTGCGGATCGCCTGTTCGAGAAGGTGCTGGTACAGCCCCACGCCGATCAGTTTCAAATGCCCCGCCTGCTCCTCGCCGAGCAGGTCGCCCGCGCCGCGAAGGTCGAGATCACGCGCGCTGATCGCGAAGCCGGCGCCGAGCTGGTCGAGCGCCTCCATGGTGCGGAGCCGCTTCAGCGTCGCCGGCGCAACCTCCGCGCCGCTTTCCGTCAGCAGCACCACATAGCCACGGGACCGCCCGCGCCCCACGCGCCCCCGCAGTTGGTGGAGTTGGGCAAGCCCGAACATGTCGGCGCGCCACACCACCATCGTGTTGGCGCGCGGGATGTCGAGCCCCGCCTCGATGATGTTGGTTGCGAGCAATACGTCGCCGTCGCCGGCCGCGAACGCCACCATCTCCTCGTCGATCTCGGCTGCCGGCATCTTGCCGTGCGCCTTGCGCAGCACCAGCTCCGGCACCAGCCGGGTGAGCTGCTCGGCCATCGCGTCCATCTCTTCGATGCGTGGCACCACCACGAAGCTCTGCCCGCCGCGCCGTTTCTCGCGCAGCAGGGCGGCGCGGACCCGTTCGGCGGCGAATTCGGAAACATGGGTGCGCGTTGGTAGCCGCCGCGCAGGCGGAGTGGCGATCAGCGACAAGTCTTGAAGCCCGACGAGCGCCGATTGCAGGGTGCGCGGGATCGGCGTCGCGGTCAGCGTCAGCACGTGCCCGCTGGTGCTCAGACCGCGCAGCTTCGCCTTGTCCGCCGCACCGAAACGCTGCTCCTCATCGATTATCACCAGCCCGAGGTCGCGATAATCGACGCCCTTGCCAGCCACCATCTTGGTGCCGACCAGCACCGAGACCGAACCGTCGGCCAGCCCCTTTTTCACCTCCCGCGCTTCCGCCGCCGACGTCAGCCGCGACAGGCCAGCCACCTTCAGGCCCACTCGGGCGAAGCGCTTGCGGAAGCTGTCCAAATGCTGGCGCACAAGCACGGTCGTCGGCGCCACCAGCACCACCTGCTTCCCCGCAAGCGCCGCCACCGCCGCCGCCCGCAATGCGACTTCCGTCTTGCCGTAGCCGACGTCGCCGACCACCAGCCGGTCCATCGGCTTGCCCAACGCCAGATCCGCGCGCACCGCCTCGATCGCGCGCAGCTGGTCGGGCGTCTCGGCATAAGGAAAGCCGGCGGCGAACTTCTCATATCGGTCGACCGGCGGCTCCAGCGCCGGCGCGGTCTTCTCCGCCCGCTCGGTCGCAAGCGCGACAAGCTGCTTCGCCGTTTGGGCAAGCGCCGCGTCGAGATCGGCGCGCCTCTTCTCCCAGGTCGAGCCGTCGAGCTTGTCGAGCGTCACTGCGTCCGCATCGGCGCCGTAGCGCCAGAGCCGCCGCCCTTCCTCCACCGGCACCAGCCGCTGCGCGCCGCCGGCATATTCGAGCCGGAAGGCGTCGCCCTCCGCTTCGCCGGTGCTGATCCGCTCCAGGCCGCGCAGGATGGCGAGGCCGTGATCCTCATGGATCACCGCGTCGCCTTCGTGAAACTCCGCGCCTTCCAGCTCCAGCGGGTTCACCGCCGCCGAAGCGCCGCCGCTTTGCGCCCGGCTGCCGAGCACATCGGCCGTTGCGATCACCGTCAGGCCGGCCGCGCTCCAGCCGCGCTCAAGCTCCGCCTCCAGCGAAACGAATTCGCCCGCCTTCGCCGCCTCCACCTCGCGCCAGCAGGTCAGCACCCGCGGCGCCTCCCTGCCCTTTTTCTCCAGCCGCCGCGCAAAGAAGCGCAGGTCGCGCGCCGATCCGGCAAGCACCACCTTATCGCCACGCGCCTGCGCCTCCTCGACCGCGGCCAGAAACGCGCGATCGGGCCGCTTCGCCTCCACGAAGCGCCGCCCGATCGCCTCGCCCTCCTCGCCGAGGTCGATCTTCGCCCGCCCCGCCATTCCGCTGCGCCACAGCTTCGCGCCGGCGAGCGGCGCCTTGTTCGCGCCCTTCACCTCGCCAGCCAGCTCGATGAAGCTGTCGCGCCGCTCGATCGCCTCCGGGTCCAGCGCCACCGCCGCGCCCGGCAGATGCTCGAACAAGGTCACCGCCGAGCCGCCCGGCTTGGGCTCCGCCGCCGGCCGTATCTCCAGCCGCTCAAGCGCCTCGCCGCGGGCAAGCTGGCTCACCGGATCGTAGCAGCTGATGTCGCTCACCCGGTCGCCATCGAGATGCACGCGCACCGGCAGCGCGTCGTCGGCCGGAAAGATGTCCAGCCCGCCGCCGCGCAGGGCATATTCGCCCGCCTCGTCCACCCGGTCGTCGGCGAAATAGCCGATGCCGTCGAGTTGCTTGCAAAGGGACTCGCGGTCGATCTCCTCGCCCGGCACGAACGCCAAGGGCGCGCCCGCATAAGCCTCGGGCGCGGCAACCATCTGGGTCACCGCCGCTGCATCGGTGACGAACAGCACCCGCCGCCCCTCCTCGCGCGCCTGCAGCGCGCCAAGCGCCGCGACCCGTTGCCCCGCCACCGCCGCAGACGCCGGCGCCGCCTCGCCGGGCAGCGCATCGGAAGGCGGATACCAAAGCACCAAAGCATCGGTCAGCGACGCCGCCGCTTTGGCGACCGCCTCGCCGCGCTGCTCGCCGCACAGGATGGCGAGCACGTCGCCCTCCTCCACCGCCGCACACAGCCGGGCCACCGTCGGCCCAAGCGCCGCATGCACGCGCTTTGGCCCGGCGCCGTCCCCAGCCGCGCCCTCACCATCCAAAGGCGCGCCCGCCGGCTGCTCAAGCATGTATCTGAAGCCTTTCAAGGAACCCGAACCCCGCCAACGCCGCGCCGCCGCCCGCCGTTCCCCTTGTCGCGCCTTCGAGCGGATGCGAGTATCCGCGACACGCTTTTGGAGTCACGCCGTGCCACGCCTGCGCCTGATCGCCCTTGCCGCCACCTTCCTCACCCTCCCCACCGCTGCACCCGCCCAGGATGCCGAGCAGCGGGTCGAGTGGAACCGCCCGGCCG
The DNA here is from genome assembly GCA_036386995.1 of Allosphingosinicella sp. Lineage (GTDB taxonomy): Bacteria > Pseudomonadota > Alphaproteobacteria > Sphingomonadales > Sphingomonadaceae > Allosphingosinicella. The sequence continues at coordinate 7,139 of DASVUO010000040.1, read as the reverse complement.
AGCCCTTCCGCATCGCGCCGGACGTCTACTATGTCGGCACAGCCGGCCTCGCCGCTTACCTGATCGCCGGCCGCAACGGCCACGTGCTGATCGACGGCGGCCTTCCTGAAAGCGCGCCGCTGATCGCCGCAAACATCCGCACACTCGGCTTCCAGCTGAAGGACGTGCGCACCCTGCTCATCAACCACGCCCATTTCGACCATTCGGGCGGCCTCGCCGAGCTGAAGCGCCTTACCGGCGCCAAGCTCGTCGCGAGCCGCGGCGACCTCGCCGACCTCGAAAGCGGCAAGGTCGCCGGCCGCCCGGAACTCCCCGCCGGCCCGCCGGTGAAGGTCGACCGCGTCATCGGGGAAGGCGCCACCGTCGCCACCACCGCCGGCCGCCTTACCGCGTACCTAACCCCCGGCCACACCCGCGGCTGCACCAGCTGGCTTCTCCAGACCAAGACGGCGCGCATCCTGTTCGCCTGCAGCCTCACCGTCGCCGGCCAGAAGCTCCTCGACGACCCGTTCTACCCGCAAGCCGCCGCCGATTCCCGCCGCACCTTCGCTAAGCTGAGGCGCTTGAAGGCCGACATCTTCTTGAACTTCCACCCGGAATTCTTCGACCTCGCCGGCAAACGCGCCCGCCAACGCGCGGGCGATCCGAAAGCCTTCCGCGACCCGGCCGAACTCGCCCGCCAAACCGCGCGCGCCGAAGCCGCGTTCAACAAGGAGCTCGCCCGCCAGCAGGCCGCTCGACGTTGATTATTCATGCTGCACCGCAACATATCGCCCAGCTACCGGTTTAGCTAAGAGGTTGCCGCCAGTTTTTGCGGCCCACGCTTTCCCGGAGATACCTCATGCCGCGCATCATTCCCCGCCTCCGCCTCCCCCGCGCGGCTCGCGGCAAGAGCCGCTTCGCTCCACGCGCGGCAGTGCGCGACCGGCTTTCCGACCTGCCCGATTTCGGCCCCAACCCCGGCAATTTGCGCGCCCGCTGCTACGTCCCCGCCGACCTTCCCGCCGGAGCGCCCCTGGTCGTCGTTCTCCACGGCTGCACACAGGATGCCGCCGTCTACGACCAAGGTTCCGGCTGGTCCGCGCTTGCCGGCCGCCACGGCTTCGCCCTTCTGTATCCGGAGCAGCAGCGCGCCAACAATCCGATGCTGTGCTTCAACTGGTTCCAGGCGGAAGACACCGCCCGCGGCCGCGGCGAAGCGGCCTCCATCGCCAACATGGTGGAAGCGATCCAGGCCCGCCACGCCCTTGATCCGGCGCACACCTTCGTCACCGGCCTCAGCGCGGGCGGGGCGATGACCATGGTCATGCTCGCCGTCTACCCCGAGCTCTTCGCGGCCGGAGCGCCGATAGCCGGGGTCGCCTTCGGCTGCGCCGACAGCGTGTCCGATGCCTTTCAGTGCATGGCCGGCAGGGGGAGCGGCGACGGCGCAGCGCTTGCCGCAAGCGTCCGCCGTGCCTCCCGCCACGCCGGGCCTTGGCCGCGCCTCCAGGTCTGGCAGGGCAGCGCCGACACCACGGTCGTTCCCGGCAACGCCGATACGATCGTGCGCCAGTGGGCCGCGCTCCACGGCCTGCCCGATGAGCCGAACCGCTTCGACGAAGTCGCCGGCTTCCCCCGCCGCGCCTGGCTGGACGGGAGCGGCGCGCCTATCCTGGAGCAACTCTCCGTCACCGGAATGGCCCACGGCGTCCCGCTTGCCACCGGCGACGGGGACGAGGCGATCGGCGCAGCGGGCGCCCATATGCTGGACGTGGGCCTGAGCTCCACCACCGAAATCGCCGCCTTCTTCGGCATTGCGCGCCCGGCCGACAACCGCGCCGCTGCCCCGCGCGCTGCCACCTCGAAGCCACCGCGCGCGGGCCGAACGGAGCCCCGCCTGACGCAGGCACCGCCGGCTCACGGCCCTCAGGCGGTGATCGAGCGGGCCCTGCGCGCCGCCGGACTGATGCGTTAGGCCTTGCCCTTCCCGCCGGCCGGGCCCTCCACGACCTTGCCGCTGATCTCGCCCGGGTTGAACTTGTCCGTGTGGATGTTGAGCACCACTTCGCCGCCGCGCATCGCCGCCACGAAATCGTCGAAGCTCAGCGTCGACTTAAGCAGCGCCGCGCCGGCGGTGTAATCGTAATCCTTCATCGTCACCGTCATGCCGGTCTTGGTGAAGTGGTAGTTGGGCCCGTACGGCAGCGGCAAGGCAAGCTCCGCGTCCGCGCCTTCCCTCGGAATCCTGTGAAAGTGGATCGGCCCGATCGGCGCCGCCACCAGCTTGTCCCAAAGGTCGGCATCGGTGAGGCCTTCCACCTTCATGTCCACGGACACCAGCTTGCGCTCGGTGTCCACCTTGACCTTTGCGGTGCCGGTTGCCGGGGAGCCGGTGGGTTCGTTGCCGAACTTTCCGTCGAGCGAAACGTGAAAGGTCAGCATCTCCGCTTGTGCGGGCGCGGCGGCGAGGCCTGCCGCCAAAGCCAGCATGCCGGTCAGAATTCCCTTGTCCATACGCATGTTCGATTCCCCTTACCCGAGTTGGTTCTAGCCCATCATCGATCCCGCCCAAGTGATATCCCCCTTTAGGGGGAGGCGGCGGGCGAAAAGTGCTTAATGTCCAAGGATTTCACCCGCCGATCTAAGGCCCCCCAACCCGCCTTGCCTTCGCCGTCTTTGGGGCAGAGGCTGCGCGGGCAACGGACGTGGAGGCGCGCGACGTGGTTCTTTCCCTGCTGATCGCGCTTCAGGCCGCCGCAGCCCCCGTGCCCCCGCCTCCGCTCCCCGTGGACTTCGATCTTGCCGAGCTTGCCCGCAGGCAGGCGGAAGGCCGCTGCGGCGCGGACAGCACGGGGGGCGAAATCGTCGTCTGCGGCCGTCGCCCCGGCGCGGGCGACTACCCGATGGAAAAGTGGGAGCGGATCTTCCGCGAAGGCCCGCTGGTCGCCGAAAAGGACCTCGGCAACGGCGTCACCGGCCGCGCTTACACGGAGCAGGTCGATTTCGGGTCCGGCTTCGTCAGCAAGCGGGCCATGGTGGGCGTGAAGATCGGCTTCTAGCCGCGCGCGAGGTGCGGAGCGCGTCGGAGCGGCTCGATTGAAGTTCATGGTCTGGCTCCCGAGCCCCCTGGGCGGCTTTGCGAATGTCACAAGAGTCACACGGTTCCGCGGGGGGTCTCCTCCCCCGTTCGATCCTCGCCGGGCGACCAGCCGCGCTCCGCCGGCGGCTGTTCGGAGCCGAGTGGCTGCCCCTCCCCGGCCTCCTCCGGCTTTCGCGCCGCGATGATCGCTCTGACCTTGGCGGCGATACTGGCCCGCAGGTCTTCGAGCTTCGGGACCTTGAGCTGGTTCTCCGCGCGCACTTCGCGCTCCATCTGCTTGCGTTCGTGCTTCATCAGGCGCTTGCGGGTGAAGCCGGGGCGCGGGCCGTATTTCTTGGGGTTCGACGCCTGAAGAAGTAGGCGAAGCAGCCCGTGATCGTAGCGGCGGCGGACATGGACCTGGCCGCCGCACGCAAACTCCTGCTCCACCCCTTCCTCCGCGCGCTGCCAGGCGGTGAGCTCGATCGGCGCCGCCGACATCCGAACCGCGATCCGGCAATATTCGAGGAATTCCGGTTCCTTCTCCTGATGGCGGTAGACGGTGCGCCGATCGACGCCAACCGCGCGGGCGGCATCGTCGATCGTGCCGCACTTGATCAGCGCGCGCAGGAATTCGTGCTTGCGCCGCGCGGTGAAGGCGTCGACACGCACGCGGCGGCCGTTTTCGCCGTGCGTCTCCTCGGCGGGCGGATCGCCGTCCCAGGGGAGCGGCGCGTCGGCGGAATTATGTTGAGCGGAGTGCGGATTGGTGCGGCCGTGGCGCCTGCGGCGCGGCTTGTTGCGGTGCTTCATGACTGGCTCCGGGATCGGCAGTGAACAGAGCCGGAACAAATATGCGTAAGGCGGGCGTGTAGGAAAATGGAAATTGCATCGAAGTGGTACTTCGATGCAGCTCGGTAGCCGGCAAAACAGCGGCAGCGACAGTTAATTGCTCAGCGGGCGACTAAACCTGCTCCCGGTAGGAGGAGGCAGAGCTATGACCGACAACAACACCGACGAAAGCGGGATTGTTTATGTCGAGGGGGACACCCTGGATTACACAATCCGCAAAGCGCATGCAGCCGTGGCGGCGCAGTCTCAAGCAGGTCCCGACCAGATCGTGACCATCGAGGTGGTGAGCTCAGGATATTACAATTTGGGCCTTGCCGGTGGAGGACGGTTCAAGGTCGGCGCCAGGCAGGTTCGTTAGCAGGCGCTTTTGGCCAACTGAGCCCTATTCGTATGCACAAAGCCGCCGCGCGTCGGCGGCGGCGGCTTCGAGGCAGGTTTCGCAGCCGGTGAGCTCCCGGCAGGAGTGCGCTTCCTCAATGAGGGTCCTGTCGCTGGCGGGGTGGTCCCGCCGCTCGCCGATCTTTAGCTCACCATGTCTACGATGGACGCTGGCAACCCGATGAGTAGCAAGGGGCACGGGTTGCCAACACCTCGTGCTACCCGATCCTGCAGCTTGGACCAATGCGTCGTTGCCATGCCATATTTGTCTTGGAAAAACATCCTGGCCCATGCCGAGGCGAAAGCATCGCCGCGGGCGACACGCTCATCCACGATGAGCTCCTGCCGCTCGCTCGGGCGTTTTAGCCCGCGAGCTTTCAAGTCAGCAAAACTTTCAATGCCCTCGCGCTCTGCCCACTGCTGAATCATCTCGCGGAGAGAGGCTTGCAACCCACTCCCCCGGGTAACGATTGCTCCAACGCTTATAACTCCTTCAGCATGAAGCCGGTTGAAGCTTTCTAGATCGCGATCGAAAAATGGATCCTTGTTGTTCCACTCGATCTCGAGCGCGAATGTGCCGGCTAGCGTCGAATGGAAATGATCGATCTCGTGGCTGACGGAGTCCTTCTCAAAACCATCCACAATCTTCTTCATTTCGACGTTACGTTTGCGCCAGCCGAGGGCGGTGAACCCTCGGCGCAGGCGCTGCGTAATTTTGGCCTCGCCACCGCCGCCACCTACGATCTCAGTGATAGGCAAGCTTACGTCAGCAAGCGCGAGTTCCAAATCTCGGGCTACGTCAGGGAAGTCCTCTTTGATGATGGCTTCGGAATGAGATGCAAAGGCAATCTCAAAGCCGATTTCGCGCAGACTCTCGAACATCACTCGGCCGCAACAGTGCCGCTGTTGTAGCCATACGTGTCCCATGTTGGCTTATAGGTGTCGTCGGCCTGGTTGCCCCACACGGTCCACCCGCGCCGCTTGCCCCGGCTGAACATCTCAAGACGAGGCCCCCAGCTGCAAGCCTCAATGATGTCGTACTGCTCGTCCGGCTTCCGGCTGTGCTCGCGCTTCCGCGTCTGCATCATATTCACCTGGCTGCGGCCGGGATCGAGGGTGCGGGCGTTTTTGCCACGGACGCCGAACAGCAGCAGCTCGGTCACGTTGCGGAAGTAGAAGCCGACCCCGCGCCCGTCGGAACCGCCGTCCTTCCGGATCTTGTGCCAAACGATGTTGGAAATGTAGCGATAGCCCCAAGCCTCCATCACCTGGAGCCCTTGCGGCAACAGCGCATTGGGCACCCATAGGTAGAGGTGCGACGGGTCATCGGCGATATCTTCAACCGGCAGGGAGCAGATCTCATTCAGCGTCATAGTGCCATAGCGGTTGAGCCGTTTGTGCTCTGGGGCCACCTTCCCGGTGCGGTTCTGGAACTGCCATGGAGGGTCAGCTAGTATGGTGCCGAACTTCTTCCCTCGTGCCGATGCAAGCAGGTCAATTGCAGCTTCGGAAAATGGATCGGGCGGGAGGAACATAAGGAGATCTAACCTATAGGAGATCGCTCGCAAGACAAGCAAAATTTCTCACGGAGCGCTGCGGCACCACCGTGGTAGCGAAGCTCAGTCGAGGGCTTGGCGCCCGAGCCGATGAACCTTCACTCCTTGAGCTGACATAAATTCATTTCTGACATATTTTTGACCGCGAGCCGCGCCTTCGACGAGTATACCAAACCGCATTTTCCCGTCGTGCAGCCAATCAAGCAAATTAGACGCTCTTTCCTCGGTGATCTCCGGTGACTGTCTACCGCGCGAGGATTTGATATCGAAACCGATTTTTACATCCTTTGAGTACTCAACGATCACATCCCACTCAATGATATATCTTTCAGTGTCCACCTCAACGTCGCTTTCGAAAGGTACATTCGCACTGGCCAAATACGCGGAGATCAAGGCGGCGTTTTCGCGCTCTGTCACACCGTCCAACGAAGATTTGTTCAGGAAGTTCAACAGACTATTAGAAAGATTTTCAAAGAAACTATCAGCGTCGTCACCTTTGACCACAGGTATCTTAGTAGAACTCTTTTCAATATCTAGTTTTGCCTGATTGAAGCTAACCTTTGTAGAAATTTGATCGGCCAACAGCTTGGCAAAAGCTGCGACTGAAAGAATAGCCAGAAGAGCCTCATTCTCGTCAAAATCTAATTTATAATCATGCGTGGAAGGATTTCGATAATCCTCCCGATATCGAGCCATTTGGGTGAGAACCCTGGCCCTCAGGTCATGATTTCCCTGCAAATAACCTTCAATCTCGAAAAGTGTCTTCTTCGTGGGATTTTCTCCAGAAATAACTCGGTATGCCTCTTTCAGCGACCCCTCGTACGCTTGGTTCGTACGGTAAATTGAGTCGGTAAACGCGTCTTCTTCCTGCGTAGATTGGGCTCGTTCAAAGTGTTTTATGGCGGCATCAATGTGACGAACCACAGCTCGCAGACCTGCCGTGTAGTCTCCATCAGGTATCTGAGAAACTGCTTCTCGAAGCATAGACGCAACATCCACTTGGCTTACTCCGCCGCCACGCCCGCTTGCGCGAACATGTCCGCGTCCGCCACTTCCGCCGGCACATCGTTCGCCACCTTGGCCTGCTTCCTCCGGTCGAAGCTGTCCCACACCTCGTTCCAATTCCCGCGCGTCGCGGCCTTCGAATATTCGGTCGCGCGGGTTTCGAAGAAGTTGGCGTGTTCGACGCCGTTCAGGAGCGGCGCGAGCCAGGGGAGCGGGTGGTCGTCGATCATGAACATCGGCTTCAGGCCGAGCTGGCCGAGGCGCCAGTCGGCGATGTAGCGGATGTA
>DASVUO010000039.1:0-3747 GCA_036386995.1 Allosphingosinicella sp. | reverse complement strand
TCGCGCGCAAGGCCGGCCATGTTGGAGAGAAAGGTGACGATGTCGGGCGTCGTGAGGCCAGTGGTGACCTGATCGTCAGCGGTGGTGACGCCGAGCGTGCCGATCGACGCGGCGGGGTGGCCGGCCATCCGCCAAAGTTGGCGGGTGAGTTCGACGTTGGAGGTTTTGCCGTTCGTGCCGGTGACGGCGATCACCGTTTCGGGGAACGGCGCGAAGAATTTGGCGGCGAGTGCGGCGAAGTCGCGGCGGGGCTCCTCCCCCGCGAAATGGACCGCTCCCTCTACGGCTACGTCGGGGCGGGCAACGACCGCCACCGCGCCCGCTTCCACGGCGGCGGGAATATAGTCCTCGCCATTGTGCAGCGAGCCGCGAAAGGCGCCGAACACGGTGCCGGGCGCGACCTTGCGGTGGTCGATCGCGAAGCCGGTCACTCGCTGTTCGTCGCCGGTGCCGATCAGCGCACCCAGCCGCATCAGTGCGACGGCTTTGCGACCAGGGCCAGCATGTCGGCGACGTCGATGTCGCGGCGGTCGTCCGGGTAGACGCCGAGCAAGGGGCCGGTGCGCGAGATCACGCGCGACACGACGGGTGCGGCGTTCCAGGCCGCGGTGGTGAAGCCGAACGTGTCGGCGGTCGCCTTGGGAGCATCGAGCATGGCGATGACCACATAGCGGGGATTGTCCATGGGGAAAGCCGCCGCGAAGGTGGAGACGTTCACTTTCTTGGAATAGCCGCCGCTGGACGACACCTTTTCCGCCGTGCCGGTCTTGCCGCCGACGCGGAAGCCCGGTGCCTCGCCCTTGCGGCCGGTGCCTTCCAGAACGATCATGCGGAGGAGCTTGCGCATCGTCGCGCTGGTCGCTTCCGAATAGACGCGGCGGCCGGCGGGCGGGTTCTTTACCTTCAGCAAGGTCGCGGGGCGCCAGATGCCGCCGTTGACGAGGGCGGCATAAGCGCTCGCCAGGTGAAGCGGCGAGACGGCGATGCCGTGGCCGAATCCGCTGGTCAGAACGGTCGCCCGGCTCCACTCGCGCGGGTAAAGCGGACGGCCCTTTTCCAGCTCGACATGAGCGGGCTCGTTGAAGCCCAGCAGCTTGAACGTCGCCTGCATCCGCGCTTCGCCCATCTGGTCGGCGATCTGCGCGGTGACGATGTTGGACGAGTGAACCAGCGTTTCGACGATGTTGGCGCTGCCCGCGATCGGATGGTCGTCCTTGATCCGGAAGCGGCCGATCGCGATGGGCGCGCCGGAGGGATAACGCTGCGCGACCGACTTGATCACGCCGGCGTCGATCGCAGCCGCGACGGTGAGCGGCTTAAAGGTCGAGCCGAGTTCGTAGACGCCGAGCGTTGCGCGGTTGAACAGGGCGTTGGCGTCCGACTTGCCGGCGGCGTTGGGGTTGAAGTTCGGCGCCGAAGCCATGGCGATCAGCTCGCCGGTGTGAATGTCGAGAACGATGCCGGTCGCGCCTTCCGCGCTGAACTTGGTGACGGCGGCGCCGAGTTCGCTTTCCATTGCGGCCTGGACGCGGCTGTCGATGGCGAGCGCCACCGGCGTGTCGCGCTGCGCCTTGTCGGTCAGCCGGGCTTCCAGCACTTTCTCCATGCCGGAGACGCCGCGGCCGTCGAAATCGGTCCAGCCCAGGATGTGACCGGCGAGCGACGTCTGCGGGTAGAGGCGCTCCGGCTCGCGGGCGAAGGAGATTGCCGGCTCGCCGAGCGCGTTCACCGCCTGCACCAGCTCCGGCACCGCGCGGCGGCTGAGATATTGGAAGGTCTTGCCCGACCGCAGGATGGCTTCGAACTCGGCGGCGCTGCGGTCCGGCATCAAGGCGGCGAGGCGCGCGGCCACTTCCTTCGGATCGCCGAGCAATTTGTTGGGGTGCACGTAGATCGACCAGGCGTCGATGGTGCGCGCCAAAGGAACGCCGTTGCGGTCGACGATGTCGGCGCGCGGCGGGACCAACGGATCGGCAAGCGCGGTCGCGTCGCCGCGGTCGGTGAACACCTGCAGAAACAGGAGGCGGCCGACGATCATGAAGGTGACGCCGGCGAAGACCAGCATCACCAGCATCAGACGCTGATAGGTGACCGACAGGCCGGTCTGGCCTGCAGGGGCGCCGCGCTGGCGCAGAACGTCGGATGCAAGCGTTGCCATCAGTTGCCGCCGCTCCCTTGGGGTTTGCGGCCGGTGCCAGACTTAAGTTCGGCGGCGAGCTTGGTGTCGATTTTGGAAACGCGCGGCTTTTCGGCAGGAGCCTTGGCGGCGGCGGTCTTCGTCTCGCCCTTCTTTGAGACGGCGGGCGTCGCGGCGGTGGGCTTCTTGACCTCGGCCTTGGCGGTGTCCTGCTTCTTGGCTTCAGGCTTTTTCGGCTCGGCCTTTGCCTGCTGCACTTCGGGCTTAGCCGCGGCCTTCTTCTCGGCGAGCGGCTTGGCGGGCGCTTCGGCGCCCGCGGTGGTGAAGCTTGCCTGGCGCACCATCGGCTGGGCGTGCGGCTGGGGCGCGGGCTGCGCGACTGCCTGCACAACCTGAGGGGCGGCCGCGGCGGCGGCAGGCGTCTGCGCACCCGTGTCCACCGACGCCATGCGGACATTGGCGGCGCGCTCGTCAAGCGTCGGCTCGGTGCTGTCGAAGCGGGCAAGCATCATTTGATCGGAAAGATATTGCGCGGCGGTCGGCGCGGAGAGTGCAAGCACGTCGGCATTCCACTGCTCGAGCTGCGACATCCGGCCGCGCGTGCCGAGCTCGGTCTGAAGGGTGCGGATGTCGCGCTTCGCGGCGACGATCTGCGCCTCGACCTTGGCGAGATCGGCGCGCTCCGTGGCGACCTGCAAGGACACCATGTAGCAGGCGATCGCGGCGGCGCCGACGGCACCGACCCAGATCACCGACTTGAATCCTCTGGCGATCATGCGGGCATCCCTTCCCTGTTCTTCCAGGGCAAAGCGCCGGTGCGGCGGGCGACCCTGAGCGTGGCCGAGCGGGCACGCGGATTGGCTTTCACTTCTGTTTCGCCGGCGCGAACCGGCTTGGCGACCGCATCGAAGGTCGAGGCGGGGGCGGTGTTCGCCTGCACGGGCAGGTGGCGCGAGCCGGCGGGCACGTCGCCGCTCCGTTCTTTCAGGAAGCGCTTCACCAGCCGGTCTTCGAGGCTGTGAAAGGTGACAACGGCGAGGCGGCCGCCTTCCTTCAAAACCTGCTCGGCGGCTTCCAGGCCGTCTTCCAGCTCCTGAAGCTCTTCATTCAAGTGGATGCGGATCGCCTGAAAGGTGCGGGTCGCCGGGTCCTTCTTCATGCCCTGATGCCAGCCCAATGCCTTGCGGACGATCTCGGCGAGCTGGCCGGTGCGCTCGATCGGGCGGGCGGCGACGATGGCGCGGGCGATGCGGCGCGACTTCGGCTCCTCGCCGTAGCGGTAGATGACGTCGGCGATGTCTTCTTCGGCGGCGGCGTTGAGGAAATCGGCGGCGCTTTCCCCGTCCTGCGCCATGCGCATGTCGAGCGGGCCATCGCCCTGGAAGGAGAAGCCGCGCTCCGGGCGGTCGAGCTGCATGGAGGAAACGCCGATATCGAGCGTGACGCCGTCCACTTCCGTCACGCCGTGATCGGCAAGCGCCTGACGCATCCGGGAAAAACGCTCCGGAACAAGCGTCAGGCGCCCCCCGCTCGAGGCCGCGATTTCCTCGCCTTCACGGATCGCATCGGGATCGCGATCGAAGGCGAAGACACGGGCGGCCCCACTCTCA
>DASVUO010000038.1:0-3089 GCA_036386995.1 Allosphingosinicella sp. | reverse complement strand
TGCTCGTGGGCGCTCCGATCGCAAGCCTCGTGGCCTGCGCCCTATCCCCCTTGCTCGTGGGGGAGGACGTGCCCAACATGCCCACTCTGGCGGGCATGATCGCCGATGCGGGCGTGGCGGAAGTCGCCGGCTCGGTGCGCGATCTGATCGCACCGCCCGATGCCGAGGAACCGGCCGACGATCTCACGGCGATCACCAGCTTTCCCAAGTTGCGCGGCATCGCCAACGCCGAGGAAATCGATCTCGGCGGCGCCGCCAACGTGCCCGACGCCAAGGCGGCCATCCGCGCCGGCCGGGCCGCGAAGGCGGCCGTGGAATGAGCGGCGCCGAGGAAGCCCCAGCGGAGGGGCTGGGTGAGCCCCAGGCGAACGAGATCCGCGGCGAAGTGGATCTGGAGCTGGAAGGGGAGCGCTTCGTTCTGCGCCCCTCCTACACGGCGCTGGTGGAGATCGAGAAAGCCACCGGCAAGGGCCTGATCCAGCTCGCCAGCGAGGCGAGCGACGGCGAGCTGACTCTTGGCCATGCGGCCGTCATCGTCACCCTGCTGATCCAGGCGTGGGGCAAGGCCACCGGGAACGGCCGGGTGCAGGCGGTGTGCGCCGAGCGAATCGGTGAGCTGCTCTATGAGTTTGGCCTGATGAAGGTGAACCTGCGCCTCGCCTATGTCCTGGGCTTGGCGGCCACCGGCGGATGCAGGGCGGACGGAACCCCCCGCGAGGGGGAAGCGATGGCGGCGGGGACGATGACGACCGCGACCCCCGCCGCCGACTCGCCGGCATAGCGGCCATCGCCTTCCACTGGACGGCTCAGCAGTTCTGGGATTCCACGCCGCACGAGTTTTGGGCGGCCTTCGAAGTCTGGGAAATGCTGAGGCGTCCGCCGGAAGGCTAATCGTAGCTTACTCCAGATTGGCCGTACCTCGCCAGCCTCCGCCCGCTTCGGTAGCCGTACGCAACAACGATCTCCAAATTGGCGGGCGGGCGTCCATAAACTTCGCAAGCCATCGCCTGCAAGATCCCAGACTTGGCTGTGGCTGGGAGTTCCGCCCATAGCCTTTCATCTATGTTGATCCGGGTGTCGCTGGGCCTTTGGTGGATTAATCCCGCTTGCTCCGCCTTGTTTAAGAGCAATGTGCATTCTTGAACGCGCTCTGTTGTATAAGTGGGAGTCCTCTCTGGAACTGCAGTAGGTGAGCTGCCAAAAGAGGTGGCCACGACGATAACTACAAAGCCAAGCAGCATAGCGGTTCCGCAGCCGATCTTGGGGAATTGCATCCTGAGACGGTGCCCACAAAATCGGCATACTTGCGCCGCCGCTTGAATGTCTTCGGCACATTGCGGGCACCGCTTTTTTATGTTTTCTTGCGGGTTGGGCCACCCTTTATCTTCGGGAGGTCGCATCCATGGTTTCTCAGAGCGCGCCATGGTTCCGGCTCCTCCTGTTGTGGTTGCTCGTGCGCGGCGCAGGGGCCTTGCGCGGAGAATCAGAATGAGGCAGTTTCTCCGCGGGCGTAGCAACCCGGACCGAAGATAGGCGACACCCCGTTGGCGCGGGATTGTCGCTAAAGTGAGCTTGGCGGCTCGCATGATCGCCCTTGGCGGGGCGCATCAACTCTGGCTTTCGTAGCCGGGGGCGGTGTGCCATGTCCAGAGCGTTCGCGCTTAAAAGCCGCCGGCCTGTCTCTTCGGCAGGTTGCTAACCCCCGGTGATCGCCCGCCGCGATCAAGGGCCTTAGCAAGCCGAGCCGAAGAGAAAGCACATGATCATCGATACCGGGCGCCGCCGCCTTCTAAGTTCCCTCGCGATTTTGCCACTTGCTGGGATGCCTATCACAGCGCGGGCCGCTGATGCTGATTGGCTGGATCGCCTTCGTAGCCTCTTGGCTGAGCGGGTGCCGGAGCCGCGCGACAGTCTCGCCGACTTTGGGGCCGAGCGGCAGGGGCACCTTGCCTCTTGGGCTATCAGGGCAGTCCAGCATTACGAGCTGGAGAGATCGCAGTGAATGCCGTTGCCCTGCAGAGCTTCGGCTTCGGCGAGCAGCTCGTGCGAGTGGTGGACCGGGCCGGTGCGGCTTGGTTCGTCGCCAATGACGTGTGCGCTGCCTTGGAGTTGCAAAACAGCCGAAAGGCCGTGTCGGCGCTAGAGGAGGACGAACGCGATGGCGTAACTATTAGTGACGCCATGGGCCGACTGCAGGAAACCACCATCATTTCCGAAAGTGGCCTCTATGCCCTGATCTTTCGATCCAGGAAGCCGGTGGCGGTGACGTTCCGCAAATGGGTCACTCAGGACGTGCTGCCATCGATCCGGCGGACGGGGGGCTACGCTTTGCCCGCGAATGACGAAGAGCCCGAAGGCCAGTCGCCCGCGCAAAGAGATGAGGCCGATGCGTGGCGAACTGGGCTCCTGCTCGTGCGGGAGGCCCGGATTGTCGGCGGTCGCCGCGCCGCGCTTCGCGCTTGGGCGCTGGCGGGGCTGCCGGATGTTTTCGAGGATGAGCGCTCGCCGCCTGTGCTGGCGTTGACGGACGCCCACCGGCCGCTGAACGAATGGATGGCTGAACGGTGCGAATTTGGTCGTGAGCATCGGGAGCGATCGCGGGACTTGTTTGAGGATTATGCCAGCTGGTGCCTGTCTAGGGGGCGGACTCCTCCGGCGCCGGGTGGTTTTGGAAAGTTGCTGAGCGGCTTCGGGCTCGGCACGGTGAAATCCGACATGATGTATCGGACGGGACTGAGACTTAAGCCGAGCAACTAAGGACTGTTACCCCCGAGGAAGGGCTGCCGGGAAACCGGCGGCCCTTTTCGCATGGAGAAGCGCGTGGCCGACGACACGAAGAAGCTGCTGCTGCAGATCGATGCCAGCGTGGAGCTTCTCAAGCGAAACCTGCGCGAGGGCGAGGGGCATCTTGCCCGTTTCGAAACGGACACCAAGCGGCGGCTGGCCACGATCGACCGCTCATTTGAGGGCATGGGAAAGGGGGTTCGATCAGTCAGCAGCTCATTCAATGTAATGCGCGGCGCCTTAGCGGCCGTGGGGATTTCCTTCGGCATCCAGCAGATGAGCCAGCTCGTCACCCAGTCCTTTGC
>DASVUO010000037.1:0-4082 GCA_036386995.1 Allosphingosinicella sp. | reverse complement strand
AATTCCCTTTGAAGCCGTCTCATTCGCCATTTGTCCCAAGTGCGCCTGAACACGAAGGTGTAGGCGGTGCCGATGAAGATAAGCACGAAGAAGATGCGGATCGGGGTTACGATCAGCGCGTCGAACATCCGCGCTTCGGTGCTGATCGGAACGATGTCGCCATAGCCCGTGGTGGTGATGCTGATCATCGTGAAATAGAGCACGTCCGAGAAGCTGATGACGCCGTCGTGGGTGTCTTTCAAACCGTCGCGCTCGAGCCAGTGGACGGCGAGGGTGAGGATGAGGAGGCCAACGACGAGGCTCGCGCGCCAGCCGAGCTGCGCCCAGATCGGCAGCGGGCTCTTGCGCCTGAGCGTGACGTCGTCGGGTCCGCGCCAGCGCCTCGGCATCAGGCGAACAGCCCCGCGAGGCGGCCAAGCGAGGGCTCGTGGGTGAGATCGAGGTGGAGCGGGGTTACCGCGACATAACCGTCGGCGATCGCCTCCAGGTCGGTGACGTGGCCGGGGGTCTGCACAGTGGGGCCGAGCGCGAACCAGAAATAATCGTAGCCGCGCGGATCGGTGCGCTTGTCGAGCTTCAGGCGGCCATAGTCGCGGAAGCCCTGGCGGACGGCGCGGATGCCTTTCACTTCGGCGGGGGGAAGGGCGGGGAAATTGATGTTGAGGAGGGTTCCCCCTTCCATCGGCTGGGCGAGGAGGGGGGCGAGAGTGCGTTCCGCCCATGCTTCGGCGGCGGCGAAGGGGACCTGGTCGCCCATTCCGGCGCGGGCATAGGCTTGGCTCAGGGCAATGGCCGGGATGCCGGCGAGCGCGCCTTCCATGGCGGCGGAGACGGTGCCGGAGTAGGTGGCGTCCTCGCCGAGGTTGGCGCCGCGGTTGATGCCGGAGAGGATGAGGTCCGGCGCCAAGTCCTTCATGACGTGGGCGATGGCCATCATCACCGCGTCGGTGGGGGTGCCGGTGACGGCGAAGCGGCGCTCGCCCAGCTGGCGGAGGCGCAGGGGGCGGGTGAGGGTGAGGCTGTGGCCGGCGCCCGATTGCTCCTCGGCAGGCGCAACCACCCAGATGTCGTCGGAAAAGCGGCGGGCGACCTCTTCCAGCAGCTTGAGGCCGCGGGCGTTCACCCCGTCGTCGTTGGTGAGGAGGATGCGCATCTACGCTTGGCTATGCGGCGCGTGGGTGCGGGAGGCAAGCCTGCGAAACCATCAGCGGCGCGGAGGCGTTGGCGGGGGGAAGCATAAGGAGACAAAAATGCAGGTTCCCCACAATACGATCGTGGTCGTCGCCGATGGCAAGAAGATGCTCTTCCTGCGCAACGAGGGCGATAGCGAATTTCCCAAGCTGGAAGTGGAGGGCAAGCGCGAGCAGGAGGATCTGTCCGATCAGGAGATGAGCACGGACAAGGCCGGGCGGACGTTCGACGCTTCGGGCGGGGCCGGGCGGAGCGCCTATGAGGAGACCGACTTCCACCAGCTGGAGGAAGACCGCTTCGCCCACGAGACGGCCGACATGCTGAAGAAGCGGGCGCTCAACAACGAGTTCGAGCAGCTGATCATTGTCGCCCCGCCGCGCACGCTTGGCGAGCTCAGGAAGCACTACCACAAGGAAGTGGAAAAGCGGCTCGCCGGCGAAGTCGCCAAGGATCTGACCGGCCACCCGGTGGCGGAGATCGAGAAGATCCTGCTCGCCCAATAAGCGGGCGCCCCAAACGAGAAAGGCCGCGCCGGGGGTTTCCAGCGCGGCCTTTTCTGTGTGCGCGTGAGGCGCGGCGCTTAGGCCTGGGTGCGGCCCAGGCGACGGCGGGCGACAAGCGCCGCGGCCGCTGCGCCGAACAAAAGGATCATCGGCGGTGCCGGCACCGGGGTTCCACCCGTCGAGGTGGTGGTGTTCCCCGTCGAGGTGTTGGTGCCGCTGCTGGTGCTCGTGCTGGTCGTGGTGCTGTTATTGTTATTGTTATTGTTATTGTTCTGGTTCCAGTTGTTATTGTTGTTCTGGTTCCAGTTGCTGTTGTTGTTCGTGTTGTTGTTGGTGTTCGTGTTGTTGCTGGTCTGGTTCTGGTTCTGGTTTTGATTCTGGCTTTGGTTGTTGCTGTTGTTGTTGGTGTTGTCGACGTTGACGTCGACGCCGCTCGACGTGGAGCTGGAAGTGGAGCTCGACGTCGAAACGTTGCCGCTCGAGGTGGAGACGTTGCCGCTGGAGGTCGACACGCTGCCGGTCGAGGTCGAGACGTTGACGTTGCCGCTCGACGTCGAAATCGTCGCGCCGCCGGTGGAGCTGGAGGTCGAGCTGCCGCCGCTGGACGTGGAGGTCGAGCTTCCGCCGCTGGTGGTAGAGACGCCGCCGGTGGAGGTGCTGGTCGACGCGGTGAAAATGGCGTTGCCGCCGCCGCCGCCGCCGAAGAAGCCGCCGGAGAAGAAGCCGCCGCCGAAGCCGAAGCCGCCGCCACCGCCGCCGCCGACGACTACCGCGGGCGCTCCGCCGCCGCCGCCGCCCGCAAAGGCTTCGCTGGGCGGAAGCGGGGGAAGGGGCATCGCGCCGCCCGGATAGGTCACGGTGCGCGTCGTGGTGGTGGTGCCGGGATGGCGAACCACGCAGGAGGTACGGGCGATCCGCTTGACCCGCTTGGCGCGGACCTTGGATTTGACGCGGGCGGTGGGACGCGCCTTCAGCGTCTTCGCCTTTGCGCTCTTGATGATCGCCGGCCGCTCGGGCGGGTTGTTCACCACTTGCACGGCGCCGCCGCCAAGGATCGCACCGCCGCAGGTGCAGGCGCACAATTTCGCCAAGGCCATCTTTACCGACATATCACGCACCCTTTTTCCAAGCTTGGGTGAAACCGCCGGCAATGCAGCGAAGCATTAGCGGACCCACCGGGCTATTGCCGACAGATGCAAAGGATTGGTTTAAGCGCAAGTGCGTTAACCATGATGTTGCACGGATTTGCCCTCTTCACGGGCCCCTCATGAACTTCCGTCCCAATAGGAGACAAAGGCGATCGAGCGGTGAACGAAAAGGCGGTCCGACTTTGCGGCTACTATGGTTAACGGCTGGTGGATGCGGACCCGATTCGCGGCTTCCGACGACCCCGCCGAATTGGTTATCCTGAACGGCTCCTGGTCCGCCCTTGACGAAAAAGCGGTGGATAAGATTTTTCACGGCGTTTTGAGTGACTTGTTTACCCCCTTTGCCGGGCGTATAGGCGCGAATGGGGCAAGTGCCGACGATTCCCGGACGAACATGGGAGCGGCACCGGCGGGTAAGCGGACCGGCTTCGGTGCGCGGAGAGAGGTGGAGGGGTTTATGGCTACGGCTGTTAGCGGAATTTACGACCAGAACTATGCGGGCAACGCAGGCGCGGCTTTGTACCGCCCGAGCGCCAACGAAGAGTTCATGAACGCATCGCAGCTCGCTTATTTCAGGCAGAAGCTGCTCAATTGGAAGGACGAGATCCTTCGCGAGTCCGAAGAAACGATGGCGCAGCTCAAGAGCGGCCCCATTCGCGAAGCGGATTTGACCGACCGCGCGTCGAGCGAGACGGATTGGGGCATCGAGCTTCGCACCCGCGACCGGCAGCGCAAGCTCATCTCCAAGATCGATTCCGCGCTTCGTCGCATCGAAACGGGTGATTACGGCTATTGCGAAGTGACTGGCGAACCGATCGCCATCGCCCGCCTGGAAGCCCGTCCAATCGCCACCATGACGGTGGAAGCGCAGGAACGGCACGAACGCAACGAGCGCATCTCGCGCGACGACTAAAACTGGATCGGCTCCAAGTGGTACTTGGAGCCGGTTTTCGTTTGGGGTTTGTGCGTTCGCTTGCCTGCAGCAGACTCGGCTCGTCCCGAGCGAAGTCGAGGGGCGGGGTTCGGCATCTGAGCCACTCGTTTTCCGCACCAGGCCTGCGCGATTAAGCGGCCTGCATACGTGCCGAGGTGCGCCCTCGACTCCGCTCGGGACGAACGAGGTGAGGGTGTGGCGCGTGAGTAAGTGCGCTCTGCACATGTGCTGCGGGTGCGCCCCTCGACTTCGCTCGGGACGAACGAATTTTGTAAGGGCGCGGGGCGGGCAGGTTGCCCATCCTCT
>DASVUO010000036.1:0-9895 GCA_036386995.1 Allosphingosinicella sp. | reverse complement strand
AGCGTCACGTCCATCGCCGTGCCGGGCTTGAGATCCTCCAGCGGAACCACCGCCGCGACGAGGCGCGCGACCGCGGCCGCTTCGTTGGCGGCGACGCCTGCGCGCTCGAGCGCCCGGGCGAAGCCGTCGCCTTTACCGAGGGTGGCGACGAGATCGATGATCGGCCGCTCCGGCGTGTCGAGCAGGGGCTCGACCGCTTCGGTGGAGGCCATCCGGCGGCCGGTGTCGGCGCCATAGGCCAGCGGGGCGATGGAGAGGGCGCGGGCTTCTTCCCAATGGGCGTCGGGCATCGGCGCGGCAACGGCGCCCGGGATGGGCTCGAAGCCGGGGGCGAGCCACCATGCCGCGTAGCAAAGGGCGGTGCAGGTCGCGAGTCCGCGAAACCAGGGGCGCGAGCCGATTCGCGCGCCCAGATCGGTAACAAGGTCGAGGTCGCGGCGCGGGGCGGGCACGGTTCTGGCGCCGAAGCCGCGCGCGATAACGGGGCGCCGGAAAGGCTGCTCCAAGGGGAGCGCGGCCGCGCCGCCACCGCCTCCGGTGGGGCCAAAGCTATTAACCTGGTACAAGAATTCAGCCCCTGCGCTCTGTGCCTTCTTGCCTCAGGACACGCCCGATTTCAACCGGATGCGCCCGTGCGTGGAGTGCGGACTGTGGCGAAACAAGGTTAAAGGCTGGTGAATCCGGAGTGCGTCTTCTCGGGCTAGGCCCTTGAAATGTTTAGCGCGAGACGCTTCCCTCGGCGCCGATCAGGACCCGCGCGTCCTCCAGTGTCAGCAACTCGCCGGGCTCGAGCAACAGGCACTCGCCGGCGCCGGCCTCTTCCGCGCCCGCCGATGCGCGGCCGGCGAGCGGCATCACCCAGCGCCGCCGATCGCCGAGCACGTCCCCGTTGCAGCTCGCCACGTGGACCAGCGAGAAGAACGGCCCGTCGACCAGCACCCGGTCGCCCGCTTCATCTTCGGCGACGCGCACCGGCTCCGCGGGGAGGTAAGGCTCGGGCCGCGCCACGGCGACCGCTTGGTCGAGGTGAAGTTCGCGCGGGCGGCCGTAATCGTAGAGCCGGAAGGTGACGCCGTCATTCTGCTGGAATTCGAGCAGGGAGATGCCGGCGCCGATGGCATGCACCGTTCCGGCCGGAACGTAGAAGAAGTCACCGGCGCGGACGGGGCGCCAGTCGATCAGCTCTTCCAGCGAGCCATCGAGCGCGGCGGTTCTGAGCTCCGCAGCGGAGAGGGGGCGTTTGACGCCGATGCCGATGGTGCCGCCGGGCTCCGTGTCCAGGATCAGCCAGCATTCGTGCTTGCCGCCTTCCACCTCCATCGCCTTTGCCTGTTCGGCATCGGGATGGACCTGGATCGACAGCTTTTCGGTGGTGAAGATATATTTGGCGAGCAGCGGCAGGTGATCGGCGCCGGCGAACCAGACTTCGCCGATCCGGCTGTCGCCGCCGAGGCCCGAAAACGGCGCCGGAAGCGCGTCGCGCCCCCAGGGTTTCTCAACCAGCTTTGTGTCGAGCTTCACCGCCACGTCCGTTCCCCCAGCTTCGCCCGGCGCGTTGGCCGCTCCGCGGCACGCTTGCAACCCAAAGCTTCGCGAAACGCCCCAAGACACGTAGATCATTGCGCTTCTCCCACGAAGGTCCGATCTATCGCCAATGAGCGATTTCGCCCGGGCGCCGCTGACCGCCATTCTTGGGCCGACCAACACCGGCAAGACCCACCTCGCGGTGGAGCGGATGGCGGCGCATTCCAGCGGCATGATCGGCTTCCCGCTGCGCCTGCTCGCCCGCGAAGTCTATGACCGGGTGGTGAAGATGAAGGGCGCCAACCAGGTCGCCCTGATTACCGGCGAGGAGAAGATCCTGCCGAAGGACGCGCGCTGGTTCCTGTGCACCGCGGAGTCGATGCCGATGGAGCGTGACTTCGCCTTTGTCGCGCTCGACGAAGCGCAATTGGGGGCGGACCCGGAGCGCGGCCACGTCTTCACCGACCGGATGCTGCATGCCCGCGGACGCGAGGAGACAATGATCCTTGGCTCCGAAGCGCTTGCGCCGATGGTTCGGGCGTTGCTGCCCAAGGCGGAGATCATCGGCCGGCCGCGCTTTTCGACTTTGTCTTACGTAGGCCCGAGCAAGCTCTCCCGCCTGCCGCCGCGCTCGGCGATCGTCGCCTTTTCGGCGGACCAGGTTTACGCGGTCGCGGAGATGCTGCGCCGGATGCGCGGCGGCGCTGCGGTGGTGATGGGCGCGCTTTCCCCCCGCACCCGCAACGCGCAGGTGGCGATGTACCAGGCTGGCGAGGTCGATTACCTCGTCGCCACCGACGCCATCGGCATGGGGCTCAACATGGACGTAAGCCATGTCGCCTTTGCCGGTCTTTCCAAGTTCGACGGGCGGCGGAGACGGCGGCTGACCCCGGCTGAAATGGCGCAGATCGCCGGCCGCGCAGGCCGCCACCAGCGCGACGGCACCTTCGGCTCGCTGACCTTCGAGGGCGAGGCGTCCGGCGAGTTCCGGCCCGAGGAGATCGAAGCGATCGAGGAGCACCGCTTCGCGCCGCTCGACCACCTCTATTGGCGCGAGGGCGATCCAGATTTCCGAAGCGTCGAGGCGCTGATCCGCTCGCTGGAACGCCGCCCCGACCGCCCCGGCCTTCGCGCCGCGCCGGAAGCAATCGACCTCGCGGTACTGAAGCGCCTTGCCGAGGACGGCGATATCCTGTCCCTCGCTAAGGGGCATGAGCAGGTGCGCCGGCTCTGGTCCGCCTGCGGGCTGCCCGATTTCCGGAAGACCGGGCCGGAGCACCACGCCCGGCTGGTGGGCCGAATCTATACGCATCTGAGCGAAGGCGACGGGCGGATTCCGCAAGGCTGGTATGCGGGGCAAGTGTCGGCGCTCGACAACGTGCAGGGCGACATCGACACGCTCGCCGACCGGATCGCGGGGGTGCGGACCTGGGCCTATATCGCCCACCGCGCCGACTGGCTCGCCGACCCCGCGACGATGGCGGAGCGTACCCGCGAGGTGGAGCAGAAGCTCTCCGATGCGCTGCACGAGCGGCTGACCCAGCGCTTCGTCGACAAGCGCACGTCGGTGCTGCTCCGCGACATCGGCAAAAAGGGCACTGGCGAATTTCCGGTGCTGGTCGACGACGAAGGCGAAGTGACCGTAGGCTCCTTTCCCATCGGGCGGATGGAGGGCTTCACCTTCGAAGTGGACCCCACCGCCAAGCATGCCGACCGCAAGATGCTGCTCGCCACCGCCGAGCGGCGGCTGGGCGGCGAATATGAAAAGCGCGCCGCCGCCCTCGCCGCAGACACCGATGCGCATTTCACCCTGCGCTCGGCGGCCGGGCAGCCGGTTGCTTTGCTCTGGCGCGGGAATGAAGTGGCGCGGCTTGGGCCCGGCAAGAACCTTCTATCGCCGCGAATCCTGATCGACCGCCGTCTCGACCGCCTCTCCGAGCGCGGGCGGCAGACGGTGGCGGCGCGGCTCGACCTCTGGCTTCGCCACCAGGTTGAGCAGAGCCTCTCGCCGCTGCGCGCCGCCGGCCTCGCCGCGCAGGATTCGGCCTGCCCGGCGGGTGTGCGCTCGATCCTTGCCATGCTGGTCGACGAAGGCGGCATCGTTGCGCGTGAGGCGGTGGCCAAGCCGCTCGCCGGCCTCGATCGCGACGCGCGGCGGGCGATCACCCGGCTGAAGGTGAAGATCGGCGCGCTCGACCTGTTCATGCCGGACATGCTGAAGCCGGAGCCGCGGCGCTGGCGAAGCGCGCTTCGCGCCGCTGCGTCCGGTTCGCCGATGCCCGAGCTGCCCGCGGAGTCGGTGGTGGTGCTTCCGACACCGGCCGAGACCGACCGGCCGCGCCTTCAGAAGCTCGGCTTCCGCTGCGTCGGGCCGCAGATGCTGCGCGTCGATTTGGTCGAGCGGCTTGCCCGCCATGCGCATGAAGCGCGCTCGGCCAAGGGGCAGCCGTTTGTCGACCAGAACCTTATCACCTCGCTCGGCCTGCAGCCGCCCGCGGTCGCGAAGCTGATGCGCGATCTCGGCTTCCGCGCCACGACCAATGAGGCGGGCTGGGCCTTCAAGGGGCAGGGGCGGCGGCCCAGCGCGGAACGGCCCGCCGATCCGCGCAACGCCTTTGCCGCGCTCGCCGGTTTGCGCCGTGACTGACTCGCTCCGGCTCGACAAATTCCTGTGGTTCGCGCGGATCGTGAAGACGCGCGGCCTGGCGCAGGACTTGGCCGAAGGCGGCCGCCTTCGCGTCTCCGGCCGGGTGGTGGACCGCGCCCACGCCGCCGTCCGCGTCGGCGACGTCCTCGCTTTCGCCCAGCGCGGCGCGGTGCGGGTGCTCCGCGTCGAGGCCCTGCCGGCCCGGCGCGGACCGCCCGCCGAAGCGCGCGCCCTCTACACCGACCTGTCCGAAGGCCCGTTGACGAGCGAAGGGGGCGCGGACTAGGGACTCGCCCCAACAGGGAGAAGGCAATGACCTACGTCGTCACCGAAGCGTGCATCCGCTGCAAATATATGGACTGCGTGGAAGTGTGCCCGGTGGATTGCTTCTACGAAGGCGAGAACATGCTCGTCATCAACCCCAACGAATGTATCGATTGCGGCGTCTGCGAGCCGGAATGCCCGGCCGAAGCGATCCTTCCCGACACCGAAGCGGGCCAGGAAAAGTGGCTGGAGATCAACGCAACCTATTCCGCCGAATGGCCGAACCTGACCCGCAAGCGCCCGTCCCCGGAGGATGCCGACGAGCATAAGGGGGAGGAAGGCAAGTTCGAGAAATACTTCTCGGCAAGCCCGGGCGAGGGCGACTGAGCCTCCCGTCCCGGTCTGAATCCGCTATCCCGGTCTAAAGGGTAGCTTTTCGGCACCTTTTGCGCTATATAGTGCCTATCGAGGGCGGATGCGCCGCGCATCGCGCAAGAGGTACTCAGACACGCAAGGCCGCAAGAGGCAGAGGGTAGCGCCGTGGGGAGGCGCGATCCGCACGTCCGGCGGCATTCTCATGGGAAGGTCTAATAGATGGCAGCGAAAGCCTTGAGCTTCGACGTTGGCGATTATGTGGTGTATCCGAAGCACGGTGTTGGGCGCGTAATCGAACTGCAAAGCACGGACATCGCCGGCATGCAGCTCGAACTGTACGTGCTGCGCTTTGAAAAAGAAAAAATGACTCTCCGCGTCCCCACCAACAAGGCGGAAAGCGTCGGTATGCGCAAATTGTCTTCGGACAAGACGCTGAAGGACGCGCTTGAAACCCTGAAGGGCAAGCCGAAGGTGAAGCGCACCATGTGGTCGCGCCGCGCCCAGGAATATGAAGCCAAGATCAATTCGGGCGACCTGATTTCGATCGCGGAAGTGACGCGCGACCTGTTCCGCGCCGACGACCAGCCGGAGCAGAGCTATTCCGAACGCCAGATTTTCGAAGCCGCGTCGAGCCGCCTCGCGCGCGAACTGGCCGCGATGGAGCAGATCGACGAGCCGGCGGCGCTGGTGAAGATCCTCGAGATTCTCAACAAGGCCGCGGCGATCTACAACAAGGAGAAGGCGCCGGCCTGAGGCTGGGTTTTCATCCACGCGTTCCAAAAGGGGCGGCTCCGCGAGGGGCCGCCCTTTTTGCTGGTTGCGCGGCCGTTCCGATGTGTGTATTATGGAGATAACACAGCTGGGGAGACGGTTATGCGCAAGGCTATCATTCTTTCTTCAATGCTCCTGCTCGGGGCGTGCAACGTCTCGGCGGGCGCCAAGGAAGCCGAGACTGCAGGGGTGAAGACCCAGCGCGATTTTCAGGTCGCCGGCTTCGACCGGGTGTCCGTCGCCGGGCCGCATAACGTCACCGTCACCGTCGGCGGTGCGCCCTCGATGCGCGCTGAGGGCGATTCGAAGCAGATCGAGCGGCTGGAAGTGAAGGTCGTGAACGGAGAGCTGCAGATCGGCGTCAAGGAGAAGCACGGCTTCAGCTGGAGCTCCAACCGCCAGGCGCTGACCATCCACGTCACCGCCCCGTCGCTGCGCGGCGCCGCCGTTGCCGGATCGGGCGACATCAAGGTCGACCGGATCGAGGGCAAGACCTTCGCCGCCTCCATCGGGGGATCGGGCAATATCGACCTTCCCGCCATGAAGGTGGAAGAAGCCGCCTTCGCGATCGGCGGATCGGGCAACATCCGCGCGGCGGGCACCACTGGAACGTCGGCGGCGTCGATCGGCGGATCGGGCGACATCGACCTTGCCGGCCTCACGGCTCGGCAAGCCAAGGTATCGGTCGCGGGTTCGGGCAACGTCCGGGCGCGCGCGACCGAAAGCGCCGACATCAACATCGTCGGTTCGGGCGATGTCGAGCTTTCCGGCGGTGCCAAGTGCACGATCGACAAGCTCGGCTCCGGCTCGGCGCGCTGCACCGGGTGACGGCGCGTTAACCCTTATCGATCATGGTCGCGGCCATGAAGATCATGAACTTGCTCGCAATCTTCGCCGCTCTCGCCGCAGCCGCTCCGGCGGCCGCGGCGGAGCGGCGCTTCTCCGTAAGCGACTTCGACCGGATCCAGGTCGACGGGCCTTACGACGTCACCCTCGCCACCGGCGGCTCTTCGAACGCTGTGGCGATCGGCGACCAGCAGGCGCTCGGCCGGGTCGATATCGACGTTCAGGGCCGCACCTTGCGCATCCGGGCAAGCACATCGCACTGGGGCGGCTATCCGGGCGATCGGGCGGGGCCGCTGCGCATTGTGCTTTCAACTCGCGATCTGCGCGCGGCGACCGTGGTCGGCGGCGGCAGCCTCGCCATCGACCGGGCGCGCGGCCTTCGGGTCGAGCTGTCCCTCTCCGGCAGCGGCAGTCTGAACATGGGCAGCGTCGAGGCCGATACGTTGATCCTTGGCCTGGTCGGCTCCGGCACGATGACCGTGGGCGGGACCGCCAAGCAGCTTCGCGCAACGGTGGACGGCGCTGGAAGCCTCCAGGCAAGCGGCCTCGTCGCGGACGACGTGCAACTCGTTGCCGGCACCTCCGGCGAAGTGGTGCTCGGAGCGCGGCGGATCGCCAAAATCACCGCCCAAGGCCGCGGCAATGTCGATATCCTTGGCACCCCCGCCTGCACGCTCCGCGGCCCCGCCGCGGCGCAGGTAAGGTGCGGCCGCTGAAGCCCTAGATCAGGGCGAGCGCCGTCAGCTTGCCGGCAAGTTCAGGCGGCAGGCTAAGCAAACCATCTTCCGAATCGGCGAAATCCGGCGGTGCGTCGTCGGCGCTGAGGTAGCGCCAGCCCTGGTGCGCGCGCTTGGCGACGGCGCGGACCGGCACCAGATCGGGCGAAAGGCTGATCACCGTCTTGCGATCCGCTTCCCGCGCGGCGAGGCCGAGGATGGTCTGGCGGGCCGCGATGCGGTGCTTGACGATCCAGAACACGGAGCCCCCGACCAGCTCCTCCGCCCGCTTCGGCATGAAGCGGGTGACCAGCGGCACGACGCCGTCGGCGAGCCGCGCCTGCTGGCGCCGCTTCAGCGTCTCGATGCTTGCGCACCCGACCGCGACCTTGCTGATGTGGAGAAACGACATTGCGCCCGCTGTGGCGGATTAGCCGCCCGCGATCAACAACTTAGCCGACCAGGCCGGACGCGGAAGCGAGACCGAGGAAGACCAGGAATCCCATCGAATCGGTGACCATGGTGACGAACACCGAGGACGCCACCGCGGGATCGGCGCCCGCCCGCTCCAGCGTCAGCGGCACCATCACTCCTGCGAACCCGGCGATGATGACATTGGTCAGCATCGCGGCGGCGATGACTCCGCCCAGCATCCAGTTGCTGAAGAACAAGCCGACGGCGAGGCCGATCACGACGGCGATGGTGATGCCGTTCAGGCAGGCCACGCGGATTTCGCGCACGATCGCGCGCCAGGTGTTCGACTGGGTAAGCTGGTTGGTGGCCAGCGCCCGCACCGTCACGGCAAGCGTCTGGGTCCCCGCATTGCCGCCGACGCCCGCTACGATCGGCATCAGGGCGGCGAGCGCCACCATGCGCGAGATCGTGCCTTCGAACAGGCCGATGATGGTTGCCGCAACAAGCGCGGTACCGAGATTGGCGATCAGCCAGCGGACCCGGGCCTTATAGCTTTCCACCACCGATTCATTGATGTCGCCTTCGCCGACACCCGACAGCAGCAGCGCGTCTTCGGACGCTTCTTCCTGAATGATGTGGACGATGTCGTCGACGGTGATCATTCCGACGAGGCGGCCGGAAAGGTCCACCACCGCCGCGGAAATCAGCGCGTATTTCTGGAAGCGAAGCGCCACTTCCTCCTGATCCATGTCGACCGGGATCAGGGTCTGCTCGCGCTTCATCACGTCGGCGACCGCGACGTGGCGCGGGGTCCGGAGGATCCAGCTTAGCATGCAGGTGCCGACCGGATGGTGGCGCCCATCTACCACGAACACTTCCCAGAAGTCGGTGGTCAGAGTGTCGCCGGCGCGCAGGTAATCGATCACGTGACCGACGGTCCAATGCTCGGGCACCGCGATCAGATCGCGCTGCATCAGGCGGCCGGCGGATTCCTCGGGAAAGGTCAACGCCTGTTCGATGGCGGCGCGGTCGTCCGGATCGAGGGCGCGGAGCACGGCGCGCTGCTCGTCCTCCTCCATATCTTCGATCATGGCGACGGCGTCATCCGTCTCCATCTCGCCCGCGACTTCGGCGACTTCGTGCGGTTCGAACTCCTCGATCAGCTCGTCGCGGACGTGGTCGTTCATTTCGGCGAGCACGTCACCGCCGAGGATTTCCTCCAACGCGCGGGCAAGCGCGCGGCGGTCGTCGGAATCGACCAGTTCGAACAGATCGGCAATATCGGCCGGATGGAGCGGCTCGACGAGGGCGCGGGCGGCATCCACTTCGCCGGCCTCGACATGGTCCATCACCGCCCGGACGAATTCGGGGCGGAGCCGGTCGTCCTCATCGAGGCGCGTGTCGCTGCCCGGCGGCGGGGCGGCGGTGAGTTCAGTGTCGCTTTCGCTCATCCTCCCCCTCCTTCACGCCGCCGTTGAGACCCGCCCGCTTCCTAGGGCGGCGATCCGGCGCTGTCGATAAGGCAAGGCTGGCGAAGCCGACGCGGCGGGCTTAAGGGCCTCGGCAACCCCCATCCCAAGCGAAAGGCGCCCCTCCATGGCCGACGAACTCAACACCCTGGTCCTCAACCTCGACAGCGGCGGCGACGTCGTGATCAAGCTGCGCCCGGACCTCGCGCCAGGTCACGTGGCCCGCATCAAGGAGCTGGCGAGCGAAGGTTTCTACGACGGCGTGGTGTTTCACCGCGTGATCCCCGGCTTCATGGCACAGGGCGGCGATCCTTCCGGCACCGGCAGCGGCGGTTCGAACAAGCCGGACCTCCAGGCTGAATTCTCGGAGGAGCCGCACGTGCGCGGCGCCTGCTCGATGGCGCGCACCAACAACCCGAACAGCGCCAACAGCCAGTTCTTTATCTGCTTCGACGACGCGACCTTCCTTGACGGCCAATACACCGTCTGGGGCCAGGTGGTGGAAGGCATGGAACATGTCGACGCCCTCCCCAAGGGCGAGCCGCCCCGTCAGCCGGGCAAGATCGTCAAGGCGTCCCTGCGCGCCTGATCGGGTGACGAACCCGGCGACCCTGATCACCGGCGCTTCGGCGGGACTTGGCGCGGAATTCGCGCGCCAATGCGCCCGCCGGGGCGAGACTCTGATGCTGGTCGCGCGTCGGCGGGAGCGGCTGGAGGCGCTGGCGGCCGAAGTCGGCGGCGCGCAGGTCGTGGTCGCCGATCTGGAAGCGCCCGGCGCCGCGGCGCGGCTGATGGGTGAGGTGGAAAGCCTCGGCGTTCATGTCGAGACGCTGATCAACAATGCCGGCTTCGGCCTTGCCGGCCGCTTC
>DASVUO010000035.1:0-9349 GCA_036386995.1 Allosphingosinicella sp. | reverse complement strand
GGTCGTAGCGAAGGTCGGAGCCGCGCAGCACGTTGGAGCGCCCGCCGCCCTGCTGGCCGTGCATGAACTCGCCGAAGATGTTCTCGAAGATGTCGCTAAACGACCCGAAGTCCTGCGCGCCGCCGCCCGCGCCGCCGCCATTCCGAAAAGCGGCGTGGCCGAAGCGGTCGTATGCGGCACGCTTCTGCGGGTCCTTGAGGCAATCATAGGCCTCGCTCACCGCCTTGAAGCGGCTTTCCGAATCCTTGCAGCCCGGATTGCGGTCCGGATGGCACTCCATCGCGATCCGGCGGTAAGCGGATTTGAGCGTCTTCTCATCCGCCGTCCGTTCGACCTGGAGCAGCTCGTAATAGTCGGTGTCAGCCATGACGTTTGTGCCGGAACCCCGTCACCCCAGCGAAGGCTGGGGTCCATGCTGCTTCTCCGACCGCAGCGCGGGTGGGGAGTTCGCATGGATTCCAGCCTTCGCTGGAATGACGGGCGTTCATAGACCTCAGCCCTTGTTTTCGTCGTCGACCTCGGAGAATTCGGCGTCGACGACTTCCTCGTCGCCGGCCGAAGCCTGGGCACCTTCGGCGGCGCCGGCATCGGCTCCACCCGCGGCGCCGGCGGCCTGCTCCTTTTCGTAGATCGCCTGGCCAAGCTTCATCGCCACCTGGGCGAGCGCCTGCGCCTTGGCGTTCATGGCTTCGGGATCGCCGCCTTCGACCGCCTGCTTG
Source organism: Allosphingosinicella sp. (assembly GCA_036386995.1). Classification (GTDB taxonomy): domain Bacteria; phylum Pseudomonadota; class Alphaproteobacteria; order Sphingomonadales; family Sphingomonadaceae; genus Allosphingosinicella. Next base: position 8,630 of record DASVUO010000035.1, on the reverse strand, counting down.
GCTTCATCGATCGCCGACTGGATTTCGCCCTTCAGCGTGTCGTCGATCTTGTCCCCATGGTCGGCAAGCTGACGCTCGGTGGTGTGGATCAGGCTCTCGGCATTATTCTTCGCCTCGGCCGCGGCGCGGCGTTTCTTGTCCTCTTCGGCGAAGCTCTCCGCTTCCTGCACCATCTTCTCGATGTCGGCGTCGGTCAGGCCGCCCGAGGCCTGGATGCGGATCTGCTGCTCCTTGCCGGTGCCGCGATCCTTGGCCGAGACGTTGACGATGCCGTTGGCATCGATGTCGAAGGTGACCTCGATCTGCGGCACGCCGCGCGGCGCCGGCGGAATGCCGACCAGATCGAACTGGCCAAGCATCTTGTTGTCCGCCGCCATTTCGCGCTCGCCCTGGAAGACGCGGATGGTGACCGCATTTTGGCTGTCCTCGGCAGTGGAGTAGGTCTGCGACTTCTTGGTCGGGATCGTCGTGTTGCGATCGATCATCCGGGTGAAGACGCCGCCCAGCGTCTCGATGCCGAGCGACAGCGGCGTGACGTCGAGGAGCAGCACGTCCTTGACGTCGCCCTGCAGCACGCCCGCCTGGATCGCGGCGCCCATGGCGACCACTTCGTCCGGGTTAACGCCGGTGTGCGGCTCCTTGCCGAAGAAATCCTGCACGATCTGGCGGACGCGCGGCATCCGGGTCATGCCGCCGACCAGCACCACTTCGGAAATGTCCTCGGCCTTCACGCCAGCGTCGACCAAAGCCTTGCGACAGGGCTCGAGCGTGCGCTTGATCAGGTCCTCGACGAGGCGCTCCAGCTCGGCGCGGGTCAGCGTCTTGACGAGGTGCTTCGGGCCGTTCTGATCAGCGGTGATGAAGGGCAGGTTGATCTCGGTCGTCTGCGCCGACGACAGCTCGATCTTCGCGCGCTCGGCGCCTTCCTTGAGGCGCTGAAGCGCGAGCCGGTCGCCGCGAAGGTCGATGCCTTCCTGCTTCTTGAACTCATCGGCCAGCCAGTCGACGATCTTGGCGTCGAAATCCTCACCGCCGAGGAACGTGTCGCCGTTGGTGGACTTCACCTCGAACACGCCGTCGCCGATTTCCAGCACCGACACGTCGAACGTGCCGCCACCGAGATCGTAGACCGCGATCGTCTTGCCGTCCTGCTTCTCGAGCCCGTAGGCGAGCGCGGCGGCGGTCGGTTCGTTGATGATGCGCAGCACTTCAAGGCCGGCGATCTGGCCGGCGTCCTTGGTCGCCTGGCGCTGTGCGTCGTTGAAGTAAGCTGGAACGGTGATCACCGCCTGCGTCACCGTCTCACCTAGATAGGCCTCGGCGGTTTCCTTCATCTTCTGAAGCGTGAAGGCCGAAATCTGCGACGGCGAATAATCCTTGCCGCCGGCATTGACCCACGCGTCGCCGTTCGGGCCGCGCGCGATCTTGTAGGGAACGAGCTCGGTGTCCTTCTTGGTCACCGGATCGTCAAAGCGGCGGCCGATCAGGCGCTTCACCGCGAAAATCGTGTTGTCGGGATTGGTGACGGCCTGGCGCTTCGCCGGCTGGCCGACGAGCCGCTCACCATCCTTGGCGAAGGCGACGATCGACGGCGTGGTGCGCGCGCCTTCCGCATTTTCAACAACCTTGGGCTTGCCGCCTTCCATCACGGCGACGCAGCTGTTGGTGGTGCCAAGATCGATACCGATAACTTTTGCCATGAGCGAACCTCTTATGCCCCAAACGAAAATTCCGCCCGCGCCCTGCTATCGAGGCACGCGAGTGTTTCGGGGCCGATATAGGGGTGGATTCAGAGGCGACAAGAAGTGCGTACCGCACTAGTGCCACGTCGAAGATGAAGACGATGCTGAAATGCTCCAATGTTCGCGCTGCAATCGCGGCCGGCTTTCTTCTGCTCGGCGCGTGCCAAGGCAAGCAGCGCGAGCCGACGGTGGAGGCTGTCTGGGTCCGCCTTCCCGCGGCGAGCGGCCAGCCCGGCGCGGCTTATTTCCGGCTGGAAGGCAATATCGAAGGCACCCGCCTCACCTCCATCACCAGCCCGCTGGTGCGCCGGATCGAGCTTCACGAAACGGTGGAGAAAAACGGCGTCACCCGCATGGAAAAGCGGAAGGAAGTGGAATTCCCCTCGCGCGGTGCGCTGGAATTCGGCCCGGGCGGCCGGCACGCAATGCTGTTCGGGATCAACAAGGCTGTGAAGGCAGGCGGCACGATCCCCCTCACCTTCTCCTTCAACACCGCGCCGCCGGTGACGGTGGACGCCGAAATACGCACCCCCTCGGGCGAACCGCACTCCGGCCACTAAGCTTCCGCCTCAGCGCGGCGCCATGCGGATGCCGCCGTCCAGGCGGACATATTCGGCGTTGAGATACGGGTTCTCCGCCATGAACACGGCGAGGCGGGCATATTCGTCCGCCTGCCCAAGGCGCTTCGGGAATGGCACCTGCGCGCCCAATGCGTCCTGCACGTTCTGCGGCATCATCGCCACCATCGGCGTCTTGAATACGCCGGGGAGGATGGTGTTCACCCGGATGCCGTCGTTCATCAGATCGCGGGCGATCGGGAGCGCCATGCCGAGCACGCCCGCCTTGGACGCCGAATAGGCCGCCTGGCCGATCTGCCCGTCCTGCGCCGCAACCGACGCCGTATTGACGATCAGCCCGCGCTCACCGTCCTCCAGCGGCTCCAGCCCCACCATCCCGAAGGCGGACTTGGAGATCATCCGAAAGGTGCCGATCAGGTTGATTTGGATGGCAAGCTCGAACTGGTGAATGGGGTAGGCCTTGTATTCGCCGGTCGCCTTGTCGCGGCCGACCGTCTTCACCGCATTGGCGACGCCGGCGCAGTTCACCAGGATTCGCTCCTGTCCGTGCGCCGCCCGCGCCTTGGCGAAGCCGGCGTCGGCCGCTTCATCCGAAGTCACATCGACTTGCGCGAACACGCCGCCGATCTCAGCCGCGACTTTTTCGCCTTTGTCCGCGTCGCGGTCGAACACCGCCACCTTGACGCCCCGCGCCGCAAGCGCCCTCGCCGTTGCTTCGCCGAGGCCGGAGGCGCCGCCCGTGACGACGGCGGCTACTGTGTTGTCGAGCTTCATGCGGTCTCTCCCATCTCCATTTGCGCCGCTCCTAATGCGTCGGCGGGGGCGTCGGCAAGCGCAGGAAAGCGGCGCTGCACGGACAGAGGCGCTTGCACCGTGAACTTCTTTCAGGTTAAGGTCTTGTATGCATAACAATGCATAACTATACATTGGGAAGCAGCGGGGGCTGTGTGCGTAAGGAGAGCCATCATGGGCTTTGAATGTTCAACTGAACGGCCGTGGGGAATTCACCAGAAGGTTCATAACGACAGCGATTGCCCACGCTGCGGCTGGACGGCGCCCGGCCCGGTCGGCGACGCCCGCCTGGACGCCATCGACGCGGCCGAAGAAGCGGCCGCCTTTGCCGCGGAGTTCGTCTGGCTCGTCCAGCACGGCAACCAGCCCGCCAACGACCGCCACGCCATCGCCGCCTGAGCGGCCGCACCGTTCATCGCACCGAAAGTCTTTCCGGGCGACACACGCCGCTCGGGTGGGGGAGCATGAACCAATGCGGCGCGCGGCTAAGCTCGGTTTACTGCTCGGCGTAGCGATCTCGCTCCAGTCCCTCCCCGCCTCCGCGCAAACGGTGACGCAGCCAGGCTCCATTCTGTCCGAGATAGAAAAGCCCTGCGTCAGCGGCGGCGCGGAAGGCGAAGAAGTCGTCGTCTGCGGCCGGCGCGACAAGCCGCGCTCCCCCTACCGCCTCCCCGAACCTCCGCCCCGCTTCGACGCCGGCGCCGGCGAGGCCAGCGCCTCGCGCGAACGCCACCAGCTCTACGAAATGGGCGACACCGGCATCCACAGCTGCTCAACCGTCGGACCAGGCGGCTACACCGGCTGCACCTTCAGGCAATGGAAGAACAGCGACGAACAATGGGGCGGCAAACCGCGCGGCAAGCGGGTCAGGCCGGGCGACGCACCGCCTCCGCGCTAGGCGAGATTCTCCACGATCGTCACGTTCGCCAGCCCGCCGCCTTCGCACATCGTCTGCAGCCCGTACCTTTTGCCGCGCGCCTTCAAGGCATGGAGCAACGTCGTCATCAGCTTCGTGCCGGAGGCTCCCAGCGGGTGGCCAAGCGCGATTGCGCCGCCATTGACGTTGAGCCGCGCGGGGTCGGCGCCGATTTCCTTCAGCCACGCCATCGGCACCGGCGCGAAGGCTTCGTTGACTTCGTAAAGGTCGATCTCGTCAATCCGAATCCCGGCCCGCTCAAGGGCGCGGCGGGTGGCGGGGATCACTTCTTCCAGCATGATCACCGGATCGCCGCCGGTCACCGTTAGATTCACCACCCGCGCCAGCGGCGTCAGCCCGTGCGCCTTGAGCGCCGCCTCGCTCACCACCAGCACACCGCTCGCCCCGTCGCAGATCTGCGACGCATTGGCGGCGCTGATCTTGCCGCCTTCCTTCAGGAGCTTCACCGAAGCGATGCTCTCCAAGGTGGAGTCGGCGCGGATGCCCTCGTCGCGCCGGTGCAGCGTCTCGTTCCCGTCCGCGTCCACGACCGTCAGCGCCACGACCTCCTCATCGAAAGCCCCGGCCTCGGTAGCAGCCGCCGCCTTGCGGTGGCTCTCAAGCGCGAAGGCATCGAGCTCCTCTTTGCGGAACTGGTATTTCTCCGCGATCATCTCCGCGCCGACGAACTGGCTGAACATTGCAACGCCGAACTTCTCCTGGATGCGCTTGGAGAAGGGCCCGGTGCCGATACCGTGCTGCATGGGAAGCGTGAACGGCAGGCCCATTGGCACGCGGGTCATCGATTCGACGCCGCTTGCAATCACCACGTCCTGGGTGCCGCTCATCACCGCTTGGGCAGCGAACTGGATCGCCTGCTGCGAAGAGCCGCACTGCCGGTCGATGGTCACCGCCGGCACCGACTGCGGCAGGGACGAGGCAAGCACCGCGTTGCGCCCGACGTGGAACGCCTGCTCGCCAGCCTGGCCGACGCAGCCCATGATCACGTCCTCCACCGCCGCCGGATCGATGCCGGAGCGGGCGATCAGGGCATCCAGCACCTCCGCCGCCATGTCCGCCGGATGCCAGTCCTTCAAGGCGCCGCCGCGCTTGCCTCCGGCGGTGCGGGCTGCGGCGACGATATAGGCTTCGGGCATTCGCTCTCTCCTCTTGTCCGCCGAGTTAGCGGCAATCGGCGCGGGCGCAAAGCAGCCCCTCCCCTTTTGCGCCCGAGCCGCTACCATGCGCGGGGGACAAGGGGAGCAAAGGCATGCCGCAGGAAATCGACACCTTCCGATCATCGACCGGCGGCTGGCTTCGCGGCACGCTTGCCGGCTGGGCGACCATTCTCCTAGCAATTGCCGGCATCGGCGCTTCGCTGTCCGGCGTGTGGGGCCTGTGGCCGCTCCTCGCGACCGGCACGGCGATCCTGATCGTCGTCTGGCAGTGGGTGGAGAATATGTCGGCCCGCTACAGCGTCGTCCAGGACCGGCTGATCATCCGCCGCGGCATCTTCATGAAGAGCATCGACGAGGTCGAGCTCTACCGGGTCAAGGACATCCGCCTCGATTTCAGCCTGATCAACCAATGGGCCGGCATCGGCACCCTGTGCATCGGCTCAAGCGACGAAACCACCCGCGGCGGCGCGCTGGTCATCCGCCACGTCGCGCACGCGGAGGCGCGCCGCGAAGCCTTGCGCCGCCTCGTCGAAGCCGCCCGCCAGAAACGCCGCGTCCGAGAAATTGATATGACGCACGAGGATATTTGAGAGCCAGTTGGGAAGCGCCGCTTACGGCTTGCGCGCCACCCCAACCAGCGCCGGCCGAAGAAGCCGGTCCTTGATCGTGTAGCCGGCCTGCATTTCCTGAACCACCGTGCCGGGCTCTTCGTCCGACGGGATTTCCACCATTGCCTGGTGCCGGTTCGGGTCGAGCGGCTGGCCCATCGCCTCCACCTTGACGATGCCGTTGCGGCCGAAGATCGAATCGAGTTCGCGCGACGTCGCTTCGATGCCGGTCAGCAAGCTCTTCATCCGGTCATCCTCGCGCAGGTCCTGCGGCACCGCGGCGAGCGCGCGGTCGAGATTGTCCTTCACGCTCAGCATGTCGCGAGCGAAGCCGGTCGCGGCATAGGTCGCGGCGGTGAGCTTTTCCTGCTCCAATCGCCGGCGGACATTCTGAGTCTCCGCCTGGGCGTAGAGCACCTTTTGGCGCGCTTCCTCGAGTTCGGCGGTCAGCTCCGCCACCCGGTCCTGCTCCTGCCCGGCGCGTTGTTCTTCGCCGGCCGTTACGGCCTCTTCGTTCACCGCGTCCTGAAGCCCGTCTTGTTCAATCATGCCATCAATCTCGATAATGCTTGTGCCGTGAAATCCACCATGGGTACCACCCGCGCATAGTTCAACCGCGTCGGCCCGATAACCCCCACCACGCCGACCACCTTGCCGTCGGCGCCGCGATAAGGCGCCGCAATCACCGACGAACCGGACAAAGCGAACAATTTGTTTTCGGAGCCGATGAAGATCTTCATGCCCTGCCCCGCCCGCGCACTGTCGAGCAGGCGGACGATCTCCTCCTTGCCCTCCAATTCGTCGAGCAGCTGCCGCACCCGCTCGAGATCGGCGGTCGCCGCCTGATCGATGAGGTTGGCCTGGCCGCGCACGATCAGCACCGGCCGCTGCGCGCCGTCTTCCGACCAGATGGCGAGGCCGCGGTCGATCAGCTCCTGCGCAGCTTGGTCCAGCGCCGCCTTCCCGTCGCTGATCTCGCTCCCAAGCCGCTGCCGCGCTTCCTGAAGCGTAAGGCCGGAGAGCCTCGAGCTGACATAATTGCCGACTTCGGCGAGCGCGGAGGGCGTTACGCCAGGCGGCAGATCCACCACCCGGTTCTCCACCGTTCCCTCCGTGCCGACCATCACCACCAGAGCCTGTGTCGCGGAAAGCTGCACGAAGCCGAGCTGGCGAAGCACCGGCTCGCGCTTGGGCACCAGTACGATGCCGGCGCAGGCGGACAGGCCGGAAAGCGCCTGAGTCGCTGCGGTCAGCGCATCCTCGATGGGGCCGCCGCCGCGCGACAGCCGCGCCTCGATCGCCGCCCGCTCCTGCGCGCTCGGCTCCGCCGCCTGCATCATGCCGTCCACGAACAGGCGAAGGCCGGTCTCGGTCGGAATTCGCCCGGCGGAGGTATGCGGGTGGCTGAGCAGCCCCACCTCCTCCAGATCCTGCATCACGTTGCGGATCGAGGCGGGCGATAGGTTCATGCCCGGGAGCTTGGACAGGGTCCGCGAGCCCACGGGCGCGCCGTTGCCGAGATAGGCTTCCACCACCAGGCGGAAGACTTCGCGCGACCGTTCGGTAAGCTCGCTGACCGGCATTCTCGACATGGCCGCTATGTAGGCCGCGCCGCGCGCCGCGTCACCCCGCGTGGGACAAGCCTATTCGGCCGCCTGCCTGAGGCCGCCATCGAGCAGTCGGTCGAACGCATCGGGGTAGAGGCCGTACTCGGCGACATCGCGCCGCCAGCCGCTGCTCGGTGCCGCCGCGCGGGGCGCGGGCGCGGCGATCGGCGGAATGGAACGCGGCCGCGCGCTTGGCCGATCGACCACCATCTGGTGGAACCATTCGCCCGCATAAGAACCGTCGAAGCGGTGCACCCGGCAGCCGAGGATCCGCCCGAGCGGCAGCCCGTCGAGGCCGTAGATGGTCGTCTCGAACAGGAAGCCGCGCGGCTCTCCCGCGGTGCTGTAAACATACATGGTCATTAGGAAATCTGCCCCGTCGTCCCTGCGCCGGACCCACCCGGCCGCCGGCCCAAAAGCACGCCCGGCGGGTGTACGGCGGATGAACGGGAAGCCGTCGGCGGGTGGCGTCATGCCGCCATCGCGGCGGACGGTTCACTCCCGCCGACGAGCCGAGAACAGCCGCTTACTCGGTGTTCTGATTGGCCTCGTGAACCAGCCAGCCGAGGACGCCGACGCCGATCACCACCACCGTCGCAACGCCGATCGCGATCCAGCCGGTGGTGGAGACGTTCTGCTTATTGCCGCCCGCCGCACGCCCCATGTCGCTCATCCGCACGCCCGCGACCGACACATCCGGCGCGCGGCGCTCGGTGAGGCCATATTCCACCCCTTCGGCGATCCTGAACCGCGTCGCCGCGCCCTCCGAGCGAAGCGTGGACGGCGCAACCGCCAAGCCGGCGCGAACCCGCTCCCGCTTCTCGCCACCGAGCGCGATGCGCACACGCGCACCGGCAAAAGCGCCGAACCGCGTCTCGCCCTGCTGCGCCCCGACGTTCAACTCGGCCGCTTGCGCGGGCGCCGCAACCGACACCGCCTGCGCCGCGACCAACGATGCTGCCACTAACATTCTCATAATCTTCCCCCTTTGCGCCGGCACCCGCCGGACGAAGAAACATAACACCTCCAAAAAAGGACGAAAATTAGGCCGATGGATATTCGCTGCTGCGGGCGGTAAGGCGCGGCAAAGCCACAGAAAGGACCTTTATGCGCCCCTCAGGACGCGCGCCCGATCAGATGCGGGCCATTTCCATGGAAGCCGGTTTCACCCGCCACGCCGAAGGAAGCTGCCTGGTCAGCTTCGGCGAC
>DASVUO010000034.1:0-8938 GCA_036386995.1 Allosphingosinicella sp. | reverse complement strand
TTCAGGCATGGGGCAAAAGGCTCAAAGATGGCGGATGCACAGGAGCGGAAACCCCTGCTAGAGGCGAGCGCGATGGACAAGGTTTCTTTCGGCTTCGAAGATGTCGCCCCCGACGAGAAGACGCGCCGCGTCGGCTCCGTCTTCTCCCGCGTCGCCTCCCGCTACGACCTGATGAACGACGTCATGTCGGGCGGGCTGCACCGGCCGTGGAAGGACATGTTCGTCCGCCGCGTGGCGCCGCGCCGGGGCGAGCATATCCTCGACATGGCCGGGGGCACCGGCGACATCGCCTTTCGCATGGCGCGCCGCGGGGCGCGGATCACGGTTGCGGACATCAGCCGCGAAATGCTCGACGTCGGCAGGGAGCGGGCCGCGAAGCAGAATATCGAGGGCCTCGTCTGGTCCCATCAGAATGCTGAGGCGCTGGAGTTTCTCGACCGCAGCTTCGATGCCTACACCATCGCCTTCGGCATCCGGAACGTCACGCACGTCCAAAAGGCGCTGGAGGAAGCCCACCGGGTGCTGAAGGTCGGCGGGCGCTTTTTCTGCCTCGAATTTTCTACAACCACATGGCCCGGCTTCGCGCGGGTGTACGACGCTTACTCGCTCCACGTCGTGCCCAAGCTCGGCAAGGCGGTGGCCCAGGATGAGGAGAGCTACCGCTACCTTGTTGAGTCGATCCGCCGTTTTCCGCCGATGAACGAGTTCCGCGCCATGATCGACAAAGCCGGTTTCGTGCAAACCAAGGCGGAGCCGATCCTCGGCGGCCTGGTCGCGATCCATTCCGGCTGGAAGATCTGAATTGACCCACGCCGCCGTTCACATCTGGCGCCTGCTGAAGTGGGGACGCGTGCTTGCCAAGCACGGCGCGCTTCGCGGCATCGAGCGCGAGCCTAACACGCCGCCGCTGGTCCGCCGGGCCGCTCGGATCCTCCGCTTCGGCGCCCGCGTGCCCGTTCAGCCGCGCTACGGCGAGGCCTTCGTTGAGCTCGGCCCAGCGGCCATTAAGTTCGGCCAAGCGCTCGCCACCCGCCCTGACCTCGTCGGCGCTAAGGCCGCACACGACCTCCAGCTCCTGCAGGACAATCTCCCTGCCGCGCCGTTCGAGCAGGTCCGTGCCGCAATCGAGCAGGGGCTTGAGAAGCCGCTGGAGGACGTGTTCCGCGAGATCGACCCGGAGCCGGTCGGCGCCGCCTCCATCGCCCAGGTCCACCGCGCAATCACCACCGACGGGCACCTCGTCGCGGTCAAAGTGCTCCGGCCGAACATCGAGGAGGATTTCGCCCGCGCGCTCGACACCTACCAATGGGCGGCGACGCGAATGGAGCGGATGGGCGGCGAGGTCACGCGGCTTCGCCCCCGCGCCGTCATCGCTCACTTCAAGCAATGGACCGCCCGCGAGCTCGACCTGCGGCGCGAGGCGGCGTCCGCTTCCGAGCTGCGCGAGAACCTCGTCGCGGAAAGCGGCTTCTACGTCCCCGCAATCGATTGGACCCGCACCTCGCGGCGCGTGATGACGCTGGAATGGATCGACGGCATCAAACTCACCGACCGCGATGCGTTGGTCGAGGCCGGCCATGACCTGCGTTCGTTGGCGTCGATCCTGGTGCGCGCTTTCCTTCGCCAGTCGGTGATCGACGGCTTCTTCCATGCCGATCTTCACCAGGGAAATCTCTTTGCGCTTCCCGACGGGCGGCTCGCCGCCATCGACTTCGGGATCATGGGCCGGATCGACCGGCAGGCGCGGCGCTGGCTCGCCGAAATCCTCTACGGCCTCCTCACCGGCAATTACCGGCGGGTCGCGGAAATCCATTTTGAAGCCCAGTATGTGCCGGCGCACCACAATGTCGACGAGTTCGCGACGGCTTTGCGCGCGGTCGGCGAGCCGATCCGCGGCCTGCCGGTCAAGGACATTTCGATCGGGCAGATGCTCGACGGGCTGTTCACCATCACCCGCGACTTCGAAATGCCGACCCAGCCGCATCTCCTGCTTCTCCAGAAGACGATGGTGATGGAGGAAGGCGTCGCCCACGCGCTCGATCCGGACATCAACATGTGGGAAGCGGCCGAGCCGTTCCTGCGCGACTGGATGCGCGGCGAACTCGGGCCCGAAGCGGCGCTTGCCGACCGCCTGGTGACCGATTTCCGCACTTTCGCGATGATCCCCGAGCTCATTCGCCGCATCGATCATTATTATCCGGCCCCCGGGGCCGCCCCACCCGATCCTCCGCTTCCCGACGTGGTGGTGGTGCAGCCGCGGCACGGGCTGCGCTACACGGTCACCGCGATCCTGGCGGCTGCTGCTGGCGCGGCGGCGGCACTGCTCTTATTTTAGGGCCGTGCAGGGCAAATCGATCCTTTTGATCGTCGGCGGCGGCATTGCCGCCTACAAATCGTGCGAGCTGATCCGGCTGATCCGCAAGGCGGGCGGCAGCGTACGCTGCGTGCTGACCAAAGGCGGTGCGCAGTTCGTGACGCCGATGACCCTTGCGGCGCTGTCCGAGCAGCCGGTGCACACCAGCCTGTGGGACCTGAAGGACGAGGTGGAGATGGGCCACATCCAGCTCTCCCGTCAGGCGGATCTGGTGGTCGTCTGCCCCGCCACGGCCGATCTCCTGGCGAAGATGGCGGCGGGGATCGCGGACGACCTCGCCACCACGCTCCTCCTCGCCACCGACAAGCCGGTGCTCGCCGTGCCGGCCATGAACGTGCGCATGTGGCAGCACGCGGCAACGGAGCGCAATGTCGAGCAACTGCGCACGGACGGTGTGACGATCCTGGAGCCCGACGAGGGGGAGATGGCGTGCGGCGAGTACGGCCCGGGGCGTTTGCCAGAGCCCGAAGCGATCGCAGCCGCCATTTCAGCCAAGCTGCGCGAGCGGGGGCCGCTTTCCGGCAAGCACGTCATCGTCACGGCCGGTCCGACGCACGAGCCGATTGATCCGGTACGGGTCATCGCCAACCGCTCCTCGGGCAAGCAGGGCTTCGCCGTCGCGGAGGCGCTTGCCGAACTCGGCGCCCGGGTGACGTTGGTCGCCGGGCCGGTTGCCGAGAAGCTCCCGGCCGGTGTTGAGCGGGTGAACGTGGAGACCGCGCGCCAGATGGCGCAGGCGGTGGAGGCCGCCCTACCCGCCGACGCCGCGATATTGGTCGCCGCGGTGGCGGATTGGGGTGTGGAGGCGGCGCCATCCAAGCTCAAAAAAGCCAGCGGCCGGCCGCAGCTTATTTGGACCGAGAACCCGGACATACTTGCCGCGCTTGCCACGCACCCGCAGCGCCCGCGGCTGCTGGTTGGCTTCGCGGCGGAAACGGACGACGTGATCGCCAACGCCCGCGACAAGCTTGCGCGCAAGGGATGCGACTGGATCGTTGCTAACGATGTCTCGGGCAGTGTGATGGGCGGCGAGCGCAACCGGGTTCACCTGGTCACGTCACAAGCCACCGAAGACTGGGACGAGGCGCCGAAGATGGAGGTCGCGCGGCGGCTTGCCGCACGTATCGCTGAGGCGCTGGGGAAAAGGAAAGGTCATGATTGATATCACCTTGAAGCGCCTGCCGCATGGCGAGGGTCTGCCGCTGCCTTCCTACGCAACCGCCGGCGCGGCCGGAATGGACGTCGTCGCCGCCGAGACCCTCACCCTTGCGCCGGGCGCGCGTCATGCCGTCGCCACCGGCTTCGCCATCGCCATCCCTGAGGGCCATGAAGTGCAGGTGCGGCCGCGTTCCGGGCTGGCGCTCAAGAACGGCATCACCTGCCTCAACACCCCCGGCACGATCGACAGCGATTATCGCGGCGAAGTGAAGGTGATCCTCGCGAACCTCGGCTCCGAGCCGTTCGAGGTGGTACGGGGCGAGCGAATCGCGCAGCTCGTGCCGTCGCCGGTGCTTCGGGCGTCGCTTACCGAGGTGCAGGAACTGGACGACACCGCGCGGGGCGCCGGCGGGTTCGGCTCCACCGGCCGGTGAGCCTCAGCGACGACGAACTGGACCGCTACGCCCGCCACATCGTCCTGAAGGAGATCGGCGGCGCGGGGCAGAACCAGCTGCGCGCGGCAACGGTTGCGGTGATCGGCGCGGGCGGCATTGGCGCCCCGGCGATCCAGTACTTGGCCGCTGCGGGAGTCGGGACCCTGCGGATTCTTGATGACGACCGGGTCAGCCTCGACAACCTCCAGCGCCAGATCCTGTTCGGTACGGGCGATGTCCGCCGCCCGAAGGCTTCCGTGGCGGCGGAGCAGGTCACGCGGCTCAACCCGCACGTGAGGGTGGAGGCGGTGGAGGAGCGAGTTACGGCCGCTTCGATCGAGCGGCTGCTCGGTGGCGCGGACCTGGTGCTCGACGGGAGCGACAATTTCGCGACTCGGCTACTAGTCTCCGACTTCCTCACCCGCACACGTGTCCCGCTGGTCTTCGCAGCAATCGGCCAGTTCCAGGCGCAGGTCGGCACATTTCGCGGCTGGGAGGCGGACAAGCCTTGCTACCGCTGCTTCGTCGGGGACGCGTTCGACGCGGAGGATTGCGACACCTGCTCGGAACTCGGCGTGCTCGGCGCGATGGCCGGCATCGCCGGAAGCTTCGCGGCGCTTGAGGCGGTTCGGCAGATCGTCGGCTTCGGCGACGAAGCAGCGGGGCGCATCCACATCATCGACGGCCTCAAACCCGCGATGCGCTCAATTCGGATCGTCAAGGACCCCGCCTGCGCCGGCTGCCGCTATGTTTAAGCCGGGAGCTGCCCCGCGGCACTGTGCAGCTGCGCGAGGCTGAGCAGGACCAGCCCCAACCCAAGCGCGATGTCGAAGCCGCGCACCGGCCGAATCCGCCGGCCGCGGCGGCGGGTGACGATGTCGAAGGCGGTGATCAGAAGCACGGACGCGCCGCACAGCCCCGCCACCGCCGCACCGGCCGCGAAGGGCCAAAGCAGCGCCTGCTCGCTCTTCGCCAGGAACGGCCAGAGGAGCAGCGCCAGCAGAGCGGCCGTCACGCCGATCCCGCTGGCGCGGCCAAGGGTCCAGACGTTCCCCATCAGCCCTTCGGCTTCGCCGGAGCCTTCTTGGCGGGCGCCTTTTTCTTAGCAGCGGGCTTCTTCGCCGCAGCGGGTTTGTCGGCCGCCGCCTTTTTCGCCGGCGCCTTCTTGGCGGGCTTGCGGCCCTTTTTGACCGGACCGCCCTTTGCCGCCCGATCATCGATCAGCTGCGCGGCCTCTTCCAAGGTCAGACCGTCTGGTTCGATGGACTTCGGCAAGGTCGCGTTGGTGGTGCCGTCGGTGACGTAGGGGCCGAAGCGCCCTTCCATCAGCTTGATCTCAAGCTCGGTGCGCGGGTGGGCACCAAGGATCTTGAGCGGCTCGCGGGCCGCGCCTCGACCGCGGCCTCCACCCGCCGCGGCCTCCGCAAGCTTCACCACCGCCGCGTTCATGCCGGTTTCGAACACGTCGGCGGTTGAGGAGAGCTTCGCATACTTGCCATTGTGCGCGAGGTACGGGCCGTAACGCCCTATGGAAGCAGTGATATTCTCGCCGGTTTCCGGATGCGCGCCGATCGTCCTGGGCAGCGACAGGAGCCGGACTGCGAGGTCGAGATCAAGCTCGCCCGCGTCCTTGGGAATGGACGCCCGCTTGGCCTCCTTCCCTTCACCCATTTCGATATACGGCCCAAAGCGGCCGCTCTTGCGGCTGATGTCCTGCCCCGTCTCGGGATGCTGGCCGAGGATCTCCGGGCCAGCGTCGGCGCCCGCTTCGTCGACACCCTGGCCGAAGCGGCGGGTGAACTTGCACTCCGGATAGTTCGAGCAAGCAACGAACGCGCCGAAGCGGCCGCCGCGAAGCGCAAGCCGCCCGTCGCCGCAGGCCGGGCAGAGCCGCGCGTCGGAGCCGTCGCCTTTGTCTGGAAACAGCCAGGGCGACAGGAACTCGTCCAGCGCAACGGTGATCTCCGAAGGCTTCTGCTCCATGATCTCGGCGGTCTTCGGCTTGAAGTCGCGCCAGAAGGCTTCGAGCACCTTCTGCCACTCCGCCCGGCCGCCCGAGATGTCGTCGAGTTCGTCTTCCAAGTGCGCGGTGAAATCGAACGACACGTAGCGTTCGAAGAAGCGCTCAAGGAAGGCCGTCAGCAGCCGCCCGCTTTCTTCCGGGATGAAGCGGTTCTTCTCGACGCGTGTGTAGCCGCGGTCCTTCAACGTTTGCAGAGTCGCGGCGTAAGTGGACGGGCGCCCAATGCCGAGTTCCTCCATCTTCTTGACCAAGGACGCTTCCGAATAACGCGGCGGCGGCTGGGTGAAGTGCTGTTCGGAGATCACCTTCTTCTTCGCCGGCGCGTCCCCTTCCTTGAGGCGCGGCAGGCGGCGGCTGTCCTCGTCGCCTTCGTCGTCGCGGCCTTCCTCGTAAAGGGCAAGAAAGCCCGGGAAGAGCACGACCTGGCCGGTGGCGCGAAGGCCGGTCTGCCCGGTGCCGTCGGTCAGCTCGGCGGTGGTCCGCTCCAGCCGCGCCGACGCCATCTGGCTTGCCAAGGCCCGCTTCCAAATCAGGTCGTAAAGCCGCGCATGGTCGCCGGAGCCCGCCCGGTCCTTGGAAAAGTCTGTCGGACGAATCGCCTCGTGCGCTTCCTGGGCGTTCTTCGCCTTCGATTCGTAGTGGCGCGGCTTGTCCGGCACGTAGCCGGCGTCGAAGCGGTTCGCGACCGCCTTACGCGCCGCCGACACAGCCTCCGGTGCCATCTGCACACCGTCGGTACGCATGTAGGTGATGGTGCCGTCTTCGTAGAGCCCCTGCGCCACCCGCATCGTGTGGCTCGCCGAAAAGCCGAGCTTGCGCGCCGCTTCCTGCTGAAGCGTCGAGGTGGTGAAAGGCGGCGGCGGGTTGCGGCGAAGCTCCTTGGCCTCGACGCTCGCTAGGGAGAAGCGGCCTGCCTCCACGGCCGCCTTGGCGGCTTCGGCCGAGTCGGCATCGCCAAGGCTGAGCTTGTCGACCTTTTCGCCCTTAAGGCGCACCAGCCGGGCGAGGAACTCCGTCCCGTCCGCCTCCATCAGCGCGGCGACGCTCCAATATTCCTGCGCCCGGAACAGCTCGATCTCGCGCTCCCGGTCCACCACCAGCCGAAGCGCAACCGACTGCACCCGCCCGGCCGACTTGGCGCCGGGCAGCTTGCGCCACAGCACCGGCGAAAGCGTGAAGCCGACCAGGTAATCAAGCGCGCGGCGGGCGCGGTAGGCGTCGATCAGATCCTCGTCCAGCGCACGCGGATGCTTCATCGCCTCCAGCACCGTCGCCTTGGTGATCGCGTTGAAGGTAACCCGCTCCACGTCCGCGGGCAGCGCCTTGCGCTTCCGCAGCACCTCCTGAACGTGCCAGCTGATCGCCTCTCCTTCACGATCCGGATCGGTGGCGAGGATCAAGGAAGTCGCCTTCTTCGCCTCGTCGGTGATCGCTTTGAGCTGCCGCGCTTTATCCGCGTAGGTCTCCCACTCCATCGAGAAACCCTCGTCCGGGTTCACCGAACCGTCCTTGGGCGGCAGATCGCGGACGTGGCCGTAGGAGGCCAGCACGCGGTATCCGCTGCCGAGATATTTCTCGATGGTTTTGGCCTTGGCGGGCGATTCGACAACAACGAGTTTCATGGGGCGGAAGGGTCCTTACACGTACGCGCATAGGGTGGTGACCCCAAAGACGCCCCGTCAAGCCGCCATCTTGCGCCGCTTAGGATAGGCTTAGCCGACGAGGCTTGCCTTGCCTCCCGCGTGCCGTTCGAGGCGGCCGGCGAGTTCCAGTTCCAGCAGCACGGTATGCACCACTGCCGGCGGGAGGGCCGACTGGCGGATGATCTCGTCCACAGGCACCGGCGTCCCGTTGAGCAGCTCGGCCACGGCGCGGCGGTCCCGCTCCTCCGCATCGGCGGAGGCTTCGGGCGCCGCATAGCTGCGATCGGGGGTGCGGAACGGGCGGATGCGCAGCGGGTTGATCGCTTCCATCACGTCGTCGGCGTTCTGGATCAGGGTCGCGCCGTCGCGGATCAGCTGGTTGCAGCCCTGGGCGCGTGGATCGAGCGGGGAGCCGGGCACCGCCATCACTTCGCGGCCGAAATCGGCGGCGAAGCGGGCGGTGATCAGCGATCCGGAGCGCGGCGCCGCTTCCACCACCACCGTGCCGTGGGCGAGGCCGGCGATGATCCGGTTGCGCGAAGGGAAGTGGCGTGCGCGCGGCTCGACGCCGGGCGGCTGCTCGGCGACCAGAAGCCCGCGCTCGGCGATCGCCTGCTGCCGCGCCTGGTTCTCCGGCGGGTAGACGACGTCGATCCCACCGGCGACGATGGCGATCGTGCCCGCCTCCAGCGAGCCGTCATGCGCGGCGCTGTCGATGCCGCGGGCGAGGCCGGAGACGACGCTTGCACCCGCGTCGCCGAGGCCGGTGGCAAGCTGGCGGGCGAAGCGGCAGGCCGCGGCCGAAGCGTTGCGCGCACCGACCACCGCCACCGCCGTCTTGTCGAGCAGGGTGAGGTGGCCTTTGACGATCAGCGCGGGCGGCGCGGTCTCGATTTCGGCCAACAGCGGCGGGTAGAGCCCCTGGCCGAGGAACAGGTAACGCGCGCCGAGCCGCGCCACTTCCTCCACTTCCCGCTCCACCGCAGCCCGGCTGGCGAGCTTCGGCGCGCGGCCGCCGCCCCGCGCGGCGAGATCGGGAATAGCCGACATGGCGGCAGCGGCGGAGCCGAAGCGGGCGAGGAGCTGGAAGTAGGTGACCGGCCCGATATTCTCCGACCGGATCAGCCGCAGCCGAGCGATCTGGTCTTCGCTCGCGCCCGTGTCAGCCATTGCGGCTTGCGCCCACCTTGGGCTCGGTACCCGACAGCAAGCGGTCGAGATTGCCGCGATGCTTCCAGATGACGAGCAGGCCGAGGCCAAGGAACAGAAGGGCTAGATCTAAGCGACCCAGCACCGCCGCTGCCAC
>DASVUO010000033.1:0-3499 GCA_036386995.1 Allosphingosinicella sp. | reverse complement strand
CTCATCCCGGGGCTCCAGCGCTGATCGGGGTAGAGGCTGTCGTCGCCGACGATGTTGCGCACGAGCTTAGTGCGGGCGGCGACGTCATCGGCAAGCATGGCAAGGCAGTCGGTGACGCAATGGGGGGCGCTGGAGAGCCTTGCGTCGCCATGGCCTTCGAGCACGACGTCCGGGGTCCCCTTGCCTTCCAGGCGCACGCTGGCGCCGCCCTCGGCGTCGGGGAACTCCACAGCGGTCAGCATGTGCAGCGCGGCGGCGGTGGTGAAAATCTTGGTGTTCGAGGCGGGCATGAAGCGGCCGTCGGGGCCGATCGCAACGATCTCCCGCCCGTCCTCCGCCGCGACCACCAGGCCGAACCGTGTGCCCGCACCGGCCGCGCCAAGCTGCGCCTCCACCCGCTGCTGCAAGGCCGGCTGCGCTGCGAGAGGCGCGGAGAGCGCGAGAAGCAGCGGCAGGATCGAGCGGGTCAGGCGAAGCGCGGTCATGGCCTTACCCTAAGGCCAAGGCCCTGCCCGCGCCAGTCCGCTCATAAGGCCGCAAGCCGCTTAGAACAGCGCGCGGGCAGCGTTCAGGGTGAGCGGATCGAGGAGCGGTATCGCCAGGTAGCCGAGCGGAGACACGAACAAGGCGCAGGCCGCGATCAGCACCGACTGCGGCACGTCCTTGGTCTCGCCATAAGCCGGCGCGGGGTCGTCGAAGTACATCGTCTTGACGATCTTCAGATAATAATAGGCCCCGATTACCGAAGTCGCGATGCCGACCGCCGCGAGCCAGGTCAGGTCCGCCTGCACGGCCGCGTTGAACACCATGAACTTGGGCCAGAAGCCGAACAAGGGCGGGATGCCGGCGAGACTGAACATGAACATCGCCATCGCCGCGGCCAGCATCGGCCGGGTGCGGGACAGGCCGGACAGGCTTGCGATGCTCTCCACCGCTTTGCCCTCGGCGTCGCGCATGCGCAGCACCACCAGGAACGAGCCGATGGTCATGACCACGTAGACGGTCATGTAGAACAGGATCGCGGCCACACCTTCACGGTTGGCGGCGGCGAGGCCGATGAGCGCGAAGCCGACATTGTTGATCGAGCTATAGGCCAGCAGCCGCTTGATGTTCGGCTGGTTGATCGCCGCAACGCCGCCCAGCACGGTGGAGGCAAGCGCCATGAAGATCACGATCTGCCGCCACTCAAAGGTTGCGGGGCCGAAGCCTTCGATCGCAACGCGGGTGAGAAGCGCCATCGCCGCGACCTTGGGGGCGGAGGCGAAGTAGGCCGTGACCGGAGTCGGCGCGCCTTCGTAAACGTCGGGCGTCCACATGTGGAACGGCACGGCCGAAACCTTGAAGGCGATGCCGGAGAGGACGAACACTAGGCCGAACAGCTCGCCGGTCGAGACGCCGTCCTTCTGCAGAGCAACGGCGATGTCGCCGAACAGGGTTGATCCGGTGAAGCCGTAAAGCAACGACACGCCGTAGAGCAGGATGCCGGACGCGAGCGCGCCGAGGACGAAGTATTTCAGGCCGGCTTCGGCGGAGCGGTTGTCCTTCCGCTGGAAGGAGGCGAGCACGTAGGAGGAGAGGCTGAGCAGCTCGAGGCCGACATAGAGCGTCAGCAAGTCGCCCGCCGACACCATCATACCCATGCCGACCGCGGAGAGCAGCACCAGCACCGGATATTCCGCGCGATAGTCGCCGTCGCGGGTGAACCAGCCGCTTGCCGCGACAAGCGAGGCGGCGGCGGCGACGTAGATCAAGATTTTCGAAAAAGCGGCAAAGCGGTCGGCGACGTAGAGGCCGTCGAAGGCAACGCCGCCTGCGTCACGGACGCCAGGCACGGCAAAGGCGGCGCCGACGAAGACGGCAATGGCGAGCCAGGTCAGCAGCCGCGCGCTGCGGTCTCCCATCCACGCCGCCATCATCATCAGCGCAAGCGCGCCGAGGGTGAGGATGATCTCCGGCAGGGTCAGTGCGAGCGACTGGCCCATCAATGCGTTCCTTTTTCAGCGATGTCGTGTGCGGGCGCGGCGTCGCCGGGCGCGGCATGGGCGGCGGGCGCACCGTGGCTGGAGCCGTGCGCGGCCTTGGCCGGCGCGTTGCCCTCGACGAACTTCGCGTCGCTCTGCGGCGCGGCGGGCTCGACCCGGGCGAGCAGCAGCCGGACGTCCTCGCGCATCGGCGCAAGGAAGCTTTCCGGGTAGACGCCCATCCACAGCACCACCGCGGCGATGGCGCCAAGCGAGGCAAGTTCGCGCTTGTTCAAGTCGGGCATCGCCGCCGCGTCGGGGTTGCGGCTCGTGCCGTAGGCGACGCGCCAGTAGAGGTAGAGCATGTAGCCCGCGCCCAGGATGATGCCGGTGGTCGCGACCGCGCCGACCCAGCTGTTCGCCCGGTAGGCGCCGATCAGCGCCAGGAACTCGCCGACGAAGCCCGCCGTGCCGGGCAGGCCGATCGAGGCCATTGTGAAGAGCAGAAGCAGCACGGCGTAGGCCGGCATGGTGTTGGACAGGCCGCCGTAGCGGTCGATCTCGCGGGTGTGCAGACGGTCGTAGATGACTCCGACGCAGAGGAAGAGCGCACCGGACACCAGGCCGTGGCTGAGCATTACCACGAGCGCGCCTTCGATGCCCTGTTGATTGAAGGCGAAGATGCCGATGGTGACGAACGCCATGTGGGCGACGGACGAATACGCGATCAGCTTCTTCATGTCGCGCTGCACCAGCGCCACGCGCGAGGTGTAGACGATCGCCACCAGGCTAAGGCCCCACACCACCCAGACGAGCTGGGCCGAGGCCTGCGGGAACATCGGCAAGGAGAAGCGGATGAAGCCGTAGCCGCCGAGCTTCAGGAGCACGCCGGCGAGGATCACCGAGCCCGCCGTCGGCGCCTGGACGTGGGCGTCGGGAAGCCACGTGTGGACCGGCCACATCGGCATCTTCACCGCGAAGGAGGCGAAGAAGGCCAGCCACAGCCAGGTCTGCGCCCCGACCGGGAAATCGTGCGCCATCAGCTGCGGGATGTTGGTCGTCCCCGCCTGGTTCACCATCCACAGCATGGCGACCAGCATCAGAACCGAGCCGAGCAGCGTGTAGAGGAAGAATTTGTAGCTCGCGTAAATCCGCTCGGCGCCGCCCCAGATGCCGATGATCAGGAACATCGGGATCAGGCCGGCTTCGAAGAAGATGTAAAACAGGAAGATGTCCTGCGCCATGAAGACGCCGAGCATCAACGCCTCCATCAGCAGGAAGGCGGCCATATACTCGGGCACCCGCTTGGTGACGGAGGTCCAGCTCGCCAGAATGCAGATCGGCATCAGGAACACCGACAGCATGATCAGCATCAGCGAGATGCCGTCGATGCCCATCGCCCAGGCGAAATAGCGGCCGAACACCGGCGCATATTCGGTGAACTGCCACTGCGCCCCGCCGATGTCGAACGAAGCCCACAGCAGGATGCCGAGCGCGAAATCGGCGAGCGTCGCGGCAAGCGCGATCCAGCGCGCGCG
>DASVUO010000032.1:0-11941 GCA_036386995.1 Allosphingosinicella sp. | reverse complement strand
CAATGCGCACATTTTGGAAGCTGCTCCACGAAGAGAGAGCGGCAACGGCAGTTGAATATGCAATGATCGCCGCCTTCATCGCCATCGCGGCGATCGGCGCAATGATCGCGGCCGCGGACGGCGCGATCACCATGTGGAACGCCGTCGGCAACAACGTGTCGGCAAATACCTGAAAGTTTTTTTCCGGTAAGGTTGGGCGATAACCTTTTGGAAACTTCATCGCCCTAAAACCGCAACTGCTACCCGACACCAGATGGGGGCACGGAAGTGTGGACTTCCAAAGCTTTGGAACAGGAGACCGGACATGTTGAAGATTCGCAAGTTCATCAAAAACAACAAGGGCGCGACGGCTATTGAATACGGCCTGATCGCTGCCCTAATCGCCGTCGCCATGATCACCGCCGTCAAGTCGGTCGGCAAGGGCGTGAGCAACAGCTTCACCACCGTTGCGGGCAACATGAACTAATCTTTTAGTTCAGCCACAGGCAACCAGCCGGGGCGGCGGAACCATGTTCCGCCGCCCCTTTGCGTTCAGGAGCCGCGCGTTCCGTAGACGACGAGCTTGACGCGCTGACCGGGTGTAAGCGCCGCATTGGCGGCAAGGCCGTTCAGCACGCGGAAGCGCTCCAGCTGCATGTCGCTATAGGCCATGCGTGCGGCGAGGCTCTGCACCGTGTCGCCGCGCCCAACCGTTACGACGTCTATCACCCGCGGCCGGATCGCCGCCGCTTCCGCCGCCGTAATTCGAGACAGGGACTGGACCATCGGGCTGAACGGGCCGAGGCCCTGCCCCGCCGGCGTGATGATCGCGAAGTGATAGGCGCTGTTGGACGCGAATTGGTATGCGAAAATGGTCAGATCGACCTGGCCGTTCTGGGTTGCGACCCGCGCGGTGGAGTATGCGGCGGGGATGCCGTTGATCGTGGTGGAGCGCGGCTGCGTATAATTCACCTGCGTCTGTGCGCCCGCCACCGAGCGGAAGGCCTGGGCGATATAGGTACCAAGATCGCCGCTAAAGGCGCCGGTGCTGAACATCGCCTGGCCCTGTTGGCCGACGATGCTGACGGCGGTGCTGCTGTTCTGCATGCCGTAGCCCGGGGGCACCGAGAAGCGCAGTCGAAGGTCCGGATGGGTATAGGTGCGGCCTTCGATGACGCCCTGCTTGGGATCGTCGCCAACCATGACGCCGTCGATCTGCGCGAGGTACTGATCGCGATTCCGCAGGCCTCGGCCGGAGAGGCCCGTCTTCTGCGCCTGCTGGGTCGCGCGGGTGACGCGTTCGGAGCTCAGCGGGTGGGTGCGCGCCCAGCTTGGCGTCTGGCGCTCGTCCGCACCCCCGGAAGCGCGGGTTTCGAGCGAGGTCGCCGCACCGAGGGTGGCGAGGAAGGATGCGGACGCCATCGGATCGTAGCCGGCGCCGGCGATGTAGCGGACGCCGAGATCGTCGGCCTCGAGCTCCTGCTTGCGCGAATATTTCAAAAACACGCCCTGCCCGATCAAGCCAGCATATTGGCCGATCTGCTGGGAACCGGTAGCGACGGCGGCGACGCCCGCAACGATCTGGCTGAGAATATTCGCCCGGCTGCGGTCCCGGCTGTGGCGGGCGGCGATATGGCCGGCTTCGTGGCCCAGAACGGAGGCGAGTTCGGCTTCATCGTTCATCAGGCCGAGCAGCTGGCGCGTGATGTAGAGGTAGCCGCCGGGCACCGCGAAGGCGTTAATCACCGGCGAGTTGAGCGTGGTGATCCGGAAGGCGTTCGCGCCGCCCTGGATGTTCGTCTGCGCGGCGACCTTGGCGCCGACGGAGCGCACGTACGCGCTTCGCGGTCCCGTTTCCTCGCCGCCGAATTGTTCAACGATCTCGGGATGCTGCTTCGCCGCCTGCTGCGCGCTGCCCTGCGAAATGGAGCGGGTCTTGCTGCTCTGCGCGGCGGCGCCGCTGGCCGAGCCGATCGCGATCGCCGAGGCGGCAAGCGCAAGAAGCGTCTTAGACTTCATGGGGGGTACTCCTGGTTACGCGAACGAAATCGTCGGCGTAACAAACACAGGAGGGTTCGGCGGGTTCCTGTCGCCAAGCCGAAGCGGCCTCAGCCGATGGCGAGGAACTTGGCGCGGCGTTCGTTGAGGATCTGCTCAGGCGACAGCTGCGACAGGGCGTCCAACTCCTCGCCAAGGGCGCGGCCGAGGGCGGCGATTGCTTCCTCCGGCCGGCGGTGGGCGCCGCCCATCGGCTCGGGAACGATGCGCTCGATGACGCCCAAAGCCTTCAAGTCGGAGGCGGTGATCCGCATCGCTTCGGCAGCGTCGGACGCGCGTTCGGCGGTGCGCCACAGGATCGAAGCGCAGCCTTCCGGCGAGATCACCGAATAGATTGCGTGTTCCAGCATCAGCACACGGTTGGCGGCGGCGATGGCGATGGCGCCGCCCGATCCGCCCTCACCGACGATTGCGGCCACGAGGGGCACCTTTAGCGACAGGCAGCGCTCGGTGGAGCGGGCAATGGCTTCGGCCTGGCCGCGCTCTTCCGCCTGCACACCCGGAAAGGCGCCGGCGGTGTCGACCAGGGTGACCACCGGAAGGCCGAAACGGTCGGCGAGCTCCATCAGGCGGATCGCCTTGCGATAGCCCTCGGGCTTGGCCATTCCGAAATTGTGGCGGAGGCGGCTCGCGGTGTCGTCACCCTTCTCGTGGCCGATCACCACCACCTTGCGGTCGCCGAGGCGCCCCAAGCCGCCGAGGATCGCCTGATCCTCGCCGAAATTGCGGTCGCCGGCGAGCGGCATGAAGTCCGATATCAGTCCGGCGACATAATCCTTGAAGTGCGGCCGGTCCGGGTGGCGGGCGACCTGGGTCTTCTGCCACGGCGTCAGCTTCGCATAGGTTTCGCGCAGCATCCGGTCTGACTTGGCCTGCAGGCGATCGATATCGCCCTCGATGTTGAGGTCGCTGCCTTCCGCGGTTTCG
Organism: Allosphingosinicella sp.; assembly: GCA_036386995.1. Classification (GTDB taxonomy): domain Bacteria; phylum Pseudomonadota; class Alphaproteobacteria; order Sphingomonadales; family Sphingomonadaceae; genus Allosphingosinicella. The sequence continues at coordinate 8,977 of DASVUO010000032.1, read as the reverse complement.
CGCAACTCCTCGATGCGGGAGTCGAGTTCGGCGACGGATTTTTCGAAGTCGAGATAGGTGGCCATAAGCGGGGCGGGTGCTAGGCCCCCCGGCTCCGCGCGTCAACGAGCGGATGGCGGCTGTTGACCAGCTCCACAAGCCGGCGGCTGTCGACATGGGTGTAGATCTGGGTGGTGGCGATGTCGGCGTGGCCGAGCAGAAGCTGAAGCGCGCGCAGGTCAGCGCCGCCTTCGAGCAGGTGGGTCGCAAAGGCGTGGCGCAGGACGTGGGGGCTCACCCGCTCCGGCGGGATGCCGGCGGCGGCGGCCAGTTCCTTCAACATCTGGTAGAGCCGCACCCGGCTGAGATGCGCCTTGCCGGAGGGGAAGAGCCAGAGACTGTCGCGGGGCACCAAAGCGGCATGCTCGGCGACCGCGGCGCGAGCGCGATCGGAGATCGGCACGAGGCGTTCCTTGCCGCCTTTGCCGCGCAGGATCAGGAAGGGCTGGTCGGGGCGGACGGCGTGGCGGGGCAGCGAGACGAGCTCGGTCGCACGAAGGCCGGAGCCGTAGAGCAGCTCGACCAGAGCGGTGAGGCGAAGCGCCGCGGCTGTGGCGCCCTCCTCCCGCCGCCGGTCGAGTTCGGCGAACAGGGCATCGACGGCGCGGTGATCGAGGATCTTGGGAAGCGGCCGCGCCGCCGAGGGGCGCGGCAGAGCGGCGGAGGGATCGTCGCCGCGTAGCTTTTCGTCGTGCAGAAAGGCGAAGAAGCGGCGCAGCGCCGCGGCCTTGCGCGCAACGGTGGCGCGGGCGAGCGGCAGCCAGGCTTCGGAAAGGCCGCGCAGATCGTCGGGCGTCGCGGCCGCCAGGCGCCCCTCAAGCAGTTCGGACGCCCCCCGCAGATCGCGCTCATAGGCAAGCAGGGTGTTGCGCGCGGCCCCGGCTTCCGCGGCCATCATTTCGAGGAAGGCGCCGATCAGCCGCCTGTCCTCGCCGGCCTCGGTCACAGCCGGGTCATCGCCTCGGCCGCGATCATCCGGGCCTCGTGATCGAGCCCCACCTGGCGCAGCGCCTTGATCATCTGGAAGAAATGCTGCGGGGGCACGCCGCGCCAGGACGGCGTCTGCATCGCGGTCGCCGCGAGCAGGGAGACGGTGGCCGGCTGATGACGCTGGGCGGCAAGCGCGATCATCTGACTCCAGCGATCACGCGGCGCCGGATCCACGCCAAGCGCTGCGGGGTCGTTGAACCGCCCGAGGCCGGCAAGCGCGGCGGCGAGCATCTGGCCGTGATGGCCTTCGAACCGCTCGGCGACGGCTTCGACCTGGCCGGCGCTGAGGTCGACGGCCGGGCGCGGAGCGCCGACGGCGAGAATGGACCAGGCGCGGTCGCCTTCGTCGCCCATCTGGTCCACCACCGGGCCCCAGCGCGCGGCCTGAGCGTCGAGACCGGCGGCGATCATCGAAGCGACGAGATCGGCGGCGCGCTCGCCTTGCTTCTCGGACGGGTCGATCCGCAAAGCGGCGGTGGAGGTCAGCAGCAGCCGACCGTAGCGATCACCGAGCGAATCCTCGCCCCACAAGCCCCTCATCGCGTCGAGCCGCTGTTCGGCGGTGCCGGCGACATAAGCGCGGCGCAGGCGGCCGGCGACCGTGTCCTCAAGCTCGGAGGCATCGGTGCCGTCGGCGAGCAGGCTGTACATCTCCACCAAGGCGGCGTGCGAGAAGACGCCCGCGACCGCCGCGGCGTGGGCGGCGCGGGTGCGCTCGGCGAGCGGGATCATCGGCGCCCGCGCCTGCCAGGCCCAAACGTGGTTGCCGGTGCTGTTCATCAGCGCGTCCGGCACCTTCAGCCCGGTGGCGCCGGCGAGGCCGAAGCGCCAGGTGTTGAGGGTGTTCACCCCCTCCCACTGAATGGTGACGGCGCGGCGGGTGTTGGTGCCGGCGCCGACCACCTTTTCCGCGAGCAGGAGATCGATGTCGCCGGCGCCGAGGCGGCGGCGCTGCTGGTCGATCAGCTGGCTGGCCTGCGAGGCGTTGCCTTCGAGCGCCGCGCACATCGCCTGGGCAAGCGGCCAATAAGGCTGCGGGCTGACTTCACGGCCCGGGCCGATCAGCGGGCACAAGGCCGCCGGGTCGGCGGTGGCAAGTGCCGTCTGAACGGCAACGGAGAACATCCGCGGCGTGAACTGATCGACGTCCACCGCCTGGACCAGCGCGCGTGCGGCATCGGCCTCGCCCATGCGCAGCAGCAGCCAGGCGCGCTCGGCGACCCAGTCGACTTCGTTGACCAGGCGCGGCGCTGGCGTTTGGGTGAGCAAGGCGCGGCGGAGCAGGATCGAGCCCCAGCGCGACGGCAAAGGCGCATCGATCCGGCCCATCAAGCCGGTAAGCAGCCGTCCGTGCGCGTCGCCCCAGGCGTTGAAGCCCAAGCCGCCATTGTCGTCGCCGAGCACGCCGACGACGTTGGTCGGGCGGCGCGCTTCGTCCGGGATCTCGATGGGTGGCGGCAGGTTCTGGGCGGCGAGCGCTTCCAGGTCTTCCTGGGCGGAATTCTCGATCAGCGGCGAATCGCTGACGGAGACTCCGGAGCCCTCCCCGCTGCTCGCCGGCGGCGGTGGCGACGCTTCGGGTTCGGCGGCGTTGTCGGGTTCCGCGGCTTTGGGTTCGGGCGCCGGCGCGGGCGTGCCGGGATCGCCGAAGCCGGGCGGAAGCTCCGCCTCCTGCGGCGCGTCGCGCTGGCCGGAGGCGGGAAGCGCGAAGGCGAGCCCCGCCACTCCCGCCAGCAGCAGGATCCTACCGCGCCAGGGCTTCATTCGTCACATCCTGCTCGATACGCTGGGTCGGCACTTCGCTGCTGCGGGTCGACGCCCAGATCAGGAAGCCGATCAACAGGACGAGGAGGGTGAGAAGGATCGTCGGAAGCGGCGAACGGCGGCGCCGGGCCGGGGCGAAAGAGGATCTGCTACGCATGGCGGGCCTTTTGCCCCACGACCCCGCCTTATGTATAGCCCCCGCCGCCATGGACGTTGCGCTTGCCCCACTCAAATGCTGCATCGTCCTCGTCGGCCTAATGGGCGCGGGCAAGTCGACGGTGGGGCGCAGGCTTGCGAAGCGGCTCTCCCTCCCCTTCATCGACAGCGACGAGGAGATCGAGAAAGCGGCGGCGCGGAGCGTGTCGGAAATCTTCAGCGATTTCGGCGAGGCCAATTTCCGCGACGGCGAGCGGCGGGTGATTGCCCGGCTGATCGGCGGCCCGCATAAGGTGATCGCCACCGGCGGCGGCGCGTTCATGGATGAGCGGACCCGGAACCTGATACTGGAGCGGTGCATCGCCGTCTGGCTGGATGCCGACATCCCTACCCTTTCCGAGCGCGTGTCGCGGCGCGGGCATCGCCCGCTGCTGCAGGGCAAGGACCCGGCGGCGGTGCTGGAAACCCTCGCCGAGGCGCGGCGGCCCTTTTACGCGCAGGCCCATATCCATATCCGCAGCGAATCGGTGCCGCACGAGCGGGCGGTGGACATGATCGTGGCGGCCTTGGCGAAGCGGGGGGAGGAAAAGTGAAGCGGATCGAGGTTTCGCTCGGCGAACGCAGCTACATGGTGACCATCGCGCCGGGGCTGCTCGACCCGGCTGGAAAGGCGCTGGCGCCGTTCGCGCGCGGCGGGCGGCTGATCGTGGTCACCGACGAGCAGGTGTGGGCGGCGCAAGGGCGGCGGCTGGAGGCGAGTGGGCTGCGGCTGGAGATCATCCCCGTGCCGCCCGGCGAAGGCAGCAAGAGCTGGCAGCAGCTGGAGAGGCTGATCGAGCGGCTGCTGGCGCTGGAGGTGGAGCGTTCGGACCACCTCGTTGCCTTCGGCGGCGGCATGATCGGTGATCTGACCGGCTTCGCGGCGGCGGTTCTCAAACGCGGCTGCCCTTACGTGCAGGTGCCGACGACCTTGCTTGCGCAGGTGGACAGCTCGGTGGGCGGCAAGACGGCGATCAATGCCGGAGCGGGAAAGAACATGGTAGGCGCCTTCCACCAACCGGCGGCGGTGCTGATCGACCCTTCGATGCTCGACACGCTCGACCCGCGCCAGCTTCGCGCCGGCTATGCGGAGGTGGTGAAATACGGGCTGATCGTAGACCCAGACTTCTTCGCCTGGTGCGAGCAGCATGCGGCGGCGCTGCTGGCGGGGGACGTGGAGGCGCGGGTGCATGCGATCGAGACATCGGTGCGCGCCAAGGCGGCGATTGTCGCGGAGGACGAGCGGGAGACGAAGGGGCGCCGCGCTTTGCTCAACCTCGGCCATACTTTCGGGCATGCTCTGGAGGCGGAAGCGGGCTTCTCCGACCGGCTGCTGCACGGCGAGGCGGTGTCGGTGGGGATGGCACTCGCTTTTGCATTTTCGGCTGAGCGGGGGCTTTGCCCGCGCGGAGACGCCGAGCGGGTCGCGGCGCACCTCGCTTCGGTTGGGCTGCCGGTGCGGCCGGCGTTCGGGACGCCTGCCTCGCTGGTTGCGCATATGGCGGGGGACAAGAAAAAGAGCGGCGGGCGGGTGCCGTTCATTCTTGCCCGCGGCATAGGCGAGGCGTTTGTGGATCAGTCGGTGGAGCTGGCCGAGGTCGAGGCCTTCCTGGCGTCCTCCTTCGCCTGATCGTCGTCCAGTGTGTTCTCCGGCGTAAACATCGTCTCCTTGAGCGCGTGGAGATCGCCCGATTCGGTCTGCTGGTGAAGCCGTTCGCTGTCGCGGTCGCGATACTCCTGTTCGACGCGCTTCACCTCGTCTTCGTTGTCCAGAAACATGTTTAGAGCCTCGCGGCCCATGGTGATCGCCGATTCGTAGACTTCGCGCACCGTGCATTTGAGGTCGAGCGGGGCCAGCTCCATCAGGTGGATTCGGTCAAAGGCGCGGACGAACACCGCCGCCTGCGGAAAGGCTTCCAGGATAGGCTCGAGTTTGCGGGCGGTGAGGTCGTTGCCGTCGATACAGAACAGCAGGGCCTTCACGTCCGCCGCGCCGGCGAGGCGGAGGAGATCGAGCCGGGTGCCGTCGCCGTAATAGACCTTTGAGCCGAAGGTGCCGGCAAGCTCGATCTGGCTCGGCTTCGAATCGATCAGGGTGACGCCGATGCCCTTGGCCATCAGCATCTGCGCCACCGTTTGCCCGAAGCGGCCATAGCCGATGACGATGGTGCGGGTGTCGTCGCTATTTTCCGGCCCCTCGAGGTCGCGCCCGGCCTGAATGGCGCCGCGGCGGTCAAGCCAGTCGTTGAGCATCATCAAGAAAGGCGTGGTCGCCATGGACAGGGTAACGACGGCGGTGAAAAGGCTCGCCGCCTCCTGCGCGATGAGCCCCGACGCCTGCGCGCCGCCGAACAGCACGAAGGCGAACTCGCCGCCCTGGCTGAGCAGCAGGCCGAGCTTGAAAGCGGGGCGGCTTTCGATGCCGAACATACGTGCGAGGCCGAACAGGACCGCCGCCTTGGTGGCGATCAGAGCCGCCGCCATGCCGACCACGAACAGCGGGTTGTCCATCACCGCCGGCAAATCGATGCTCATGCCGATGGCGACAAAGAACATACCGAGCAGAAGCGAGCGGAACGGGTCGATGTCCGCCTCAAGCTCGTGCCGGTAAGGCGAATCGGCGAGCATCACGCCGGCGATGAAGGCGCCAAGAGCCGTGCTGAGATTCAGCGCCTCCATCACCGCGGCGCTGGCGAGGACGATGAACAGGCCGGCGACGATGAACAATTCGCGCTCGGAGATGCGGCCGACGAGGCGGAAGAGCGGGTTGATCAGGAAGTGGCCGGCAGCAACCAGGCCGACGATCGCGGCAATCGTGTAGAAAGCGAGCTGGAGCCCTGTCGGCGCGTCGGCGGCGGCGGGGACCCGGGACAAAGCGGCGATGATCGTGATCAAAGGCACGATCGACAGGTCTTGGAAGAGGAGGACGGAGAAAGCGCGCTCGCCGCCGCGTGTGTTGATTTCGCCCGAGGCGCGAAGGCTCGGCAGGACCTGGGCGGTGGACGAGAGGGCGAGCGGCAGCCCGAGAGCAAGCGCCGCGCCGAGGGTGAAGCCGGTGAAGGCGAAAATGAGTGCGCTGATTGCGATGCCGGCGACGACAACCTGGAGGAGGCCGAGCCCGAATATGTCCTGCTTGAGGCGCCAGAGCCGGCTCGGGTGAAGCTCGAGCCCGACGAGGAAAAGGAGGAGCACGATGCCGAAATCGGCGATGTGCAGCATCTCCTCGGGCGCGCCGATGAGGCGCAGGCCGTGCGGGCCGATCAGCGCGCCGGCGACAAGGTAGCCGAGCACCGCGCCGAGGCCGAGGCGGCGGAACAGCATCACGAACGCCATCGCCGCGCCGAGGATGATCACCCCATCGCGAAGCAGAAGCGCGGCGGCGTGGCTGGTTTCCTGCTCCATCAGGCCGCCTTAGCGGCGGCGGCGGTGGCGGCAAGCGCGGCTTCGGCGGCGGCTTCGAAGGGCAAAAGGATCGACGGGTGGCGGGCGGCGAAGGGGCGTGCCTCGGCGAACAGGGAGATTCCGGGCCAAAGGTCCCAATGTTCGCACTCGCCAGCAAGGTAGGCGGCAAGGGCGTCGCGGGCGGCGGCAAGGTCGGCGGCGGTGGCGCCGATTGCGTGAGCGCCCAAGAGAGCGGCGGAGGCCTGGCCGAGGGCGCAGGCTTTTACGTCCTGGCCGAGCGCGGCGACCCGCCCCTTCCCGTCCAGCGCGACGTCCACGACCACCCGGCTGCCGCAGACAGGCGAGCGCTTCTCGGCAGTCGCGTGCGGCGCGGCGAGGCGGCCCTGGTGCGGGATGGAAGCGGCGAGGCGGAGGATTTCGCGGGTGTAGAGCGCGGCAGCCACGTCAGGCCCTCCGCCAGGTGGTGCCCTGCGGCCCGTCTTCCAGGAGAATGCCCTCAGCCGTCAGTTCAGCGCGGATGCGATCGGCCTCGGCGAAGTCGCGATTCTTCTTGGCTTCGGTTCGGGCGGCGACCAGCCCATCGATGCGCTCGTCGCCCGCACCCTGAAACCAGGCGGAATGGCCTTCCGCAAGCAGGCCGAGCAGCTGGGCGGAGGCACGCAAGGTTGCAGCGTCGTCGATGGCGCAGAGCCGCGACACGGCCAGCGGCGTGTTGAGATCGTCCGCCAGCGCCTCAAGCACGGCTGGGTCCGCTTCCCCGCCTTCGGCCTCTCCCGCCGTTCGATACAGCCTGTCCAGCGTCGCCTTCGACTGGGCGATCAGCGCTTCCGACCATTCCAGCGGCTGGCGGTAGTGCGCAGAGAGGAGCGCGAGGCGGAGCACCTCGCCCTTGTGGCCCTGCTCCAGCAAATCGCCGACGGTGACGACGTTGCCGAGACTCTTCGACATCTTCTCTGTGCCGGCCATCGAAAGGAAGCCGTTGTGCAGCCAGTAGCGGGCGAGCGGCGCCTGATCATGGGCGCAGCGGCTTTGGGCGAGTTCGTTTTCGTGGTGCGGGAATATGAGGTCGAGCCCGCCGCCGTGGATGTCGATGGTTTGGCCGAGGTGCTTCTCGATCATCGCCGAGCATTCGATGTGCCAGCCCGGGCGGCCGCGGCCCCAGGGACTATCCCAGCCGATTACTCCTTCGGGCGACGGCTTCCACAGGACGAAATCGGACGGGTCCTTCTTGTACGACGCGACTTCCACCCGGGCGCCGGCGATCATCGCGTCGCGGTCGCGGCGGCCGAGCGCGCCGTAATCGGGATCGGAGGGCACGTTGAAGAGGACATGGCCGTCCGCTTCGTAGGCGTTGCCGGTCTCGATCAGCCGGGCGATCATCGCCACCATCTCGGCCACTGTTTCCGTCGCCTTGGGCGCGAGGTCCGGCGGACGGACACCGAGTGCGCCCATGTCGGCGAGGTAGAAGTGCTCGAAGCGGCGGGTGATCACGCTTGGGTCGACGCCTTCGGAGGCGGCGGCGTCGATGATCTTGTCGTCCACATCGGTGACGTTGCGGGCGTAGACGACCTTGCCCTCGCCGTAGACGTGGCGGAGCAGGCGGGAGAGCGTGTCGAACACCACCGCCGGGCGGGCGTTGCCGATATGGGCGCGGCTGTAGACGGTGGGGCCGCAGACATACATCGTCACCCGGTTGGGATCGGCGGGCGTGAAGACGCGCTTTTCCCGCGCCATGGTATCGTGGAGGCGGATCTCGGTCATCGGCTAGCGTTCGAACTTTCGGTGGCGGGGGTCTTCTGGCGGTAGACCGGCTCCTTCGGCACGCCGCGGCGCCATTCGACGAAATCCACTACCGCCCTGCCGCTGGCGTAGAGCAACGGGTAGGTGCGCGAGGTGGCGAGCCACTGCGGGCGCTGGGCCGTGTTGCCCCAGATCGTGTCGTAGACGAGGTTGAAACCAAGGTAGAGCAAGGTCGCGGCGATGAGGCCCTTGAGAGCGCCGAAGCCGGCGCCGAGCAGCTTGTCGAACGGCCCGATCTTGGAGCGCTTGACGCCGCCGCCGACGCGGCGGGCGACGAGCTTGCCGATCCCGAAGACGATGCCGAAGACGAGCACGAAGGCAAGCACCGCGGCGCCGGAGCGGGTGCCGACGGCGCCGGTCAACGCGTCGGTCACAGGGGTGTGGAGCAGCTTCAGGAAGACGATCGCCACGATCCACGAGGCGAGGCTGAGCACTTCGCCGACAAAGCCCTTGAACCAGCCCTGGAGGAGGCCGCCGCCGACGAGAAGCAGGACGATGATGTCGAGGGCGGTCATGCTGCAAGTGCTAACGTTTGTTTATGGCGAGGGGAAGGCGTGGGCGTACGCGCGGTTGTTAGCGGGTGGATTTGACGTCGATCACCCGGTCGCGGTGATAAGCGAGGATGCCTTCGATCGGCACCATGCGGGTGATCATTGTACGGAAATAATTCGGGAACTTGCCGACTGCGCGGTAGTCCGCGGGGACGAGCACGGCGCCTCCCAGATTGGCTGGCACTGCCGCGCCTTGCGTCGGCGGGCGAACCGTCATCGCGGCGAGCGCGGGGGCT